>JALHPN010000115.1 GCA_022842465.1 Polyangiaceae bacterium | reverse complement strand
GGGCTGCTGCGGCGGCGGCTGCGGCGTGGGCTTCGGGATCGGCGGAGGCGTCACGGGCGGAGGCGTCGCGGGCGGCGGCGTCGCGGGTGGAGGCGTCGCGGGCGGGTTCGGCTTCGCCGGCGTCGGGTTCGGCTTCGCGGGCGTCGCGGGCGGCAGGTTCGTACCTGGCGTCAGGGGCGGCGCCGTCGTGGTCGGCACGGCGGGCGGCAGATGGGTGTCCGTCGGGGCGGGCGTCGTCGCCGTCGTGGTCGTGGTCGCGCCACCCGAGGTCCCGAGATCGAGCGGCGGGACGTCCGAAGACCTCGATCCGCTGCCGAAGAGCCCGGCGCCCCATGCGATCGCGCCCACGCTGAGGAGCGCGACGATGCCGGCGACCGCGAGGATCGGTCCCTTGCCGCCGCGGCCACCGCCGCTCGTCGACCCGTGGACGAGCGGCCCTGGCGCCGGCGCCCCCACGTAGCCGACGCTCGGCCCGGGGCCGTAGGCGCCTGGCTGGACCGGAGGTGCGGCGTAGGGCGAGGCCGCCGGCGCCCCGTACCCTCCTCCGATGGGCATCCCCGGCGACGTCCCGAACGCTTCCGGCGGGAGCACGATCGGCTCGCCGATCTGCGTCTTCGGCCGGCCGTCGCCCAGGGGCGCGCTCGCGTCGAACATCGGGGGCACGGCCATGCCCGCCGTGGGCGGCGTGCCGGGCGCGGGAGCCGGGACCTTCGACGCACGCGTCGCCATCCGCTGGGCGACCTCGCTCGCGTCGGGCCCGGCTCGCCCTGTGAAACGCTCGACGAGCTCGGTGACGGACGCGAAGCGCTGATCGGGATTCTTCGCGAGCGAACGCATGACGGCCGCGCGCATCGACTCGGGCAGGGCGGCACCGTTGGGCGCCGTCTCGATCGGCTTCGGCGCCGCCGTCATGTGCATCGTCGCCCACTCCCACGCGGTCGCCGCGTCGAAGGGGAGCTGCCCGGTGAGCATCTCGTACGCCATCACGCCGAGCGAGTAGATGTCGCTCCGCGCGTCGAGCGCCTGCCCGGTGAACTGCTCCGGGCTCATGTAGGGCGGCGTCCCGAGCACCATGCCCTGCTGGGTGAGCTTCTTCTCGTTCCGGTCCGCCTCGCCGCTCCGCTTCGCGATCCCGAAGTCGAGGACCTTCACGAAGTCCCTCTGGCCGGCGCGCTCGGTGAGCACGACGTTGTCGGGCTTGAGATCGCGATGGATGATCCCCTGCGCGTGCGCCTCGGCGAGCGACCCGCCGATCTGCTCGAGGATGCGCGTGACGCGATCCGCGCTCATCGGTCCATCCTGCTCGAGCGCGAGGGCGATGCTGCGGCCCTGCACGAACTCCATCACGATGTAGAGGAGGCCGTCGTCGGTCGTGCCGAAGTCGAAGACCTGGACCGTGTTGGAGTGCTGGAGGCCCGCGAGCGTCTCGCACTCGCGCTGGAAGCGCGCGCGGATCGCCTCGTCGCGCGAGAGGTGCGCGTGGAGCGTCTTGATCGCAACCTTGCGGATCTTCGTGCCGAGCGCTTGCTCGCCCACGTAGACCGCCCCCATCCCGCCCTCGCCGAGGAGCTGGACGATCTTGTATTTGCCCGCGAACGTGCGCCCGATGAGCGGATCAGGCGCCGCCTCGCGCGGGAGCGCGGCCCCACACGACGGACAGAAGGGCGGATGGCCCTGGACGACGCTGTGGCACGAGGGGCATTGCATCGACGATCGCCGGCTAGACTAGCAACGATCCCCGCCGCGCGGGGCGCGTCGTCAGGGCGTGCCGCCCGCCTTGACGCACCTCGCCTGGTAGGCGTTGAGCATCGCGGGCGGTGTGCTCGGCTTCGCCTTCATCGTGCGGTAGGTGACGCAGTCGGGCGGATCGGCGGGCTTCGCCGGCTGCGGCGTCGGGATGGCGCCGCTCGGTTTCGGAGTCGGGACGTTGCCGGTCGGCTTGGTGCCGCCGGCGACGGGCTTGGTGGCGGCACCGGCCGCCGGGAGCGCGCCGCTCGAGCCGGGGTCGAGCGGGGCGACGCTGCCGACGCTGGCCGGGTCCCCCACGGGCACGTCGCCGTGGGCGATCGCGCCGGCGTCCGCAAAGGCCGCCGGGCTGGCGGTCGTCGACGTGCTCGTGAGGTCGATGCTGGCGGCCGGGTTCGGCTTCTTCTTCCCGCCGAGCGCGAGGAGACCGCCGCCGGCGAGGAGCACGACGGCGAGGACGCCGAGACCGATGACGAGCCCGCCAGGGCCGCCCTTCTTCGCGCCTCCGGCCGTGTGCATCGGGGCTGCGGGGACCGCTGCGGCGCCCGGACCCATTCCCATTCCGGGGGGAGGTCCTCCCGGCATCGGCGCGCTGAACGGTTGCGGGGTGACGGCTGGACCGCCCGGACCGCCCATCATCGGCATCGGGGCGCCGATCTCGGTCTTCGCGCGACCCGCGGCAGAAGGCGCAGACACGGCGGCCGCGACGCCGCCGGCCCCGGAGAACGCCTCGTAGAACTCCTTCACCGTCGCGAAGCGATGGTCCTTGTCCTTCGCGAGGGCGCGCGTGATCGCCGCCCGCATCGCGTCGGGGACGTGCGGACCGAGCGGCTGCTGCTCGAGCGGCGTCGGCGGCTCGGTCATGTGCTTCGACGCCCACTCCCACGCGGTGTTCGCCTGCCACGGCAGACGGCCCGTGAGCATCTCGTAGGCCATGACGCCGAGCGCGTAGATGTCGCTCCGCATGTCGATCGGCTGGCCGGTGAACTGCTCCGGGCTCATGTACGGCGGCGTCCCGAGGACCATGCCCTGCTGGGTGAGCTTCGCCTCGTTCGGATCGTGCTCGCTCGATCGCTTCGCGATGCCGAAGTCGAGGACCTCGACCCAGTCCTTGGTCCCCGCCTTGTCCGTGAGGACGACGTTGTCCGGCTTGAGGTCGCGATGGACGATCCCGTGGCCGTGCGCTTCCTCGAGCGAGCCGCACACCTGCCGGAGGATGTTGTCGACGCGCGGAGGGGGCATCGGCCCCTCCTTCTCGAGGATGTCGGCGACGCTCTTGCCCTGCACGAACTCCATCACGAGGTAGAGCGTCCCGTCGCCCATCTCGCCGAAGTCGTAGACCTGGATGGTGTTGGGGTGCTCGAGCGCGGCGACGGTGCCCGCCTCGCGGTCGAAGCGCGCCTTGATGTGCGGGTCGTGGCTGAGGTGCTTGTGGAGGGTCTTCAGCGCGACCTTGCGCGTGGTGGACCCGAGCTGCTGCTCGGCCAGGTAGACGCAGCCCATCCCGCCCTCGCCGAGGAGGCGAACGATGCGGTACTTGTTGGCCACCACCTGCCCGACGAGGGGATCCTGCTCTCCACCGGCCTGCGTCATCGCCAGAAGGGTCGCACAAGTCGCGGGGTTTGCCGAGGATCCGTGCGAGCCGGCTTTTCCGGCGCGGGAGAACACGGCGATCCTACGCGCGACGACGGCTTCCGATCTGTCGGGCTCACGCCAGAGCTCTAGCGGTCCGCCACCGAGGCCGGGGCGCCGCCCTCGGCGGACGCCGCCGACGGGGGCCCGAACGTGCCTGCCCTGGGAGGCCAGGGGAGCGGGTAGCGCACGTCGGTGGCGCGATCCCACAGCTCGAGCCGCGTGCCGCGCTTCGTCGCCGGGAAGTAGACGCCGATGCGCGACCTCAGCTTCGCCGTCAGGCGCGGCGGAGCCCGGAAGCCACGTCCGGCGTCCTCCTGATCGGCGCCCGCGCCGAGGAGCGGAAAGTCGAACCGCACCCGCTCGATCAGGGTCGGCCCCTCGAACAGCTCCAGCGCGAAGCGGCCGAAGACGCGCGGGGTCGTGCGAGGCTCCCCCATGTCGACGGACTGGATCTCGAGGAGGTAGACGTCCCCCTTGTCCCAGCGGAGGTCGAAGAGCCACTGCTGGCGCTCCGTCATCGAGGGCGGATCGGGCGGGATGCGCGCTGCGCGCGCGGCCCCGTCCTCCACGACCAGCGGCGGGCCCGAGACGGCCGAGGGGCCGGGACGCGCCGACGACGAGGGCGGCGCCGCGCTCGCGACGAGCGCGCTCGCGAGCGCGACCGCGCTCACGACGAAGGCGACGAGACGGCGGGAGCGGCGACCGAGCATGCGAGCGCGGTATTCCACGCTTCGGCCGCGCCGCCAAGCTCCGCCCAGATCCGACGTAGCTCGTCGGGGATCTCCGCGGCGATCTCCACCCTCGCCGTCGGCCCGGGCACGACGACCCTCGCGCAGTGGAGCGCGATGCGCGCGAGCGCGACGACCCGGCCCGAAGCCGTCGTCATGCGCGTCGGTCCGCCGTAGTCGCGGTCGCCGAGGAGCGGCGCGCCGGCGTGGCTCGCGTGCACCCGGATCTGGTGGGTGCGCCCCGTCTCGGGCGAGAGGGCGAGGAGCGCGACGCCCTCCCCCGCCCGCGCGACCACGCGCCATCGCGTCCGCGAGGCCTTCGCGTCCGCTCCGCCGACGGCGCGATGCCTCGGATCCCTCCCGGCGCCGATCGCGCCGTCCCACGTGCCAGCCTCCGCGAGCGTGCGTGACGCGGCGAGCGCGAGATAGCGGCGCTCGTAGACCCCTTCCTCGCGCGCGCGTCGGAGGAGCGACGCGGTCGCGAGGTCCCCCGCGAAGAGGACCACGCCGCTCACCTCGCGATCGAGCCGTGACGTCACGTGCAGACTACCTGCATCTCGCCCGAGCTCGCGGGCGACGAGCGCGACGTGGCTGTGCGACGCACCCGCGTGATCCGGCACCGTCGGGATCCCTGCCTCCTTGACCGTCCCGATCAAGCCGCCTTCGACGAAGCGAACGCGTGTCGCCGCGCTCTTCGCGCCGCCGACCGCGGGGGGAGCGCCGACCTTCACCTCGTCGCCGACGGTGACGGCCAGCGCTGCCGTCGTCACCCGCCGGCGCCCCACGAAGACGCGACCCTCGGCGACCGCGCGTCCGGCGTCCTCCCGCATCCTCGTCACGATCTCGCCGACGGTCGCGCCGTCCCCCGCGCGGACGACCCACACCTTCTCGCGTGCGCGCGGCCCCACGTCTCAGCCCGGCGTGCCCGGGAGCCGCTCGACGATGCCGCGGTCTCCGTCGACGCGGACGCGGTCGCCGGTCCGGATCGCGCGCGTCACGCCGTCGACGTTGACGACGCTCGGCACCCCTAGCTCGCGCGCGACGACGGCGGCGTGGCTGAGGGCGCCGCCGAGCTCCGTCACGACGCCCGTGGCGATGCAGAAGAGAGGCGTCCACCCGACGTCGGTCGTATGGACGACGAGGACCTCGCCGGGGAGGAGCTCGCTCATCTGCGCGGCAGAGAGGAGGACGCGCGCGCGGCCCTCGACGATCCCGGAGCTCGCCGCCGTGCCGCGGAGGACGTCGCCGCCGGCGGGTGGGAGCTGCACGGGCGGCGGGGCGCCGATGAACGTCGCCGGCGGGTCGGGCCGCGACTGATCCCGTACGAGCTCCGCGCGACGCGAGCGAACGAGCGGCGCGAGATCGGTCCGCGAGGTCCGCAGGGCGTGGACGATCTCCTCCACCGTCAGGAAGAAGACCGTGTTCACCGCGAAGGCCCCCGTGCCCTTCAGCGTCGTCCAGTCGCGGGCGAGATCGGGCACGAGGCGGAGGAGCCGTCGATCGGCGTCGAGCGCGACGTCGCGGAGCATGCCGAGGACGCGCGTGACCCACGCCCGCATGCGCTCGCGGAGGCGCGCGGCCTTCTGCGTCCGCGTGACGAGGTGACGGACGAGCGTCCCCTCCGCGAGGTTGAGGCGCGGGACGAGGCGCTGCATCTCGGCGTCGGCGGTCGCCTTCGCGCGATCGAACCGGGGCTCCGCGTCACGAGCCTCGCCGCGCAGGGCGACGCGCACCATCGCGAGGACCGCGCGCGGGTCCTCCTTCCAGCGCGGCGTCGACAGCTCCGCTTCGCGGACCGCGCGGTCTCCGTAGAGCTCGAGGAACGAGGCGATCGCGCGCTTCGTCGGCCCCTCGGGGATCGCGCCGAGCGTCGCGTCGTCGCGCTCGAGCACCTCGCGCGCGTCCGGATCCTTCCGCGCGAGGTTCACGATTCGCATGACGCCGATCGCCGGACGCGCGCTCTCGAGATCGCGGATCCCCCGCGTGAGGTCCTGCGCGAGACGCTCTGCCTCCTCCGGTGAGGCCACCCGCGCGAGCACGCGCGTGAGGACGAGGTGGGTGCCGAGCGCGCTCGAGGCGCACGTGAGCATCACGTCGCCGGTCTTCTCGAGCAGCTCCTGGACGTCGCGGATCTTCCGCGCGACGCCCTCGTCCGGGAGGATCGCGAGGTCGAGCGCGCTGTGATCGCGGAAGGCGCGCTCGGCGTCCTCCTCGAACTTCGCGACCTGCTCGTCGAGGCGGAGCTGCTCGCGGACGAGCCGCGCCGTCGTCATCGGGAGCCGCGCGAAGAAGCCTTTGTGCGAGACCTCGCCGACCTGGATCGCGAGCTCGTCTCCCCCCGCGCCGCCGCCGAGCTCGACGAGCGTGCGCGGATCCAGCCACGGGACCTGCGACGCGATCCGCATGAACTCCGTGAGGTTCAGGTAGAAGCGGCCGTGCACGTTGCCGACGAGCCGCGCGTTCTTCGGGACCGTGCAGCCGAGCGTGCCGAAGGCCTTGCGGAAGCCGACCTCGCTGTAGGCGCCCGCGACGGACCACGTGAAGGGCGTCGCGACGCCGGGGAGCGCCTCCCCGACGTTCGCGTTGCTCCACACGGTGGCGGCGTCGCCCCCTTCCGGGTACCCGCGACCCGTCACATGGCGCGCCTGGACGACCCAGACCCGGTCGCCCTCGCACGCGAACTCGACGTCCCACGCGACGTCCTCGAGCGCCTCGAGACGGGCGGCGACGTCGGCGAGCTCGATCACGTTGGCGCGGGTCAGCGCGGGCGCGTCGGGCTCGGCGACGGGCTCCTCGACGAGGCCGTCGCCGTCGATGACGGCCTTCGTCCTCTTCCGCGCGATCGTCTGCTCGATGACATCCCCGCCCTCGCCGATGCGGAGCATGTCGGGGGTCGTGACGCCGTCGACGACAGGGGAGCCGAGACCGAAGCCAGCGTTGACGATCCGCTCGCGCGGCGCGCCCGTCCGAGAGAAGAGGCGCGTGAACATCACACCCGCGGCGTCGGCAGGGACCATCGCCTGGATGACGACCGCCATCCCGACGTCGCGCACGCCGTGCGCAGCGAGGTAGCCGAGGGCGCGCCCCGACGCGATGGACGCCCACACGCGCCGAACGGCGTTCGCCAGCGCTTCAGGGCCGCGGACCCCGAGCACGCTCTCCGCGAGCCCCGCCATCGAGACGAGCGCGCCGTCCTCGTGCGTCGCGCTCGAGCGCACCGCGAAGCCCCAGCGCGCGTCGCCGCCGTGGCGCTGCCAGAGGTCTCGGAGCTCCGCCTCGAGCCGCGGCGGGAGCTTGGCGCGGAGGAGCTGCTCGCGCGCCTCCGCCGCGCGGCCGTAGACGGCGCGCCCCGACGCCGCGCGGAGGAGCGACCTCGGCTCGCACGCGGGGGGCAGCTCGCGGAGCGCCGTCGTGAACGCCTTCGCGGGGACGACCCAGGCGTCGGGAACGAGGAAGCCGTGTCGCCGGAGCCAGGCGAGCCGAGCCGCCTTTCCGCCGACGTTGGCGCGGGTCGACAGCGTCGCGTCCGCCGCGAGATCGGCCAACGCGACGAGCATCGGCCCGCCGTCGCGCTTTTCGTCCCGTGCGTTCGGCGCCTCGGCCTGTGCCATCGCGGGGCCATGCTAGCACCCGCGCCGGCCGGCGTTCACGCGCGTGAGAGGACCCGATCGTGCCAGAGGAGCATCTCGATCGCTCCCGGTCCGCGGTTGAACGGATAGTCGTGCGGTCCGGGCACGTCGGCGTAGTCGTGGGTGAGGCCCGCCGCGCGCCAGGCTGCCGACGTCTTCTCGATCGCACGACGGAAATAGTCCTCCTTGCTCGTGAGCAGCCGGAGCGAGAGCTTCGGATTCTTCTCGCGCGCCGCCTTCGCGAGCGCCGCGAAGTCCTCGACCTGGTCCTCACCGATCGCGGGCTGGAGCGTCCCGACCGCGCCGAACGAGGCGGCGTTCGCGAGGCCGATGCGGAGCGAGAGCGCCCCCCCGAGCGAGACGCCGTCGATGCCGGTGGACGCCGCTGACGCGAGGACCGGCAGCTCCTTCCTCGCGCGGGGAAGGACGACGTTCATGAGGTACGCCGCGTAGGCGCGGATCTCGGCAGGCTTCCTCAGATCGACGTCCGGCGAGTACGGACACACGACGACGACCCCTCCGAACGGTCGCGCCCGGAGCCCCTCGTTCATCGTCGCGAGTCGCGCCGGATCGGCGAAGCCCTCGAGGTCCTCGTTCGTGATCGGCGGCGCGGCGAGCCGCTCGAACGCACGGACGAGCGCGTAGTCGCGGGGCCACCCGAGGACGCCCTTCTCGGGTCCCTTCATCGCCTCGCCGCGCCCGTGCATCGCGACGAGCATCGGCAGGCGCTCGCCCGCGGTCCACGCGGGCACGAGCACCGCCGCGCGCCCGTTCCCCTCGAACGTCCAGGTATCCATCGCGACACGACCCAGGAGCGCGGCCGTCCCCGCGTCCAGGGGCTCCGCCCCCGCCTCGAGCGGCGCGGACATCGGGAGGGTCGAGGGCTGCGGCGGCGGCGGCGCATCGGCGCCCGCGGGCTTCCGCGAGCACCCGACGAGGCACGCTCCGACCCCGGCCACGAACTGCCGCCTGTCGATCATGGCCATGGCGGGAAATCTAGCGGAACCGGCCACGCCCTTGGCACCCGATGTCCACGTCGTGGACAGGCGCTGGCGGAAGGGCCGCGCGATCGCGGGCGCGTCGGAGCGGCACGACGCTCGCACCCGGGAGCGACCGAGGCTCGACCATGAACGATCTCCTCTCGCTCGCTCCGTACTCGCCGTTCCTCTTGTTCATCCCCGTCGTCGTCTTCTTCGGCACCCGCAACGCGTGGAGCGCGCGCTGGGGCTGGGCGCGCGCCGAGGACCGCGTCCAGGGCGAGGGCGCCTACCGCCAGACCTCCGTCCCGACGTGGAAGAAGGGGACCGCGCCCGTGCTCGTCCTCCTCGCGAGCTTCACGTGCTTTCTCCTCGGCCAGATGGTCCTCTTCACGCCCGGGGCGCTCCTCGGTCTCTTCTTCGTGGGGAATCCGACGATGCTCGTCAGCGTGCTCTCCGCCCCGACGGGCGCCGTCGTGGCCGTGAAGCTCTTCCGCGCGGGCGACCGGATGCTCCTCAACGCCCCGGGCGCGACGGACCGCGCGAGGAACGCCGCGCGCTGGGCGCTGGCCCACAACGGCCTCCTCCTCCTCGCCCTCGCGGCGGTCCAGGTCTGGGCGCCCGCCTCCGAAGGCTCCGATTTCTCGCCGTTTCGCCTCGCCACCGCCGAGTACGCGGTCGTCTCGATCCTGCAGGCCGCTCTCGTGCTCGCCGCGGCGAGGAGCCTCACCGTCCACAACCGCACCTTCACCGCCCGGGCGGGCGCGTGAGTCAGGCCTTCGCGACGGGCTTCCGTGACAGCTTCGGCCTCCACACGGCGATCACGATGTTCGCGATCGAGAGCGCGAGGATGAGCCAGAGCCCACCGCGTTCGTGCCGGAGCACGTCCTCCATCGACGAGGCCGGCAGCTCCCCGCTCGCCACCTTCGCCGCGAGCGCCGACGCATCCCGCGCCGTCCCCTGCACCGCCCCGAGCGTCCCCTCGAGCATCGTCACGCCGAAGAGCGCCTTGATCCACGCCCAGCCCGCGTTGTGGAACGGCGCGTGGACGGCGATCGCGAGGAGCCCCGTGACGAGGACGACGAGCAGCGACGGCAAGAGGAGCCACGTCGTGACCGCCTCGATTCCCCGACGGAGCACGGCGTACTCGGCGGGCGTCGTCGCCTTCGCCGTCGCGAGCAAGACGAGGTGCGCGACGAGCGCGCCGATGACGCCGCTCGAGCCGACTTCGTGGAGGATCTTGAGGAAGCGGCGCGTGCTCACGCGAGTCGAGCGTAGACGATCGCGTGCTCAGCCGCGCGCAGGGCGCTCAGTCCTCGGGCGTAGGCGGCGCCTGACCCGTGGCCTGACGGAGCAGATCCGTCAGGCCGGGGTCGGTCATCATCTGATCGCGGAGGACCTTCTTGATCTCCGCGAGGTCTGCCGGCGGGAGACCCTCGAGCCCGCGCGTCGCGGCATCGACCTCGAGATCGACGTACCCCTTCACGTCGATCTCTCCTGCGCGGAGACGCGAGAGGGGCGACGTCGGGTCTCCGGCATGCGCCGGAGAAGCGGAGGCGACCTTCGAGGGCCCGACCTCGAAGCTCTTGCCCGTCGCGCCACCAGCCTCGCTCGGGCCGCTCACGGCGCCCGCGTCCGGAGCCGGAACGCCTCCACCCTTGCCGATGCGATCGATCCCCATGGCTCGCCTCCTTGTCTAACCGAGGAGCCGCGTCGAGACCAGGCCCACGACCCGAGCCTT
Source organism: Polyangiaceae bacterium (assembly GCA_022842465.1). Classification (GTDB taxonomy): domain Bacteria; phylum Myxococcota_A; class Polyangia; order Polyangiales; family Polyangiaceae; genus Labilithrix. The sequence continues at coordinate 17,304 of JALHPN010000115.1, read as the reverse complement.
CGCTGCCCGACGTCTGGTCGTGGTCTCGCCGCGGATCCGCGCGCCGAAGCGCGTCAGCGGATGTTGCCGATCGCCGTCTTCACGGTGTCGTGCTCGGCCTTGAGCACGTTCGAGATCGCGGTGAACGAGCGGTTCTGCGCGTTCACCGCCTCCTGGAGCTGGAGGTAGTAGATGTTGAGCTCCTGGCTCTGCGCGAGCGACGACTCGACACCGGGCTCCGCGCCTGCGCCCGGGATGCCGGCGCCCGTGCCGAGCGAGCCCATCGACGACGTCGCGGTGCCGCCCGTCATGCCGAGAGCGCCGGGCCCCTCCGGCGTCCCCGAGCGGACGGTCCCGGCGCCCGGCATCGGGACCCCGAGCGCGGCCGGCGCCCCAGCGCCACCGCGGAGCGCGATCGCCATGAGGGGCGCGCCCGGCAGGCTCCTCATCGCGGCCTCCGCCGAGCGAACGGCCGTGCGGGAGAGCACGTCCTTGAAGGCCGCGCCGCGCGGCGGGGTCGGCGTCGCGCGGGGCGCGGACGTGGCGAGGGTGACGTCGGGACGGGCGGTGAGGGTCTTCGGCTCCATGGGAGACGGGTCGGCCGCGCCCGACCGGGGGTTGCGCCATTTCTGCCCGGGCTCAGCGGCAGCGGAGGCGGCACTCCATGACGGCGTCGAACCTGCAGAAATTCGACGAGAACCCGGGGATGAGCCCGTCCGGACCCGTGCAGCCGAAGCGGCAACCGTTCCCCTCCGGACCCGCGTTCACCGCGTATCCGTCGGTGAGGCAGCGGCCGTCGCCGCACTCGGCCCTCTCGGTGCGGCACGTCGCGACGGCGTAGTCGGGCGGGCACGACCACTGCCGCTTCGTCGCCGGGTACTCGGGCTTCCTGTGGACTCCCGTGTCGACGTGCTCGTGCTGGCGGAACGACGCCTTTCCGGCGCGCGCGCGCGCGGTGATGCGCACCGACTGGCTCCTCGGGCTGACGGGCGCGGACGCATCGCGCGGAACGAACGAGAGCGTCTCCTCCTGCATGATCGGCTCGCAGCCGAGCGCATCCCCGCGCGGAGACCACGTGAAGGGAACGTCGGTAGACCCGAGCGCCGGCACCACGAACGTGCGCTCCCCGAGGGTCGCGCGCAGCTCCACCGGCGCGCGGTTCACGACGTGGACGAGCCGCGTCACCTCCGTCCCGTACGGGACGTCGCCGAAGTCGACGACCTCGGGTGAGACCTCCGGGACCGGGAACGCGAAGCGGCACACGTCCGCGAGGGGGTAGACCGCGAACGCGATCGGCACGGGGTTCTTCACGCGGAAGCCGAGCGGCTTCGTGCTGGGCGCCGTGCCGGGAGTCGTCGTCCCACCCGTGAGCGCGTCGAGGCCGTCGACCTCGAGGCCGCCGACGACCGTCTGGGTGACGCGGGCGTCGCCCTTCGCGAGGCGCGCCTTCACGAAGTCGAGGGCTCGCCCGCGGAGCTCGCCTCCGCGCACGGTCATCTCGTAGGAGACGAGGCCGCCCGCCTTCACCGCGCCGACGAAGTGGGTGGCGCGGCCGCACTCGCAGCCGTCTCCTGCGAGCGCCACCTCGCCGCCGGCGCCGAAGAACTGGGGATCGAGGTCGCGCACGAACGCGAGCGCGACCAACGACACGCGATGCTCGCTCGCCTCCGCGCCGACCTGCAGCCAGGGGGCGAGGTCCGCGTCCGCCGACACGAGCGCGCCGTCGACCGAGACCCCGACGTAGGAGAAGTCGATCGTGGACGCGTCGACCGCGCCGTTGTCGCTCGCCGCGTCCTTGCCGGCGCCGGCGCGCTCCTGGGCGCATCGGATCGGGAGCACGCGGAAGGCGCCTCCGTCGATCTTCTCGATCCCGCGCCCCGGAACGAGCGTGCTCGTCGGATCGAGGAGCACCTCGTGCTTGACGTTGCCGAAGCCGCTCGCGGCCTGGACGAGGCCGAACGCGCGCCCGCACGCGCGGGCGTCGAGCCCGGCGCCGCAGGAGCCCGTCGCGTCGTGGCGGATGGACGGATCCTCCGGCGCCTTCGCGGAGGGGCACGCGGCGAGGACGGTGGCGAGGGCGACGGCCGCGAAGCGGGTCGCGCGCGAGGTCACGGGGTCCATGCAAGACGTGCGCGGCGCGCGCGCCTGTCTTGAGGCGTCGGGCCGTCGTCGTTGAAGAGGAGAATGTCGCCCTCGAGCACGAGCGCGACGTCGAGCGACGGCGGACCGTCGAGCGTGAGGAGAGAGAACGCGCGCGGCGGCCCCGGGGCGAGTAGGACCGTGTCGAGCGAGACGCGCTCGGCGTCGCTCCGGGCGACCACGGCGTGGAGCGCGCCTCCGCGGGCGTCGATCGCCACCGTGGAAGCGGCGCCTTCGCCGGCGAGCGGGATCCGCTGCGGCCGCTCCTTCGGCTTGCCGTCATCGTCGAGCGCCGCCCAGAGCGCGCCGTGGACGACGGCGGCAGATCCGCCGAGACCGAGGAGCGCCTCCTCGATCCATGCAAGATGCATCGTTCCGTCGTCCGCGAGCGCGAGATGCGGCGTCCGGGAGTGGGCCGCGGTCGCGAGGACGCGGACCTCGCCCCCGCCGCGCTTCGCGTCGCGCATCTTCAGGGAGGTGACGTAGACGTCGGCCGTCCCCTCCTTCGGGCTCTCGCGCGAGTCGGCCCACGCGAGCCAGACGGCGTCTCCCTTCGCAAGGGCGACGAGATCGCTCGCGTCGCCGGGGGCGGTCGTGATGCGCTCCTCGCGGGCGACGCGGGCGAGATCGAGCCCCACCTTGGTGGCGTAGACCTCGCCGTTCCCGTCGCGGCCGTCGACCCATGTGACGATCCAGCCGCCGCCCGCCCACACGACCGAGACGTCGGCGGCGTCGCCCTTCGTCGTCGTGAGCTGCACGTCGTTCGTGCGCTTTCCGCGCTTGTCGACACGCGTGACGTGGACCTCCGGGTCGCCGTTCTCGCGCGCGACCCACGCGACCACGCCGCCGTCGTCGGGCTTCTCGGCGGCCGCGATCGACACGCCCCCCACCGCGAGCGCGCGCGTCGAGAGGACGATCGGAGCGCCCGCCTTGCCGCTCGCATCGACGACGCGCGTGGCGAGGACGAGACCCGCTGTCCGCGCGGCAGGGTCGTCGTCGCGCGAGAAGACGGCGCTCTTGCCGTTCGGCGGAGCGGCAGCCGAGAGCGACGCGATCACCGACGCGTCGCCGAAGCGCGCCGTCGCGAGATCGACGACGCTCTCCCCCGTCACCACGGAAGCGATCTCCGTGACGCGCGGAGCGTCCTTGGGCGGTCCGGCGGGCGCCTCGCGCCGAGGCGCGTTCGCGCGCGGGCGAATCTCGGCCGCGCGCACCTGCGACGGAGAGCCTGCGGTCGCGGTGAGCGCGAAGCACTCCATCGCGCTGCAGTGCAGCCCCCAACCGACCGGCGTGACGTCACCGCCGAACCCGAGCGTCTCGCGCTGGACGAGCTCGAGGCTCGGCGACGTGCGGAGGAGGGTGGCGGCGACCGGCGCGCTCTCGCAGCTGGGAGCGCCGAGGTCACAGTCGTGGAGCGAGCCGAGCACCGCGAAGCCGTCGTCCGTCGCCGCGAGCTCCGGAGCGGTGCGCCCCTCGACCGTGAACGAGAGCCGCGGACGCTCGAGGAGGAGGCTCGGCGCGAGCTTGCCCACGTGGATGCGCCGCGTGGTGCTCTTCGCGCGGAACGGCGACTCCCACAAGATCGCCGTGCCGGCCTTCCCCGTCGCGATCCCGAGGAGCGAGGCGCCTCCGCGGGCATCGACGATCTTCCGCGGCGTCTCGAGACCGGCGGTCTTCTGCGCGCCGATGCTCGGGGCGGTGACGCCGGGGGCGGGGGCGGGGACTTCGGGGCTGGGGGCGGGCGCCGGGGCGGGGGGCGGGTGCAGCGCGAGCGCGGCGCCGGCGACGAACGGCTCGTCGCCGGTGCGATCCGTCCAGGCGAAGACGACGCGCTCGCCCTCGAGCGCGACCTCGACGTCCCCGCTGACCGTGGGCGCGGCCGACACGACCGCGGGCCCCACCGTCGGATGACCGTCGGCATCGAGGCGATGGAACGCGAGCGTGCCCCCCCTCGATCTCCCCGCGCCCGGCTTCGCCGTCGCGCTGGCGCTCACCACCGACACCCCGACGCCCCCCGGGATCTCCAGCGCGTGCCACCCCACGACCCCTCGCGCGACCCGCGCCGGGACCCCGATGACCTTCCCCTCCCCGTCGATCGCCGCCGCCACGAGCGTCGCATCGCCGGCCCGCGTCTCCTCGGCCCAGATGCACAGCGCGCCCTTCTCGGTCGGCACGACGTCCATCCACACCACGTCGTCGCCCGTCCGGGCGAGCTCGAGCGCCTTGCTCCGCGGCACGCCGTCGTCGCCGATCACGGCGGCCCACAGCGCCTCACCGCGGTCCGTCAGCGACGTCCAGGCCACCATGAAGCCCGGGTGCTCCCCCTTGACGGCGCCGATCTCGAGCATCGTCGTGTCGATCGGCACGTGCGCGACCGTGCGCTCGCCGCCGCGCGGAGCCCCTGCCGCCGAGAGCCCGGCCGCCACGATGCGTCGGCCGCTCCCCTCCGGCGGGGTGACCCACGCCGCGAGCGCCGTCGCGGCCTCCGGCTTCCCGCGGGGGCCCTCGCGACGGGCGACGAACGGGCCGATCGTGCGGTCGACGACCGTGGCGAGCGCGTGCGAGCGGACCGGGTCCCGGGTCACGTCGCGCTTCACGCGCGCAGGCTCGTTCGCCTCGCTGATCCCGACCGCGGCCTTCGCGCCGCCGCATCCGGCGAGCGCCGCGACGAGCGCCAGCGCGGCCAGACGCGCCGCGCGGAGGCTCACTGCAGGATCTCCTCGTACACCTTGGTGATGGAGATGACGCCCGCATGGCTGCGCGGGAACTGCGCCTGCGCGAGCGCGCGCTGGACGCACGTCGTCAGCTCTTCGTCCTGCGGTTTGCCCTTCAGCGTCGCGCCGAGGAGGTTGCCTTCTTGATCGATCCCCACCTGGACCTCGACACGCGCCCGGCCGAGTTTCTTCCGCGTCTTGTACGCGTTCACGCAGGCGCCCACCTCCGTGCGGTGCTTGTCGATGGCCGCGCTCACGAGCTGAGTCGCCTCCGTCGCCGTTCCTGCGAACGGCTTCTCGGCGCGCCCGCCGTCGCCGGCCGCCGCGTCGCCCGAGGTCGGCCCGTTCGAGCCGCCGTCGGCGTCCGCGGCCGTGGCCCCTGCCGGCGTGCGCGCACCGGGGCTGCTGCACGCGATCCCCAAGGCGAGGGACGTGAGCCCGGCCGCGATGATCATCCCCACGCCAAACGGCTCTACGCGCACCGAAGCCTCCTCGTCACGACGCGCGGGAGGCTACCACGAGGTCAGGACGCCCGGAGGAGCCTCGCGATGTGCCGGCGCTCCCACTCGATGGCGCGCTCGTAGTTCCGGAAGCCCCGCTCTCGCTCGAGGAACTCCGGCGGATGGAGGACACGCCGCTGCGGAGCGTGCCGCTGCCCACGCGCGGAAGCGATCGTCGCGACCGTCGTACGAGGCGCCCGCGTCGTCCCGCGCGCCGACGGGATCATGTGGTGGAGCATCTCGTGGTACACGACGAACGCGACGAAGTAGCGAGGCACCCACGGCTTGTCGAGCACCGGGTGGATGCGGATCAGGCGCTCGAGGTTCGTGTAGCTCCCGAGCTTGATGGAGTCCCGCGGCTGCCCGCGCTTCCGCCGCGTGCGGCGCCCCCACGTGATGAGCGCCGTGCACGCGCCGCCGAAGTACCGCTCGTTCAGGTCGCGGAAGATCGCGAGCAGATCGTGGGAGTCCCCCTTCGCATGGAGGGGGATCGCTCGCGGACGACGCCGCGCGAGGCGCGCGCCGTTCACCTCGATGTAGTGACCGACGACGAGGCTCGCCTGGCGATCGCCGCGCGCGACGTAACGGACGAGCGCGTCGACCACGCGCGGAGGCGCGTCGAGGAACATGTGGTGCACCCGCGCGTGGAGCACCCCGTTCTTCGTCGAGTGGGAGATGATCGAGTGTCGATTGTCCGTGATGGACAGGACGACCGGGCGGCCGGGCCCGGCCGACTTGAGCCGACGCTCCAACGACTGGCGGGCCCCCTCGTGGACGAAGAGCTGGGGGGAGGCGCTCGGGAACGCGAGACCGAGCTGGGCGCTGAGCCGCTCCGGGATGCGGAGGACGGCGGCGGAGACCGGCGGCCGCGCGAGTGCGGTCGCCCCACGCGACCAGCGCGGGGCGAGCCAGCTACCGACGTGCGAGACCGCGTTGCGCGCTGCCATTCCTAACGACCTCTTTGGGGGGTAAGGGAGCGGGGTACCCTTGTCAAGGAACCGACTTTTTCTTTGGAATATCGGACACATGACCGTGTGGGCATCAGCCCCCAGCCGCATGTAGGAAGGTGTCGGTTCGACGACCTTCGTGACCCTATACGGAATCCCTTGACGCCCCCCTCCTCGCGTCCGTTCGGCCACACCTCGGCAGAGTTGCCCCAGGCTCCCGAGGGCCCGCCGCTCGCGCCGCGACCTGGTCCCTGGGGCGACCAGGCGCGTCGAGCTGGCGGATCAGCCGCGCGTGAGCTCGAGGGTCTTCGGCTGGACCACGAACCGACTCGTCGCGACGAGCTCGGGCCCTTCGACGCCGGGCACCTGGGGCGTGAGCTTCACGCCGACGACCATCGCCTTCATCATGCCGTCCTCGGGCATGCGGCCGACGAGGCGCGCGACGAGCGACGAAAGGTCGGGCTCGTGCCCGACGATCATCACGCGCCTCCGCCCCTCCCGCGCGGCGCGAAAGGCGAGCTCGTGAGCGTCCCCGCCAGGCGCGAGCTCCCGCCGGATCTCGACCGCCCCCGTCGCGCCGCTCGCCCTGCCCGCGTCGCTCCCGCGGACGCGCTCGTCGAGCTTGGTCACGGCGGCCACGATCTCCGCCGTCTGGAGCGCGCGGACGAGCGGGCTCGAGAAGATCGTGAACGGCGCCTCGTCCTGCTCGACGAGGATGCGCGCCACGCTCCGCACGCGGTCCCGTCCGGAAGGGGTGAGCGCTCGATCCCCGTCGCGCCCCGTCGGCGCGTGGTCCTCGGCGGGGCCGTGGCGCATGACGTAGAGCTTCATCCAGTCGGCATCCTACCCCGCGTCGACGCGCTCGTGTCACGCGGCCGCGCGAGGCAACGCGCGAGAACGCGAGCGTCGTCGGCCGCGCTCTCAGTTCGCCGGCTTCGGCGCGCGCTTCGGCTCCTCGGCCGGCGCGCCGTTCCGCGCGCCCGCGGGGGCTGGCGGCAGCTTCACGACGGGCTTGCCGTCCGGGGCAAGCTCCCCCTTCGCGTCCTTCTTGCCGTTGGGCGCGGGGGCCGCGGGCTCTTCCGGCGCGGCCGCCCCGCGAGCCTTGATGTTGTGCTTCTGGAGGATCATCGCCTCCAGCTTGTCCATCAGCTCGGGATGCTGATCGAGATAGGTCTTCGCGTTCTCGCGCCCTTGCCCGATCCGCTCGTTGCCGAACGAGAACCAGGCTCCGCTCTTCTCGACGAGGCCGAGGTCGACCGCGAGATCGACGATGTCGCCCGCGCGGCTGATGCCCTGCCCGTAGAGGATGTCGAACTCGACCTCGCGGAACGGCGGGGCCATCTTGTTCTTCACGACCTTCACGCGCGTCCGGTTGCCGATCGCGACCGGATCCTTCTTGTCGCTCGCGGCGGCCTCCTTGATCTGGCCGATGCGGCGGATGTCGAGGCGCACGGACGCGTAGAACTTGAGCGCGTTGCCGCCCGTCGTCGTCTCCGGCGAGCCGAACATGACGCCGATCTTCATGCGGATCTGGTTGATGAAGACGAGGAGGCAGTTCGACCGAGCCACCGTCCCCGTCAGCTTGCGGAGGGCCTGGCTCATGAGCCGCGCCTGGAGCCCGACGTGGCTGTCGCCCATGTCGCCCTCGATCTCGGCCTTCGGCACGAGCGCGGCGACGGAGTCGACGACGACGATGTCGACCGCGTTCGAGCGGACGAGCATGTCGGCGATCTCGAGCGCTTGCTCGCCGTAGTCGGGCTGCGAGACGAGCAGCTCGTCCGTCTTCACGCCGAGCTTGCGGGCATACGCCGGGTCGAGCGCGTGCTCGGCGTCGATGAAGGCCGCCACACCGCCGGCCTTCTGGACCTGCGCGATCGCGTGGAGCGTGAGGGTCGTCTTGCCGCTCGACTCCGGCCCGTAGATCTCGATGATGCGGCCGCGCGGGTAGCCGCCGATGCCGAGCGCGATGTCGAGGCCGATGGAGCCGGAGGACACGACGGACACGTCCGAGAACGTGCTCTCGCCAGACCCCAGGCGCATGATCGAGCCCTTGCCGTACTCCTTCTCGATGCTGGCGAGGGCGAGGTCGATGGCCTTCTGACGGTTCTTCTCTTCCATGGCGCTCCGCGACGGGTCGGGGGTGACTTCTGTTCAGGACAGTATACTGCGTTTGCGTTCAGTGCAAGTTGGGGTAGTCCCTAACCGCGCTACCGGCGGAGGCCACCGTCTCGGCGGCGCATAGCGCGTCTCCCCGGGGCGCGAAAGACGCGCCCGCGCGCCTCGTCGTTCCCTCGAGGCCCTGCTCAGTACGACGGCGGCTGCGTGGTCACGAAGGAGAGGCCCGCGCGCGTGTACTTGGCGACGTCCGCGGGGGCGCCCGCGCCAGCCTCGAGGATCTCCATCGTGCGCGTGTCCACGATCATGCTCCACGGCACCGTCGACACGCCGAGCCCGCCCATCCGGCGCGCGCGGACGTCGATCGCGGTCGTGTAGTTCGTCCCGTGCCGGCTCATCCAGGCCTCGACCTCGCGGAGGCTCGGCCCCTCGTTGAGCGCGCCGCCGTTGACGACGATCTCGAGGAAGACGGCGCCCTCGGCCTCGAGCTGCGCCTTCTTCGGCACGAGCGCCTCCGAGTTGGCCGCGCAGATCGAGCACCACGTCGCGGCCGCGAAGACCATGAGCACCTTGTGACGCTCCTGCTTCGGATCGTAGAAGTCCGCCATCGAGATCGTCCGGAGCCCCGCGGCGCGATCGCCGTTCACGTACCCCTGGAACGAGAGGTTCGGGACGCGCGCACCCGGAATCCCGTTCGCGCGTGCCGCCGAGCCGACCCGATCCGTCGGGTACGGCGCGCCGTCGGGGCTCGACGCGGCCCCTGCGACGTCGGGATCGGGGAAGTCCGCCTCGCGATCGTCCCCACACCCCGCGGCGGCGGCGCCGAGGGAGAGAACGAGGAGGGACACCGGAGCGAGACGCATCGCTCCTTCATTCTGGCAAACGGCGCCCCGCGCGTCACGCCCACGCGCGCGGGCTCGCGCCCTCGCTACTGCTTCGCGCAGGCGGGGAAGCGATCGGCGTAGTTCTGGTAACGCACGCGGAAGAGGCCGCCCGCGCCGCCGCCGTCCGGGCGCAGCTCGACGCCGTTGACGGTGGCGTAGAGCTCGACCGTCGCCTCCACGTACCCGCCGTTCAGCTCGGGCGGGAGGCGGAGGGGGACGGCGGGGCACTTCTCGGCCGTGTCCGCGACGGCGAAGCCTGGGATCGGGTCGAGCTTCGCGAGGTCGATCGCGTAGCGGGCGTCGTTCCCCACGCGGCGGTCGAGCGCGACGTAGCTCGTCGTGAACGTCGTCGTCCCCTGGAGGCGCGCGTGCACCTGCACGTCGAGCTGCCGCCACAGGTCGGGGTTCTCGCGATCGGTGACGCCTTCCTTCCAGACCTCGAAGGTGATCACCCGCACCGCCGCGCGCTGGCGGGCCCACGACTCGTAGACGATCGCCGGCGGCACCGGGCGGAGCGAAGCGTCGCACGCGCGGCCGTCGCACGTCTGACGCTCGATCGCGTAGCGCGCGTTCCCGAGCCAGCCCGGCTCGTGGGCCGCGGGCTTCACCGGGAAGCGGTAGTTCTTGCCGAAGTCCGAGTCGTAGCCGTTGCAGCCCCAGCGGTTGTTGTTCGAAAACCAGATCTGGAGCTCCCCCGAGCGATCGAGGTCGAGGACGGCGCCTTCGGGGCTCCCCGCGTTCAGCCCGGCGGCCGTGAACGCTCGCACCGGTCCGTCGCCGATCTTCCACGCGCCGGAGATCGACCACTGCGGCACGCCGCCCTGTTCGCCACGGCATTGCGGGAGGCGCGCGGGGTCGTAGACGATGCGGACCTGCCTGCCCTTCACGAGCTCGCCCGTGACGCGCTCCTCGAAGTCGGCGCCGAACCGGACGACCGCAGCCTCTCCGAGCTCCGCTTCGCTGGTGCCCACGCTCTCCGCGTCGACCGCCGCCGTGCTGCACGCGGCGAGGGCGCCGAGGAGGGTGAAAACGCCGATCGTCCTGAAAAAGCGCGCCGAAGCTCCGTCACTCATGGCTGAGGCACTAGCGCAGCTCGGCGCATCGTCAAGGCGAGAGGGGGCTAGGATGGTCGGCCCATGCCGCTGGCCATGCCTTTCCGCTCGATCCAGCGCGTCTACTTCGACGATCTCGACGCGCTGAACATCCTGCACAACGTGCGCTTCCTCCTCTTCATGGAGCGGGCGCGCGGAGAGCTGCTCGCGGAGATCGGGTTCCGGTGGGAGGACGATCTGAGCGTGAACCCGGACAAGTACCACGTGGTCGCCGCCCACGAGATCCAGTACCTCGCCCCGGTCCGGGGCGAAGGCGAGCTCACCGTGGAGCTCCAGCCCGTCCACCTCGGGACGTCGAGCGCGATCCTCCACGCGCGCGTGCGCTCGCGCCACGGCGACGTCCTCCACGCCGACGGGCGGACGCGCCTCGTCCGGCTCGACCCCACGACCCAGCGCCCGTGCTCCTGGAGCGACCGCTTCCGTGCGGCGTTCGGTCCGCTCGTCCGCCCGGAGGCGCCCTAGGTGCGACGCCTCGCGCTCCTCGTCGTCCTCGGCTCCGTCGTCGCCTGCGACGACAAGGCCTCGAAGCGCCCGTTCGGTCCGGCCGCGACGGACGTCGCACCTCCGCCCGCGAGCTCTGGGATCGCCGCCACGCTCGGCGCGATCGGCGCCGACGCCGGCCCGCTCGATCTCGTGGACCCGCCCGCGCCCGCCGGCGATCTCGCCAAGGAGCTCGAGGCCTTCGTGAACGTCGAGACGTGCGTGTCCCAGCGCGCCGCGATCGATCCGCTCCTCGCCGACGCGCTCCGCGCGATCGGCTACGACACGTTCGTCCGCGACGCCTGCCGCCTCCTCGAGGCCGCGAAGGACAAGAAGAGGGAGACCTGCGACCGCATCGACGCGAGCTCGCTCCGCTCGCGCTGCAAGGCATGGGTCGCCATGCTGGCGCAGACGCCGGACGCCTGCCCGCTCCTCTTCGAGGGTCTGCCCGCGCGCGGCCGTGGGGCCACCTGCGTCGCGATCGCCGGGAAGGATCCGCGCCTATGCCTCGCCGAGCCGCGCCCGTCGCAACGCGTGACGTGTGACGCGCTCGCGGCGCGCTCGGAGGCGAAGTGCGAGGCGCTCACGGGCGTCGATCGCGCGGCCTGCGTCCGCGAGGTCACGCGATGGAGGGCGCTCCTCCCCACCCCGCTCGACGGCCTCCCGAAGCTGCCCGAGGCGAAGGGGAAGCTCGTCCTCGCGGGCGAAGCGGGCACCGCTGATCCGAAGGTCACCGAGGTCGACCTCGCCCCTGACGTCGGTCGCGGCGCGGTCATGACCGCCGGCCTCCGCGACCGGCTCCGCGTGGAGCTCGGCGTGCTCGGCGAGTCGGAGAGCGCGCGCATCGCCGGAGCGCTGAACAAGCGGACGCGCGTGGGGCTCGTCGTCACGCTCGACGCGCCACGCGGGGCGACGAAGGAGGTCACGCCGACGCTCGACCGCTTCGAGCTCGAGGTGCCTGGCGAGCTGCCCCTCGTGTCGCCGCCGGGCAAGTGCGAGTGCAGGGTCACGCGCGCGCACCTCGACAAGACGCGCGGCGGGGAGGTGTCCGTCGCCGTCGAGGGCACGCTCGCCGGCGCCGGCAGGACGTACAAGGTGTCGTTCGCGGCGACGACGTTCGTGCGCGACGTGGTCACGGAGGACAGCGCCGCCCTCACGCTCCCGACGCGCCGCCCCTGAGTCAGCGGGCCTCGAGATCGAGGTCGATGTTGGTCGGCTCGGGCATCGAGGCGGGCTCGTACTTCTCCGTACGTCGCGGCACGAGCGGCGGCAGGACGAGCGCCATCGTCGCGTCGCGGACGCACTCGAGCATGCCCGGCGGCGGCGTCGGGTGGCCTCGCTTCACCGGGTCCCCGAGGTACGTGCAGAGGTAGTGGTTGCCGAGCTCGCGGCGGCAGTAGTTGACGCTCGCGACGTGCGTGAACCGGCCGCTCGGATCGAGCTCGGCTTCGACCTTGATGTCGTCGTCCGAGAGCATGCGGTGGTCGATGCAGGGACGGATGCCGCGGTGCACCTCGTTCACCGCCTTCGAGCGGCCCCGCTCGCCGCCTGCGAAGGCCACGCCCTCGAAGCCTCGCACGAGCTCGACGCTGCGGATGCCGGGGATCGGCGGTGGGACGGGAGCGCCGCTCCCGGCGAGGAGCGAGGAGGAGCTCAGGAGACCGACGACGACGACCACGACGACGAGCGCGGCGGCCGCGATCCCGGCGAAGAGCGCCGGGCTGCGTCGAGCCTCGGCGCCGGTGACGACCTCCGCCGGCTCTGCGCGCGAGGCGACGCCCTCCATCGTCGTGGGGGCGCCGTAGACGGGGAGGAGCGCCGGGCCGGTGGCGGACGTCTGCGGCATCCCGACCGAGAGCGCCTGCGCGCCGGGAGCACCCGACGGGGTGGTCGAGACGGCGCCGCGCGCGAACCGCAGCGACGCGGCGACGCCCTCCATCGTCGGAAAGCGCGCGTCGCGCTCGTACGCCATCGCGCGATGGATGACCGCGGCGACGGGCTCGGGGACCGAGGGCTCCTGCCAAGCCAGCGGCTTCGCGCGCCCGACGGGGAACGCGGCGTCCCCTTGCGCGACCGTGTCGCGCGGATGCACGCCGGCGAGGAGCTCGTAGGCGAGCACGCCCCACGAGAACTGATCGACGCGCGCGTCGACCTCCGGCGAGAGCATCTGCTCCGGTGCCATGTACGAGGGCGTGCCGAGGAAGACGCCGGTCCGCGTCGCGAGCGGGACCCCCGCCTCGGTGTGCGCGAGGGCGAACGGCCGGGAGGCGTCGCGTGACTGCTTCGCGATGCCGAAGTCGACGAGCTTCGGCGTCCCGGCGCGATCGATCATGACGTTGCTCGGCTTGAGATCGCGATGAACGACCCCGTTCGCGTGGGCGTGCGCGAGGGCCTCGGCGATGCCTGCGAGCACGTCGAGCCGCGCGGCGACGGGGACGGACGCGTCCCCCATCGCCATCGCCAGGCTGAGGCCCTCGATCCACTCCATCGCGATGTACGGGATCGTTCCGACCGCGCCCGACGCGACGATCTGGACGATGTTCGGATGGAGGAGCCCGGAGGCGAGGCGAGCCTCCCGCACGAAGCGCGCACGATCCTCGTCCGTCGGCGGCGCGCCGTCCTTGGCTCGGAGGAGCTTCAGCGCGACGAGCCCGCCGCGCGCCGTGTCGCGCGCCCGGTACACGACGCCCATGCCGCCGACGCCCACGACGCTCTCGATCGCGAACGGGCCGAAGGACTGGCCCGGCACGGGAGCGGAGATCGCCGTCATCGCCGGAGCAGGATACTCCCCGACCGCAGCAGCGCTAGCCAGGCCGAGTCCCTCGGTCTCGCCCCTCACCCGTGCTCGTCGGACGCGCGCGAGCGTGGCGCTGCGCGTCCCGGATCCCGGCGCGCGGAGCGCCAGCTTGACGCCAGAAGCCTCACCCGGCGGTCTTTCCCCGGCGCGACGCGCGGCACTCGAGGGTGGCTCGAGCCGTGCTAGCGCGCCAGCATGCTTCGAGCGAGCTCCCTCCCCTTCCGCGTGATCGTCATCGCCGTGTTCGCCCAGACAGGCTGCGGAGGGAGCGACGCAGCCTCCGTCTCGGGGCAAGGTCCGGCCGAGCGCACGAGCGACGCAGGGACGGCCCGAGGCGACGCCGCGTCCACGCGCCACGAGGCGGGTGAGCCGCCGCGCGGGGAGCTTCGGCTCTTCATCACCAGCGAGAAGTTCACGGGCAACCTCGGGGGTCTGGCAGGCGCTGACGCGAAGTGCGAGGACGCTGCTGCCCGCGCGACGCTCGGCGGCCGGTGGATCGCGCTGCTCTCGGATCGGGGAAAGGACGCCGTCGCACGCCCGACGAGCGACGGTCCATGGCGGGAGGTGGGCACGACGCGAGAGCCTGACGGAGCGCCCAAGGTGCTCCCTTCGAGGACGGCGCTCTCGAAGGAAGGGCTGCCTCTCATCGATCGCAACGAGTACGGCGAGCGCGTCGTCGAGCCCTTCGCCTGGTCCGGTACGGGCGGCGGCGGGGTCCGCGGAGAGGAGACGTGCAGCAGCTGGACCGACGACTCCGCGGGTGCGAAGGGCCGCGTGGCAGACTTCGTCTCCGCGTTCTGGTGGACCACGTGGGGCGGCGCCCCGCTCCTCGAAGCCTGCGAGCGGAGCCTCGCGCTGACGTGCCTCGAGGAGCCGTGAACGTGAGCTCGCGGGCCCGCGCCCGCGCGAATCAGACCCCGATGAAGAGCCGGTGCGCGAAGTTCCGCTCGAGGCGGGCTCGGAGCACCTTGTCCGCGGCGAGCTCGATGTCGTACTCGATGCGCTTGAACTCGAAGCGTCGCTTGTCGGCGTCGAAGACCGTGTAGCTGGCGCGGTTGTCGAAGTCGCGCGGCTGGCCGACGGAGCCGACCGACACGATGTACTTCTTGTCCGGCGCGAGCTCGAAGTCGACCGCCGGCAGCTCCTCGACGCTGTTGCGCGTGAGCGCGAACACCTTGCAGAGGTGCGAGTGACCGATGAGCGTGATGTGACCGAGCTTGTCCCAGAGCGGGAGGCACTCGCGCGCCTGCTCGGGCGCGAAGATGTACTCGAACTCCTCGAGGCGCACCGGCGAGCCGTGGCAGAGGAGGACGTCGATGTCCTCGAGCTTGTGCTGGTAGGGCAGCTGCTTCAGCCACGACATGTTGTCGGGCGAGATCATCGCGGCGTGGACGTCGAGCGCGTGGCGCGCGGCCTCGTAGTAGTACGAGTAGTCCATCCGTCCGCTCACGGCGGCGTCGTGGTTGCCGAGGATGGTCACCTTCGCGAGCTCGCGCACCAGGTCGGCGCACTCGTTGGGGGACCCGCCGTACCCGACGGTGTCGCCGAGGCAGTAGTAGACGTCGATGTTCTCTTTCCCATACGCCTCGAGCACGGCCGAAAGGGCCTCGTGGTTCGCATGGATGTCGCTGAAAACACCGAGTCGCATGGACTCCCTAGGCTAGGCGGCATCCGCTCCTTACGGAAGTGTTTTTCCGGGAGACAGCGCGCCTTCCTCCGCCTTGCCCTCGGCGACGCTGCCCACTAGAGCGTGCAGATGGCTCCGGACCCGAAGAACGGCTCTCCCACGAACGGTGCGGCGAACGGCGCGGGCCACTCGCCTTCCGAGCAGGACGACGGACACGACCACGACGAGGCCGGCGATCCCGAAGGGGGCATGGGCCTGACGCTGCCGGCTCTCGAGCCGCCTCCGGCGGCGGTCGCCGAGCTGGTCGCGGCGTGCATGCGCTTCGTCGCCAGCAAGTACCAGGTGCCGCTCGACGGGACGCAGGACACGCTGAGCCTCGTCGATCAGTACGTGCGCGACGCCCGCGACGCGATCACCGAGCGCCCCGAGACCCTCGAGCTCGTCGCACCGGCGATCGGCGCCTACCTCGGCGAGGTCTTCCGCCAGACGTTCGGAGCAGAGTGGGGCACCGAAGGTCCGCACGCCGAATGGCGGCTCTACTTCACGACCGTCTACCTCGCCTTCAACCCGATCGGCATGGCGCGCGAGGCGCTGACGCGGGCGGATGCGGCGGGCTGGCACGCCCACCTCGAGCTGGACCCCGGCGACCGGGAGCTCATCGAGCAGCGGCTCGCCGCGATGCCCGAGGTCGACGAGGACGAGTACTACCTCCCGACGACACGCTTCGACGTCATCAGCGGCGTCGTCGAGACGTTGCGGGCGCGCGGCGAGGCGAGCGGCACGGGCGACGTGACGTTCACGCCCGACGACTACGACTGATACGCGCTCGCTCGCCTTCAGCGGGACGCGGCGCCCGCGTCCGCGACGCCCACGGTCGCGGCGCCCGGCACGATCTGCGTGAACGGCGGGTCGTTCGCGTCCCCGAGGAACGTCCGCCACTGCGCGACGTAGCGGCCGCGCTGGAGGCCGTAGAGACCGTCGCGGCCGCCAGGCGAGACCCACGCGACGGGGACGCCGTCGAGGAAGAGCATGCGGACCTGGACGGTGCCGTTCGCGACGAGCAGCCCGTCGCCCGCCGGCATCGGGCCGGCCGGGACCTCGACGGCGGCCGAGCGGAAGGCGGCGAGCTCGGTGTGCGAGAGGAGCCCCTGCATGCCGAGCCGCGGCGGCGGGGGAGAGCCCATCGTCGACCCTGTCGGGGGCATGGCGAAGGACGTCGCGCCGAGCTCGGGCCGACGGAGGACGCCCGTCACCTCGAAGAGCAGAGAGCCATGGGACGACCAGCGGAGCTCCGCGCGGAGCGGCAGCTCGTCCGGCGCGCACGCAGGCGTCGTCGGAGAGCCGCTGGCGAGATCGAGGAGGAGTCGGCACAGGAGCGGCCCGCCGTCCGCGAGGCCTTCCAGGCGTCCGAGCTCGAACGTGACCTTCGCGGCGCGCGTCGCGAGCTCGATGTGCCTCGTCTTGATCCCGATGCGCTTGCCCGCCTCCTCGACGGAGACGACCTGCGCCGGCGCGATCGGCGCGACGTCGAAGCGACGTTCGGCGAAGAGGGCGCGGAGCGAGCCCGGGGCGAGCGGCCGATAGAGCGTGGCGCCCGGCCACACGACGACGTGCCCGAGCCGATCGTTCCGCGCGCGGAGCTCGGTGTCGGGCGGCACGAGCCAGCCGTGCCCCTGGAGCACCATCCGCATGCGCGAGGCCGTCATCTCGACCGCCATCCGAAGCTCGGTCCGCTTCCGGGCCGCCTCGATCCCCGCGACGTTGACCTCGGCGGCGCGCGGCGGCCCCGTCAGATCCGAGAGACGGAGGACGGCAGACACGGTGTAGCCCGGAGCGTCGCGCGCCGGACTCTCGCCCTCCAGCGCCACGTCGGCGCGGATCGTGGGAAACGGCGCCCCGCTGTCGAGCACGGGAGGCGCGGCCGCGGCGGCGGGGGACGACGAGCCGATCGCGAGCGGCGCGGGAACGGCGGTCGCCTGCGGGCTCGCCGCGGCGTCGGAGCCCTCGTCG
>JALHPN010000114.1 GCA_022842465.1 Polyangiaceae bacterium | reverse complement strand
CAGGGGGGCGGGGGGACGGGGGGGCGGGGGGACGGGGGGCCACGGGGGGCCACGGGGGGCGGGGGGACGGGGGCGTTACTTCTTGGGAGGGGGGGACCAGCGGGTGGCGAGGTAGGGCCAGATCGTGTCGCCGGCGGCGCGGAGTTGGTTGACGTGGTCGGCGGCGGTGACGCCGTGGAAGCCGTGGACGTGGAGATCGCCCTTGTCGACGACGTAGCTGCGCTTCATCTGCTTCGGGCCGACGTCGGACGAGGGCGTCTTGTCGAGGGAGGAGAGCTCGAGGAGCTTGGCGACCGTGTCGGTCACGGACGGGTAGCCCACCGTCGGGATGGCGGTGTGCGTGATGACGAGGAGCTTCTCGCGACGCTGGGCCGCTCCCGCGAGCTCGACCCACGGCGCCAGGAAGGCGGGGTTGATCGTCTTCTTCTCGAGGTTCGAATACGACGTGAAGAACCCGTCCGCGACGAGGACGGCGTCGAGCTTGTCTTCGACGTCGCGGTGACCGATCACGCGCTGCACGGAGACGAAGCCCGCGCTCCACGCCGAGAGCGCGAGCCGCCCGAGCTTGGCACCCCCGCCGCGGCCCGTCTTGACGAGCTCGGCGTCGACCTCGTCGAGGAGCTTCGTGAACGCCTTCGGATCGCGGAAGGCGTTGGCGTACGGGTCGGTCCCGACGCCGAGGTTCACGCTCACGACGGCCGCGTTCAGGTGGACGAGCTCGAGGTTCTTCTCCTGGAGCTCGCGGAGCCCGTGGAAGTGCACGACGAGATCGTAGGCGCCGTCTCTCGGGCGGAACCACGGCGGGACGAAGAGGTCGGCCCCGTTGCCGAGGTGCGCCCGGTGCGCCGTCGTCGTCTCCATCGGCGTCGGCTCGTCGTCGCGCGCCCGATGCGCGTCCGCGTCCGCCGTCTTCGGAGGCGGAGGCGGGCGGTCGTTCGAGCAGCCGAGGACGAAGCAGACGAGCACGCCGACGACGCGATCGCCGCCCGCACGGCGTGCGACGCCCTCGACGCGACCCGCAGCTCTTCGTGCGTCACGGGTGACCGCGAGACGCGCTCGCCGGTCACCCGACCGACCGCGCCGACCGAGGCTCCGAAGCCTCCCTACGAGCGTCTCGATCCTCATGGTGATCCCCCTCCGGCCCCCCGCCTGTATTGCACTCTCACGGTAGGTCTTCATGGTCACTATACAGAATGGTTCCGTGGGTTTCCTAATAACCCACGTGCCCGCTGAGTCGCGCGCGACGCAGGCTGATGGACACAGGACGCACCATCACGATCGGATGCATCGCGGGCGACCCGCGATTCCGGTCGGATCGCGAAGCGGCAGCAACCGAGGGACGTAGGCATCGCCCTTGCGTCGATGCGTATCCGTGGCCCACCCCAAAGCACCCAACAGCGCGCCGCTCCCCCCGCGTCCCTCGACGGCTCCGGTCGCCCCGACACCGCCACAGATCGGGCAGGGGGGGCCGCCGAGCGGTCAGCACGTGCCGCCTTCGGTGAGGAACCAGTCGGGGTTCGCCCCGCGTGCCCCGCAGGCGCCCCTCCCTCCTGCCGTGCCGCCGCCCTCGCCGCTGCCGAGCAACATGGCCGGCGCCCCGCTCCCGCCGCGTCCGTCCGCGCCGCCCTCGGGCCACATGCCCCTCCCCCCGCAGGGCCCGGCCTCCGTGCGTCCGCCGATCTTCGCGCCGTCCGCGCCCCCGCCTGCCCCCGCGCCGACGGATCCCGCGCTCCACGCCGGGGCGCCGCGCACGCCGACGTCTCCCGACCTCGCGACGCCTGGGCCCGTGCGCGAGCCGGCCCAGACGCTCCACACGGTGCGCCAGCTCGGCGAGACGGTCGCGATTCCGCGACTCACGCTGTCGATCGAGCGCGAAGGTGGCATCGCCACGCAGCGAACCATCGTCCACGACGGCGACCTCTGCAAGATCGGCTCGCACGCGTCGAACGACATCGTCCTCCGCGATCCGATGGTCTCGCGCTTCCACTGCCGCCTCGTGCGGGAGGACGGGATGTGGCGCCTCCGCGACTCCGGCTCGATGAACGGCACGCGGCTCGACCAGGTCCGCATCCGGGACGCCGACCTCGCCGCCGGGGAGGGGATCCTCTACGTCGGCGACTCGATCGTCCGCGTCCGCGGCGGGGCTCCGGAGAAGGAGGACATCGTCCCGATGATGCCGTCCTTCGGCGCGCTCGTCGGAACGAGCCTCCCGATGCGCCGGATGTTCGCGCTGCTCGACAAGATCGCGCAGAGCGACATCAACGTGCTCATCGAGGGCGAATCCGGCACGGGCAAGGAGCTCGTCGCGACCGAGATCATGCAGCGCAGCGCGCGCGCCGACAAGCCGTTCGTCGTCGTCGACTGCGGCGCGATCAGCCCGAACCTCGTCGAGAGCGAGCTCTTCGGCCACGTCCGTGGCTCGTTCACCGGCGCCGACCGTGATCGCATCGGCGCCTTCGAAGCGGCCGACGGCGGCACCGTGTTCCTCGACGAGATCGGCGAGCTCCCCCTCGAGCTCCAACCGAAGCTCCTCCGCGCGCTCGAGGCGCGGGAGATCCGCCGCGTCGGCGAGACGAAGGCGCGCCGCGTGAACGTGCGCGTCATCTCCGCGACGAACCGCGACCTCGAGCGCGAGGTCAACAAGGGTCGCTTCCGCGAGGACCTCTACTTCCGCCTCGCCGTCATCAGCTCGCGCGTGCCTTCGCTCCGCGAGCGCCTCGACGACCTCCTCATCCTCATCCGCACGTTCCTCGCGCAGCTCGGCGTCCCGGAGGAGGAGCGGCTCTTCCCGACCAACGTCATCCAGGAGATGACGAAGCACGACTGGCCGGGCAACGTCCGCGAGCTCCGGAACTACGTCGAGCGGAGCGTCGTGCTCCAGTCGGCGAACACGGCGCTGCGTCGCGGCGCGTCCGGCTCGGTGAGCCCCCAGGTCCAGGGCGGCGGCATCGATCTCAGCGTCCCCTTCCGCATCGCCAAGGAGGGCGTCATCGACTCCTTCGAGCGCACCTACCTCACGCAGCTCCTCGAGGCCGCCGGCGGGAACATGAGCAAGGCCGCGCGCCTCGCGGGCATGGACCGCATGTACCTCCACCGGATCGTGCAGAAGCACGGGCTCCGCAACCGCGGGGAGGGGAGCATCCGCCCGGGGGCCACGCCGCTCAAGTGAGCGGGCGCGACGCCGCTCGAACGCGGAGCAGCGTCAGGAGGCCGGCTTCTTCTTCCCGCGTCCGCGCACGACGAGGAGCACGAGCGAGAGATCCTCGCGCCCGATCTCCCGCGTGAGCACGAGCGCGACGAAGTACGCCGCGACGATCGCCACCGCCGCGAGCGGCGTGACGAGCTTCGGCAGGATCGGCACGACGCCGCCGAGGACGAAGGCGCCGAGGAGACATGCGCCCACGCGGAGCGCCGTCGCGAGCGGCACGAACGCGCCGGCGACGGAGCGCACGCGTAGGATCGCGACCGCCATCGCGACGCCGAGCGCCACCGTCGTCGCCTGCGCCGTCGCGAGGAGCTGCGCCTCCCCGAACGCGGCGCGCGGCAGGCCGACGAGGTTCGCCGTGACGACGCACGCCAGCGCGACCGCCGTGATCGCCATGGCCTGGCGCTCCTTGCCGAGGCTCACGAGGATGGTCGTCGCGAGGCCCAGCATCGCGAACGCGGCCTGGCCGACCGCGAGCCAGCGCAACGTCGCCGCCCCGCGCGCCGCGACGTCGACGCCGTACGTGAACTTCACGAGGGAGCCCGGCAGCGCGAGGACGACGCAGACGAGCAGCCCGCAGAGGATCGCGCCGAGGCGGCACCCGCGCCGGACGAGCTCCGCCACGCGCGCGTCCCCGTCCTCCGCGCGCGCCTTCGCCAGCATCGGGAACAGGATCTGCGTGACGGTGAAGAGGAGCTGGTACGGCAGGAACGCGAAGAGCTGACACGCGCGATAGACGCCGACCCACTCGTTCGCGGCGACCTGCGACGGCGCGGCGAGCGAGAGATAGCGGCCGAGGACGAAGATGTCCGCCTGCATGAGCGCGTTCGTGAAGAGCTGCCCCACCATGATCGGCGCGATGGCCGCGAGGTACGCGCCCACCTTGGGCGTACCGTCCGCGCCCGGAGCGCCCGTCCCGGTCCAGCCGATCGCGAGGAGGAACACACCGCCGGCGGCCACGACCGCGCCGACCGTCGCGCCGAGGACGCCGGGGGACGTCCCCGCGTTCGCGGCGAGGGAGCCTGCGCCGCGGACGAAGAACCACCCCATCGCCAGGAGGAACGTCGTCCGGAGCGTCGCGGCGACGACGTCGAGGGTCGCCTGCTTCACGAACTGGCGGCGACCGTTCAGGTACCCGACGAGCGGGGCGTAGACGCCGTAGATCACGAGCACGCCCGTCATCACGGCGAGCGGCGCGAGGATCTCCGGGGCGTGCTGGATCGACGAGGCGAGCGGGACGACGAGCGCGAAGACGACGCCGAACGCGAGCGCGAGGACGCCGTGGATCCGGAGCGTCGCCCGGAACGCCCGCAGCGAAGCCTCCCCGGCGGACGCGACGGTCCGGCTCACGCCCTGCGTCGAGCTCGCCACGATCACGTTGTTGAAGACGTTCGACACCGCGAGCACACGCGAGAGCGCGCCGTAGTCGGCGAGGCCGATGACGCGCGGCAAGACGAACTGCTGCAGGAGGCCCGTGACGATGAAGTAGGCCTTCGCCGCCATGATCGCGAGGCCGCCTCGGCCCGCGCGGACGGCCTCGTCCTGCCGCGCGTCGTCGCTCACCGCGCCGTCCCTGCGGGGCGCAGCGCGACGGGGGGCAGCGGCAGCTCGATCGTGCGTCCCGTTCGGGTGAGCGCGCAGCCCTCGGCAGCGCGCTCGAAGACGTGCACCGGGTAGCCCCCCCCTCCGGCCCGCCGATCGCCGACGTACAGCGTGCGCTCGCGCCACGCGAGACCCTGGAGATCGTAGCCAGGCGTCGGCTCGAGGACGCGCTCGAGGACGGCGCCCGTCCTCGCGTCGAAGAGCACGAGCGCGGTCGGATTCACGTCCTTCTGGGGCCCCGCCACGATCGCCGCGCCGCAGCCTCCCGCCACGGCGACCTCCGCGACGCTGCCGCCGAGGTCCGTCTCCTTCACGAGGAGCTTCGTCGTCGACGTCGTCGTGTCGAAGCGCTCGATGCCGGCGGCAGGCTCGTCGGCCGCGTCGAAGTTGCCGGGCTCGGCGAGGAAGAGCATCCCCTCGTCCTCCCGCATCGGGTTGAAAGGGTTCCGGCCCTCGAGCGTGACGACCTCCTCGACCTTCTGCGTCGCGACGTCGACGCGGAGCATGTACGAGGGGAGCTTCGAGCGGAGCTTGTCCCTGTCGTCGAGGCGCTCGAGCGCGACGAACGCCTTCGCGACGCCGCCGACCGACACGATGCGGATCGACTCGGCCTGCGGATTGCCGTCGTCGTCGTAGGTCGAGAGATCGAGGGTCCCCGTGATCGCGCCGTCCTTCACGACCGCGATGCGCGGCACGTTGTAGAGGACCACCCACGCCGACCCGTCGGGGGCAGCCGCGACGTCGTGAGGATTCGCGGCGCCCACCCAGCCCGCTGCGCGGGCGACCTCCTTCACGTCGAACCGGCCGAGGGGCATCGCTTGGCCACAAGCGGCGTCGAGCTCGAACACGAAGTCCTCGGTCCGGGCGAGGAAGAACGTCCGCCCGTTGCTCGACGTCAGCTGCGGGTCGGTCCCGAGGTCGACGCCCGACGTCCCTGGCCCCCGCGTGCACACCGGGGCGCCGCAGACGAGGCTCTCCGTGTAGTTGCTCCCGGCGACCACGACCTCGACCGCCTCGCACGCACCCGGCGCGGGCGTCGCGCCACGCGACGCACCGCACGCGCCCGCGCCGAGCGAGACCACGACGACCGTGAGGCGCGAGAGGGGGGAGCCCATGAGCCGGACCGAGGTGAACCTCCCCCGGCGCGCGACGTCAAGGTCACTCTCGCTTGAGCCGATCGATGAGCTTGCCGTCGGGGCCGACGCCGGCGCGTCGCCAGCGCTCCTCCTCGCTCGCTTCGGGAGGGACGTCCGACTTCGGCACGACGTGGACGTGCATCTCGCTCCGCCAGTCGGGGTCCAGGGTGGGCTGCACCTTGATCTCGAGCTGGGTCGCCGTGTCGCCGCCCTTCACGACGACGTTCCGGAACGCGGTCGAGGCGGCGCCCGCCGTCACCGTCCCGCCGTCGACGCGCGCGCGCACGTAGGTCGCGAGCTGCTCGAGCGGGAGCGCCGAGCGCACGACCGTGATGTTGCCGACCTTGTCGGCGACGCGGCTACGGAGCGGCAGCCGGAGCCCGTGGAGGACCTCGGTGCCTTCGGGCGCCTCGTTCGGGCCGAGGCGGTCCGGGGGAGCGGAGGACGGCGCGACCGGCGCCTTCCGCCCGTCGTCCTCCGTCTTCCGCTTGCACGAAACCGCCCCGGTCACGAGGCCGAGCGCGAGCACGAGGCTCGCCGCCGGGATCAGTCGATCACGTACGCCCATGAGTCCAGCCTAGCCGGAGTCCTCGGCCTCGGGATGCGGACACTCGTGCGCGCGCTCTGCGGCACCGCGCTCGCCGCCTGGCCGGTCCGCGCGTCGCTCCGCCCGAACGAGAGCGCGTACTCCGTCGCCGCCATCCCCGTGAAGGCCGGGTCGCCGCTGGTGTCCTGCGTCGCGCAGGCGAGGGACTGGCGCACGGTGACGCCGGGGATCAGCGTGTAGCCCATCGACGCGCCGACGGCTTCTTTCTGGTCCTTCGCGCCGGCGCACGTGCCGCTGGCGGCGTCGACGTTCGAGTTGCCCGATCCTGTGAGCTTGCACCAGCGGTCGTCGCCGCCGAGCGAGATGTTCCCCGACTTCGCGGTGGCGTAGTCGACGCCCCAGAGATAGGGCTCTCCCGGCTTCGAGCACTGGCCGAGCTGCGGAGGGTTCGGCCTGAACGAGGCGTAGTAGAGGGTGCGGTCGAAGACGGACATCGGACCCGTCACGCGCTCGCCGTCGGTGAGCTCGAGCGACCAGTTCACCTTGCCGCGACCCGCCTTGTCGCCGATCGACGCGACCCAGTTGTCGAGGCCGGGGGCGTGGACGAGGTTCTCCTGATCGCCGGTCGCCGCGTTGACGAGCGGCTCGCCGGCGTTGTCGACGGAGAGGACGAGCGGGATCGAGATCGGCTGCGAGCGCGCGGCGCCGGGCGCGCCCTGGTCGCCGAGGTAGGCCATGTCGTGGAAGAGCTCGACCTTCCAGTTCGACGGGTTCTTGCTCGAGAGGTCGAGGCGCCAGATCGTGCCGTCCGCGTCGCCGACGTAGGCCTTCTGGGCCGGCGCGCCGAGCACGTTCGGGAACACGACGGGCGTGCCGGTGACGGGCGAGTCGAAGGGCGAGTTCACGACGATGCCGGCCGAGGTGAGCGTGGCAGGCGCCTCGCCGACGCGGGCGAAGTGGCGGATGATCTCGCCCGTGTCGAGGCGGACGACCGTGAGCGAGCGGCCGGCGACGGGGCTCGCGCAGGTCGGGCCCCACTGCCGGACGTAGGCGCGGCGGCCGACCGTCGTGTCGTGCGCCTCGTACGTGGCCGCCGCGAAGAGGCCGCTCGCGACGCCGCGCTGGCACGCGCCGCCCGTGACGGGCGAGCCGTCGATGCCGCCGGGGAGGATCGCGACGCCGTACTGGCGGAGACCCTCGCCGAGCTCCACCTGCACCTGCGTGATGGCGGGCGTGCCGGTCTGCGAGCCGAAGAGGGCCACCCGCTGGGTGCCGTCCGGAGCGCGCCGCGTGCGCTTCGCGGGGTCGTCGCCCGCGCCGCAGCCGCCCGCGCACTTCACGTCCGTGAGCTGCCACATGAAGTGGGGGCCCTTCTCGTCCTTCGACACGTCGTCGAAGTTGCTCGTCGCCGGGGTGAACGACTGGCGGCACGGCTGCTTGCCGAGACCGCCGCAGTCGACGTCGGTGAGGTTCAGCGCGTAGTAGCCGCCGCCGCCGAAGCCGAGGCCGGCGACGAGGGTGGTCTTCCACTGGAGGTAGCTCGAGTCCGCGCCGGGGAGCCGGCTCCACACGACGTCCTTCACGACGGGCGTGCCGTCGAGGAGGATCTGCTGGCCCGTGGGGTAGTTCGCGGCGAGGTTCGGGAGCACCGCCGGCGGCACGAAGCCCCACATCTCGTAGTACGTGTCGGAGTCGGTGATGTCCGGGGTCGCGAGCGCCTTGAAGGCGTGGAGCACGCCGTCCGTGGTCGAGACGAGCATCGTCGGGCGCCGCGACGCGTGGCGCTGCGAGAAGTCGCGGTACCCGTCGTCGCGGATGAGGCCCTCCGGCGGGCCGATGACGACGGGGTTCGAGCGGAAGATCGCGCCGAGCGCCGAGCAGCGCGGGACGCACACCTCGCCCGTCGGGCAGGCCGCGCCGCCGAGCGTGCAGGCCTGGTTCGTGATCGAGCACGTGCCCGACGTGGCGTCTCCGCCCGTCGCCGCGCTCGAGCAGCGGAAGTTGAAGTCCTTCGTCGCATACGAGATCGCGCCGGCGCGCGAGGTGGCGAAGCCCCAGATGACGTCCGCGCACTGCGACTCCGTCGTGAGCGCGGGGAAGATCTCGACGGTCTGGTTCTTCGTCACGCGCGAGCGCTTGCACGTGCGCGAGTCGACGCCGAGCACCTTCCACCAGTCCGACGTCGTGCTGAGGAGCGTGCCGCCTGGCTTCTCGGCGACCTCCGTCGCGACGAGGTTGTCGCCGAGCTGGTCGTCGTAGGTCGACGACGTCTTGTAGGGGCGCATCGTTCCGGCGGAGTCGAACACGCCGCCCGACGAGGCCTTCGCGGTGAAGATGAGTCGCTGGTTCTGGCCGGCCTGGCTCGCGAGGTTGAAGCCGTAGGAGTCGCCCTCGGTCGTGCTCTGACTCTGCGGGGTCGTCGCCGCGCCGACGCAGTAGGAGCGGGTCCGGTCGATTTCACCGGACCAGATGCGCTGCGCGCTCGGGATGAAGGTCGCGACGAACTCGCCGCTGCGGATCTTGCCCGTCGTCGCCGACGTGAAGTTCACGACGGGCGAGTAGGTCGGCACCGTACGCGTCGACGCGTCGCGCGTGATGCCGCCCATGATGGTGCCGAAGGCGAGGACGAGGTCGGCCTGCGACTCGACGAAGAACGCGCCGCGCGGGGAGGGCGCGCCGGAGAGGCCGCCGGAGCCGGCGTAGGCGATGTCGTTCAGCTCGCAGCATGCCGCCGCGGTGGTGCCCGCCGCGGGCTTCGTGCCCGGCGTCGCGCAGTAGTTCTTCAGGTTGAGCGACGAGCCGTTGATGCCCGCCATGTTGAGGTAGCCGCGGCATGTGCGGTCGACGAGGGCTGCCGGGAAGCCGTCGGTCGCCGTGCTCTCGCCGTTGACGGAGAAGCCGATCACGTACGTCGTGATGTTGGGGGTCGCGTCGTAGAGGTCCTTCGCGATCCGGAGACCGCGCTTGTCGAACGGGCAGCGGCTGTTCAGCGGGTCCGCGTCCACGTTCGAGTCGCAGCCGGGGAGCATGCTGAGGTTCGGGGCGCCGTCCGTGAGGAGGACGATGAACTGGTCGCGGCACTGCTGCTTCACGTAGGGGTCGCCGTTCGTCGACGACATCGGGCCGAACGGATGCGAGGTCGACGTGAGGTAGTCCTTCGCGTCGAAGAGGAGGCCGTCGATCGGGGTCGGGCCGTACGGGCGGCTCCCGAGGAGCACTTGCTGGACGTGCTCGTTGTTCCGCGTGATGTCCGCGAGCGTCGCGTTGCCGGAAGGGAACGGGACCATGCGGCCCTCCCACGGCGGCGCGGCGTTGTGACGTGCGCCGACCTCCCAGATCTCGTTCGTGAGGCAGTTCTCCGGTCGCCCCTCGGCGCCCGTCCCGGCCGGGAACGGCGCGCCGCGACCCGCGCGGTACGACCACGTCCCGAGGAACGGGCTCCCCGAGACGGAGCCGCCGGGCGGGCTCGAGGCCGTGACGCCGATGCCGCCGTCGAGCTCGCTGTCGAACGTCATGAGCGAGAAGCGGACGTAGTCGCGCGCGGCGTCGAGCTGACCATCGCGCGCTTGCTCGAACGTGCACGTGTCGACGAGCGGGATGTTGCCGCCGCCCGCGTAGGCCGCCCGCAGGTTCGCGTACCGGATCTCCTTGAACGCGTCAGCCGGGAAGTCCGCGGCGTCTCCGCCGGCGCCCATGCGCCCGTTGCCCCAGTTCGCCGCGGCGCCGACGCCGGACAGCCCGTAGGGAGCGAGGGCGCAGGCGTTGGCGACGCCGGAGCCGCTGAGCGGACGGTGGTAGGGGAGGTAGTAGCCGTCGTCGTACGGCATGCTCCCGTTGATCTTGTACTCGTTCTTGAACGCGTTGTTGTTCGTGCGGCTGATCGCGTCGCAGCTGTAGAACGGCTGCACGTTGCCCGTGAGCGCCTGGACGAGCGCGCCCCAGCGGTTCGGGGTCGAGGCCACGCCCGGGCTGCAGGCGGTGCCCGCGACGGTGCCCGGCATGGTGCCGTCGAACATGCGCTCCATCGATCCGGAGGTGTCCACGAGCAGCAGGACGTTCGGCAGCGCCTTCTTCGTGACACCCGCCTGCCCGTACGCCCGTGTCGCCGTGAGGGCGGACAGGAGAAATAGCGGCAGGGCGGCGATCCGCCTCGAGTAGCGCTTCGTGTTTCGCGAGCTCACCAGCATGTCTTGCCTCGCAGACGTGGCGTCGTATCAGGGAGCCGGCGCGATGCGCCGCATGGGCCTCGCGGGGCCGACGACGATGCGTCCGCGGCCTCGCGTGGTGGATTCCGTCGCGCCGTTGTTCATGTTGCGCTTCATCAGCGCGACCGACGTGACCGTGAGCTCGTAGAAGACGTCCTTGGTCTCGTCCCAGCCGGGCGGGAGCGCCGTCTCGACCGCGTTCGTGACCTCGAGGGTCACCGCAGGGACGAGCGCGGTCTCGTTCGTCGTCTTCGCGAGGGGGAAGTAGCTCTCGGGCGTGAAGGCCTCGGTGCCGGTCGCCCAGTTGCCGGTGCCGACGCCGTTCGGCGTCACGGCGCCGTTCACCACCCTCTGGATCTCCACGGTCGTGAGGCTGAGACAGCCCTCGACGTTCTGGAACTTGGTCGCCGTCGCCGCCGCGCCGGGAGGCCTGGCCGAGTGCGGGCACACCTGGCCGGTCACCCCGCCCGTGAGCTCCTCGATGAGGCGTGGCCCCGTCATCGGGTTGAACGCCTCGGCGGTCATGATCATCGCGTGCTCGGCGGCGCGCTGCGCGTGGAGGGCCTCTCGCAGGTGACCGACGGCGCGCATGTCGGAGGCCGCCGCCGACAGGCCGTAGACGCCCATCGCTCCGAGGAGACCGAGCGTGATCGCGACGACGAACATCGACGCGCCGCGCTCACGGCGGCGCGAGCGCGCGCGGCGGACGACGAAGGCTGCCTTGGCGGAGTCGATCATCAGTACGCCATCCCGGCCTGGTTGATGAGGGCCACTTCCGAGTTGACGATGCGGAGCCGCGACAGCCGCGTGCACCCGACGATCGGCGTGTCGTCCATGCAGTAGCGCGTCTGGAAGGGCGGCGTCTGATCGGGGAAGGGCGCCTCGCGATCGGGGATCGCCGTCCGCGCCGCGATCCGGTAGCGGACGCTCCGGATGAGGTGGGGCGACGGGGTGTTCGGGACGTCGCTGAGTGCCGGGAGCCCCGTCCACGCCAGGATCGCCGCGTCCTGCGACGCGTAGTAGTCGAGGACCGTCGTGCGGTCGACCCAGTGATCGACGACCAGGCCGAACTTCAGGTCGGCCACCTTCTCGGCGATGATCTCCGGCGCGCCGTCGACGCTGCCGTCGTCGGTCCCGGCAGGGGTGAGGAAGCGCCGGTAGAGGGTGAACGACTTCCCGGCCTCGTCGGCCGGCCCCTCGAGCGCCGCGTTCGTGTTCAACCCCATGTACCAGCGCACGCGCTGGACGGGGTTGATCGTGACCTCGGTCCCGTCGAACGCGCCGCAGGTGCCGGTCGGCTCGTGGACCGCAGTGGCGTCGCCCGCGCCGTTCCGGATGCAGACCTCGGCGGCGAGCGTGGCGCCCGCTACCGTCGTCGTCTGCGCCTTGGTGACGATCGCGTAGTGCTGGCAGCCGGCGGCGTCGACGACGCGCGCGATCGAGTCGACGCCGATCGGACGGAACACGTGATCGATCGTCTTCGACGGATCGGCGGCGGTCCCGAGGAGGCGCCAGACGGCGGCGTCGGCGTCCGCGTTCAGCACGACGCGCTGCCCGCCGTCGCAGGAGCCCTGGAGGCGCCCGCGGTAGCTGTCGGTCGTGGTGAAGTTGCCGGTGAGGACGAGGCTGTCGGGGGTGAAGCTGTTCGCGGCCGAGAGGTTCACGCCGCCGGTGAGGTAGGGGGCCGACCCGTCGGGCGTGACGTTCACGCTCGCGAGGTTCACGAACGCGCCGACCACCGTGAGCGGCGCGACCCAGTGGCCTGCCGGAGAGCGGCCCTTGTCGCGCGCCGCGAGCCTCACGTTCCCCGGCGCCATGTAGCCCGCGCGCGTGAGGTCGCTGCGGAGGCGCTCGGAGGCGACGCGGACGGCCTGCTCCGTCGAGGAGATCCGGACGGCGTCGTAGAAGGAGTTCGTCGCCGCGCGGGCGAGCGCGACGACCGCCATCGCCACGATGAGGCCAGCGATGAGCGAGACCATGAGCTCGACGAGCGTGAAGCCGCGCGAGCGCCCAGAGCGAAATCGCGTCATCGCGTCGTCTCCCGGAGCGCGGTCGTCACGTGAACGAAGTGGTATTCCTCCGACGGCGGGTCCGCCGGCACGAGCGCGCAGTCGCCGACGATGCCGTAGTCGAGCTTCTTGAAGATCACACGGACCTCCGCGCGCGCGAAGCCGGTCGGCGCCGGCGTCCCGCCGAGCGACGGGTTCGCCACCCAGGCGAGCCGCGTCTGAACGCAGAACGCGTGGTCGAGCTCCACGGGGCTCGCCGGGCGGTCGCGGCCCGCGAGATCGGCGAACGGAGAGTCGCCGTTCGTGATCGGCGGCGTGCACCACGCCGTCCCGCAGGCCGCTCCGCCGACGAGCTTCACGTAGCGCGTCGCCGTCGTCACGTCGGCCGGGTTCGTGACGATGTTCACGTTCCAGAACATCGCGTCGCGCTGGAGACGGCTCGCCCAGGTGTTCGCGAGGTTCATCGCGACGTCGAAGCGTCGCGCGTCCTCGGTGCCCTGGATCGTCGCCCGCTGCATCCCGATCACGCCCGCCGCGCCGATCGCGAAGAGGGTCATCGACATGAGGACCTCGACGGCCGTGTAGCCGCGGACCCGCGAGCGACGGCGAGGGAGCGAGGGGGAGGACGAGCTCATTTGCGCGTCAGGATCCTCGCGGCCGAGCCGCCGGTGACGAGGACGCTACGGACCGTCACGTCCGCGAGCCGGGAAACCCGGATGTCGAGCGTGCCCTTGTACGTGAACGTCGTCTGCGACGTCAGCGTCTGCATGTCGGTGATCGCGTCCGCCACCGAGGACCCCGTCCCCGCGAGCACGCGCCCCGACGGCGTCACGCAGTACGCGAACGCCCTCTGGCCCGTCGAGAGCTGCGCCTTGATGTCCTCGGCGACGACGATGTTGCTCGTCGTGTCGAAGTCGACGCCGTCGAGGAGCTCCAGGGTCGCCGTGCTCACCGTCCCCGGCGTCCAGCCCGGGATCTCGGCGAGCGCGCCGGCGGTCGTGCACGTCCCGGTCTTCATCTCGAAGTAGCTCACCTTCCCGCGCCCGCCGAAGTCGCCGACGACGACCTGCGCGGCGCCGGCGTTCGCGCGGATCCGGGCGCGCGTGAAGACGAGCTGCACCTTCCGCGCGTAGTCGAACGCGACCTGGTCGTTGCGCGACTTGCTGAGCGCGGGGAGCGCGAGGGTCGACAGGATCGCGATGAGGATCACGACCACCATCAGCTCGATGAGCGTGAAGCCGCGCGCGGACGACGCGCGCCGGGCCCTCACGACCCGACCTCGCCCACCCACGACCGAACGAAGACGCGACCCCACGAGCGCCTCCGGCAGCAAGGCCCGTGCCTCGCCGGACCTCGCGCGGGGGCCCCGCTTCCTCCGGGTTTCGTGGGGGCTGCCCTCACGTGGTCGGCAAACCGTTGCGAGACTACGAAAAAAGGTCAGGCGCCGGACGCCGCACATGAGCCGAGGTGGTGGTCGGCCGGGCGGGACTTCGGTATGTACCCGGCTCATGACGACGCTCCGCTCGGGCCTTGCCCTGCTCCTCCTTGCGACGCTCACCGCCTGCAAGGACGACAAGGCGAAGGGCGACTCGCCTCCGCCTCCGCCTCCGCCACCCTCTGCCACGTCGGGCGGGACGGCGGGCGCCTGCGCGAACGGCGGCGGCACCGTCACCGACCCGATCTCGGCGCCGTTCTTCCCGCGCACGGCCGGAGGCTACTGCCTCGACCCGCAGAGCGAGGTGAAGACCTACGGCGAGAAGGGAAAGCTCGGGATGGACGAGGTCTGCACGACCGCGTTCGACGGCGAGTGCGAGGTCTACAAGCGCTTCGGACTCAAGCGCGTCGTCGCGCTCCACTACGTGGACGGCGCAGGGAAGGGCGGCACCGTCGAGGTGAACCTCTCGCAGTTCGCCGACGTCGCCGGCGCGTACGGCATGTTCACGCTCCGCGTCGTCGCGGGAGATCCCGCCGAGCCTTCGACGCCGAAGCCGCTCGACGTCGGCGGTGCCGGCGCGATCGGCACCGGCCGCGCGTACGTCTGGCGCGGCGCTCACCTCGCCGAGCTCCAGTACAACAACGAGCAGGAGTCGCCCGAGCAGCTCGCGAAGTCGTCGGACACGATCCTCCGAGCCATCGCGAAGGAGCTCGGCGAGAAGCTCCCGGGGGCTCTGGCGAAGCCCCCGTCCGCGGCGATGCTCCCGACGGAGCACCTCGTCACGAACGGCATCGTCTTCCACCCGACGAACCTCTACGTCTGGAACGGTGTCGGCCCCGCGGCCGTCGGCTACTACAAGGAGGGCGACCGCCGCTGGCGCGTGCTCTCGATCGTGAAGGACGACGTGGAGCAGGCGAAGGATGCTTTCAAGACGATCAGGTCGAAGCCGGGCTCGCTGCCGGTCACGGGGCAAGGCGAGGAGGCCGCCCACGTCGTCATCCCCGCGGCCGGGAGCACGCCGAAGGTCGAGGCGCTCGTCGCGCGGAAGGGACGCGCGCTCGTCGGGGTGATGGACGAGGAGTACGCGCTCGCGGGCGCGAACGGCGAGAAGGCCCGTATCTCGAAGGACGAGGCGATGGCGAAGCTCAAGCCTCTCCTCTCGAAGGAGCCCCCGGCCCAGCCAGGAGGGGCAGGGTCGGCGGCGCCGGCGACGTCGGGCTCCGCCGCGCCGAAGGGGTCTTCGTCGTCGGTGCCTTCGTCGAGCGCGCCGAAGCCTCAGCCGACGACGCCGCCGCGCCCCGGGTGATCGCGCGAGGTTGGGTGGGCTGCGCCGCCAGCCGGCTCGTCAGGGACACGCGCTCGAAGCACGCGTCCTCGAGGCGCTTCTCCTTCCGGAGGAGCGCCGTCGCCTCCACGAAGCGTGTCGTCACGGGGTCGTGGTACCCGCTCGCGTCCGGCAGCTCCGGATGGTGCACGCGGTGCCACCGGACGACGCGTCGCATGAGCTGATCGCGCACCCACTTGCCGACGAGGGACGCGAGGCCGACGACGAGATGGCTCGCGTCCGCGTCGCGCACGAAGGCGAGCCGGCCGACGCCCGGCACGAGGTAGTCGCTGCGTGCCCGGCCCTCGACGAGCGCGGTGTGGAGGTAGCCGGCGAGCGGGCCGAAGCGCGCGCCGTAGAAGTCGAAGCCGCCCACCTTCCCGCAGAGGGCGTAGACCTCGTCGCCGACGTGGTCCCGCGCGAGGAGCGACAGACGCTCCATCGCGTGGAGGTCCATGTCGAAGCGCGAGAGGCCGCGTGCAGCGCCCTCGTTGAGGCGACGCGTGCAGAGGATGGCCGTCCTCGCGTGGACGACGTCGACGCCGCCGGCCTCGAGCCGCGCGAGCGTCTTCGTGCAGTCGAGGACCGTCGCCTCGTCGGCGACGAAGCGCTCGTCGGCGGAGCTCCAGCAGAGATCGACGTGATGCGAGGGACACGGGGCCCGGAGGTCGACCTCGGTGTCGATCGCGAGGACGCCGAGCAGCTCCGCCGGTGTCCTCGGTTCGGCGCCGGCGCGGCGGGCGATCGCCCTTGCCCAGGCCTCGCCGAGCGCGCTGTCCTCGAACGCGACGAGCGCCTTCGAGTCCCCGATGCGCTTCGCGAACGCGCCCTTCGGCTTCGTCGTCGCGAGCGCGAGACCCGCCTCGTCGACCCGCGTGAGGACGGACGTGACGACGAGCGGGCCGAGGCGCGGCCCCATCCCGTTCTCGTCGATGCCGAGGACGAAGGGCTTCTTCCAGGGTTCGAGCCGGATGCGCGCTGCCACGACCGGACGGCTATCGTGCTCGAGCTGACGCGGCAAGGGTGGGACGGCGCTCTCACCGGGAATCGTTCGGGAGATCAAGGTGTTCTTCGGCAAGCGGGGGCGCGGCCCGAGGCGAAAGACCTCAGCTCGAGCGTTGACGGAGCCCCGAGCGATGTTTAACGTCGATGCCCTTCCGAGAACGCGGTTACTCTGCAAGGCTTCGAGCTCGAGCTCAGCCGGAAAACGAAGCCGGAGGCAGGCGTGATGAACAAGGTCCAGCTCAAGAAGTTCAAGACGCTGCTCACCGAGAAGCGGGACGAGATCGTCAAGAAGGCAAAGCAGACGCTCGAGGAGGACATGGCCCTCGACGCGAACGACCTTCCCGACGAGATGGATCTCGCCTCGAGCGAGTACCTGCAGTCGTTCACGTTCCGCCTCCGCGGGCGCGAGAAGGTCTTCCTCGACAAGATCGAGAAGGCGCTCCGGAAGATCGAGGACGGCTCCTTCGGCACCTGCGAGGAGTGCAGCGAGGAGATCAGCATCAAGCGCCTCGAGGCCCGCCCCGAGACCACGCTCTGCATCCGCTGCAAAGAGGATCAAGAGCGCATGGAAAAAGACTACACCTAGGGCGGCGGCGCATCCGCGGCCGATACCTTCGCGCTGCCGGCGTCGCCTCGCTGCGACGTACGGGAGTACGTCTCGCTCGGCTCCTTGGCAGCGCTCGGTCTCGGCCGCGGCTGCACCACCGCCCCGCCTCCCTTTCCGGGTCGCGGGCGCGAGGAGATGAGGAGGCCTGGGCTACTGGCTCAGGCTTTTTTCTTTTTGGGGCGGGGAGGGGGCGAGGGGGAGGAAGGGGAGGAGGAGGCGCGGGCGAGGACGTCTTTGAGGTAGTGGCCCGTGTGGGATCGGGGGTTCTGGGCGATGTCCTCGGGGGTGCCCTCGGCGACGATTTCGCCGCCCTTGTCGCCGCCCTCGGGGCCGAGATCGATGACCCAGTCGGCGCAGGCGACGACGTCGAGGTTGTGCTCGATGACGACGACGGAGTTGCCCTGATCGCGGAGCTCGAGGAGAGCGGTGAGCAGGATCTCGATGTCGTTGAAGTGGAGGCCGGTCGTGGGCTCGTCGAGGACGAAGAGCGTGCGGCCCGTCGCCTTGCGGGCGAGCTCGCGGGCCAGCTTCACGCGCTGCGCCTCGCCGCCCGAGAGCGTCGTCGCCGGTTGACCGAGCTGGAGATAGCCGAGGCCGACGCGGCGGAGGGCGTCGAGCCGGTCGCGCACGCGCGGGATGGCGTCGAAGAGCTCGAGCCCCTGGTCGACCGTCATCGCGAGGGCGTCGGCGATCGACATGCCGCGGTACCTCACCTCGAGCGTCTCGCGGTTGTAGCGCTTCCCGCTGCACGCCTCGCAGGTGACGAAGATGTCCGGGAGAAAATGCATCTCGACGCGTAGGACGCCGTCGCCTTGGCACGCCTCGCAGCGCCCGCCCTTGACGTTGAAGGAGAAGCGTCCGGGCTTGTAGCCGCGCGCGCGCGCTTCGGGGACGCCCGCGTAGAGCTCCCGCAACAGCGCGAACACGCCGGTGTACGTCGCCGGGTTGGAGCGCGGAGTGCGTCCGATCGGGGCCTGATCGATCGAGATGACCTTGTCGATGCTGTCGAGCCCCTCGACGGCGTCGCACTCGCCGATCGGGGTCGTGGCCGAGTAGAGCGTCGAGCGCGCGGCGGGGAGGAGCGTGTCGACGACGAGGCTCGACTTTCCCGAACCGGATACGCCGGTGAAGCAGGTGAAGAGCCCCACGGGCACGGACGCCGTGACGTCCTTCAGGTTGTGCGCGCGCGCCCGCACCACCCGGACGTGCTGCTTGCCCGGCGCCTTGCGGCTCTTCGGGACCGGCAGCTGCCTCTTGCCGGAGAGCCACGGACCCGTGATCGACGCGGGGTCGGCCATGAGCTCGGCCGGCGTGCCTTGCGAGACGATGGTCCCGCCGTGGATGCCCGCGCCGGGGCCCATGTCGACGACGTGATCGGCGGCGAGGATCGCCTCGCGATCGTGCTCGACGACGAGCACCGTGTTGCCGAGATCGCGGAGGCGGGCCTGCGCTTCGATGAGGCGAGCGTTGTCGCGCGCGTGGAGGCCGACGGAGGGCTCGTCGAGGACGTAGAGGACACCGACGAGCGCGGCGCCGATCTGCGTGGCGAGGCGGATGCGCTGGCCCTCTCCGCTCGACAGCGTCTGCGCGCTGCGATCGAGCGAGAGGTAGTCGAGGCCGACGTCGATGAGGAAGCCGAGACGCGCGGTCACCGCGCGGAGGAGCGGCTCCGCGACCGCCCGCTCGCGCGAGGAGAGCGGCAGCGCGGTCGTGGTGTCCGCGCTCAGGGCGCCGAAGAACGTCCGGAGCTTCTCGAGCGAGAGACGCCCGAGCTCGGCGATGTCCTTGTCGCCGAGCTTCACGGCGAGCGCCTCGGGACGGAGCCGGCGACCCTTGCAGGATGCACATGTCCGGGTGACGAGGAACCGCCCGAGCTCGTCGTCCGGGATCGCGCCCTCGCCCTCGTCGAGGTCTTCGATCTCGTCCATGACGACCGGCTCGTCCTGCTCCGCGAGGCGCGCCTCGAGGCGGGGGACGATCCCGACGAAGGGCCTCTTCTTCCCGTTCGCGCGTGCGCTCCTCTTCTTCGGGGCAGCCTCGGTCTCGTCCCCCGGAGGCGGAGGCGGGGAATCCTTCGGCCTCTCGGCGTCGCCGAACAAGATGAGCTTCTTCATCTTGTCGGGCAGCTTGGCCCACGGAAGGTCCGGGTCGACGCCGATCGCCTCGACGGCGCGCGAGAGCTCCGTGGCGAGCGCCACCGAGCCGCGACGGCCCCACGCGAGGAGGACGCCCTCTCGGAGCGAACGCGACGACTCGCCCACGACCCGCTCCGGATCGACGACCGTGCGCGAGCCGAGTCCGTCGCACGCGGGACACGCGCCGTGCGGGCCGTTGAACGAGAACATCCGCGGCTCGATCGGCGGCAGCGAGATCCCGCAGTCGACGCACGCGAAGCGCTCGGAGAGCCAGAAGGGCTCCTCGCCCTCGACCGCGACGAGGAGACGCCCTTCGCCGGCCTTCAACGCGAGCTCGACGCTGTCCGTGAGGCGCCCTTTCACGCCCTCCTTCAGGACGATGCGGTCCACGACCACGTCCAGATCGTGCATCTTCGCGCGGTCGAGCTCGATGGGATCGCCGAGGTCGACCACCGCGCCGTCGACGCGTGCCCGGACGAAGCCCTCGCGCCGGAGCCGCTCGAGCTCGAGCTTCAGCTCCCCCTTTCGACCCCGCGCGATGGGGGCGAGCACGCTGAAGCGCGACCCCTCGGGCAGCGCGAGGATTCGATCCACGATCTGCTGCACCGTCTGCGCCTCGATCCGCTTGCCGCAGCTCGGGCAGTGCGGGATGCCCACGCGTGCGAAGAGGAGCCGCAGGTAGTCGGCGATCTCGGTCACCGTGCCCACAGTGGAGCGCGGCGACTTCGACAGCGGGCGCTGCTCGATCGCGATCGCGGGCGACAGGCCGTCGATGCGGTCGACGTCGGGCTTCGCGAGCTGCTCCAGGAACTGACGCGCGTACGCGCTCAGCGACTCGACGTAGCGGCGCTGCCCCTCCGCATAAATGGTGTCGAAGGCGAGCGAGCTCTTCCCCGAGCCGCTCGGGCCCGTGAAGACGACGAGCTTTCCTCGCGGAACGGTGACGCTGACGTCACGCAGATTGTGCTGTCGTGCCCCGACGACGACGAGCCGGTCCATGGACGAGGCGAGTGCGTAGCACGTCGGCGCCGTCGGTGACAGGAGGGCTTCGACGTGGATCGCATGGGCACCACCGCCGTCGACTCCGAGACGTCACGGGTCGGGGTCCATCGGAGCGGCGTCGCGCGCGAAGGTGACGACGAGGCCGCCCGCGACGACGAGCGCCATTCCCCCGACGGCGAGCGCGCTCGGTCGCTCGCCGAGGACCGCGGCACCGAGCACTGCGCTCGCGACGACGGCGAGATAGCTCATGCTCCCCACCCGCGCGGCGCGCTCGAGCGCGTAGGCGCGGCTCATCGCGATCTGAGCGACCCCGGCAGCGACGCCCGCCGCGACCATGAACCCCGCGTCCCGCAGCGTCGGGAGGCGCGGATCCAGCAGAGCGAGGAGAGACATCACGACGAACGCGAAGAGCGAGAAGTGGAACGCGATCGCCTCGGGGCTCTCCGTCTTCCCGGCGCGCCGGAGCATGACCATCGCGACGGACGAGAACACCGCCGCGAGGACGGCAGAGAGGGCGCTCGCCGCCAGCGAGGGCCCCGAGCTCGAGAGCATGAGCGGCGCGGCGTCGCCGAAGAGGAACGCCGGCCGGAGGACGAGGACGACGCCGCCGAGGGAGAGCGCGATCGCGATCGCGGTCGCGGTCGTCGTCCGCTCGCGCAGCAGGAGGGGCGCGAGGAGCGCGAGGAAGACGGGGGAGAGGTTGAAGAGCGTGACCGTGTCGCCGAGCGAGAGCGTGCGCGACGACAGCGCGTAGAACGTCCCCAGCATCGACGCCGTGCCGAACGCGCTCCGCCAGAAGAGGGCCCGCCGGTCGGTCGCGACGAGGGGGGCGCCGCGGGACCGAGCGACGGCGAAGGCCACGGCCGCGCCGATCAGCGCCCTCACGGCGCCGACGCTCGCCCAGGGCGCGCTCGCGCTCGCGAGCCGCGCGAAGAAGTTCATGAGAGCGAAGAGGACGGCCCCTGCCGCCATGTACGAGAGGCCTGGGTTTCGCGCGGCTTTCGGGGGCTGTGGTAGCCTCACGGGCGACATGCTCAAGGTCGAGTGCGAGTCGTGCAGAGCGCCGTATCAGGTGGACGAGCGGCGCGTGCCGGAGGCCGGCTTGAAGATGAGGTGTCCCAAGTGCGGGCACACCTTCATGGTGAACGATCCGTCGAAGGCCGCGAGCGCACCCGGGGCTCCGCCGGGCGCTCCGCCGAAGATGAAGGCCACCATGGTGGGGGTCGGCGTGGCGATGGGCAAGGGCCCGCCGGCAGCGCCGCCAGCGAAGCCGCCCCCTCCGTCCGCAAAGACGGCGCCGGCGATGCCCGCGGCCATGTTCGACGACGGGCTCGATCTGCCCGCCGCGAAGCCGCCGCCCCCGAAGCCTGCGCGTCCGGGACTGCCGGCAGCCTCGCCTCCGGGATTCGCCCCCGCGCCCGCGGGAGCCCGGCCTCCGCCGGCACCTGCGCCGCTCCCGGGGCTCGACGACCTTGATCTCCCGGCGCTCGCCGGTGACGTGGGGCTCCCCGCGGCGGTGAAGAAGCCCACGGCGGGTCGCGCGCCGCCCGCCGGCCCACCGGCCTTCTCGTTCGAGGTCGACCTCCCGGCGGCGGCGGCTCCCCAGCCCGGGGGCTTCGGCTCGCTCGACCTCCCGTCCGCGAAGGTAGGCGGTGGAGGCGGGTTCGGGGACGTCGATCTCCCGGCCGTGCGCGGCGGCGGAGGCGGGCCCGGCTTCGGCGAGCTCGATCTGCCGGCGCCACGCTCGGGCGGCGAAGGTTTCGCCGATCTCCCCATGCTCCAGAACGATCTCCCGCTCGTCGGCGGCAATCTCCCTTCCCCGGCGGCGGGCGGCGGGGGCGTGGGCCTCCCCGTTCCGTCGACCGGAACGGGGCTCCCGTCGCTGAAGGGAAGCGGCTTCGGCGAGCTCGATCTCCCGATGACCCAGAACAACCTGCCGTCTCCCGCCGGCCTGGACGCGCACATGCCGATGCCCGTCTCGGACGAGCGCCTCATGCCCGCGCGATCGGGCGGCGGTGGCTTCGGCGAGCTCGATCTCCCGATGGCGGCTGCGGGAAGCCACACGCCCCAGACCGGCGGCCACGACGGCGTGAGCTTCGGCGAGCTCGATCTGCCGGCCGAACCATCGATCGGCGGCGGAAGCGTCGGCATGGGCTCGACTCCGCCCGCCTACCAGGGCGGCGCCGACCAAGGCGGCGGGATGGGCTTCGGCGAGGTCGATCTCGGCGGCGAGAGCATGCCGAGCAACGCTCCCCCCATGGGACCGCCGCCCGCGACGAGCGCAGGGAACTTCGCGTATCAGGAGGCGGCGCTCCCGACCGGGCCCGCGACGGGCACCCGCGCGCCCGAGAAGGACATACGTCCGCCGTCCAAGGCGCCCAAGATCGTCGCCGCCGCCGCCGCGCTCCTCGTCGTCGGCGGCGCCGCGCTCCAGTTCACCCCGGTCGGTGCCTTCGGCTACATCGCGATCAGCGACAAGCTCCACCAGGGCGACTACGCGAAGAACGCGGCCGACGCGGGCGACGCCGCGCGGAAGAAGCTGGCGGTCGACACCTACGCCGCCGCGCTCGCCGCGGCCGACGAGCTCGGCGAGCTGCGGAAGCGCGCGCCGCGCTCGCGCCCCCTCTCGGCCTATGCCGCGTTCGTCGAGTTCGCGAACGTCGTGCGGTTCGGCCCCGACGCGGGCCGTATGGCGCGCGCGGAGGGCTTCATCTCCGACGTGCCTCCCGGCACCGAGGTCCCTTACCTCCTCTCCGCGCTTGCGGCCCGGGACGCCGCGAAGAGCGACTGGGCGAAGGCGAGGAAGGGCCTCGATGCGGCGACGGCGAAGGAGCCGAACGACGGGATCAAGGCCGACCTCGCCTTCTTGAAGGGCGAGGTCGAGCTCGCGGACAAGAGCTTCCCTGCTGCCGTCGCGGCCTTCACGGAGGCGCAGAAGACCGGTCCCTCCGCGCGCGGGACGTTCGGCGTCGCGCGCGCGCACTTCGGCGCGAAGAGCTTCGCGCAGGCGAAGGAGGCGGTCGACGCGACGCTGAAGCTCTCCCCGTCGCACGCAGGCGCCCTGACGCTCCGCGCGCTCCTCGCGTGGGAGCTCACGCGCGACGACACCGCTGCGCTCAAGGATCTCGGGGCCGTGCTCGATGAGAAATCGAGGAAGGCGCTCGGTACGAGCGAGATCTCCGCTGCCCTCGCCGCGAAGGGATGGATCCTCCTCGCTCGCGATCGCTCCGGCGAGGCGCGGGCCGCGTTCGATGATGCGGTCAAGACGGACGTGCGAAACGTCTCGGCCCTCACCGGGCAGGGCGAGATCCTCTACTCGGACGGGCGCTTCACCGAGGCCCTCACGCGCTTCGACGAGGCGATGAAGAAGGACCCGGTGAACGCTGCGGCCGTCATCGGCGCGGCGAAGACGAACATCGCGCTCGAGCACCTCGCCGACGCCAAGGCGATCCTCTCGGCGGCACGCGGTCGCGCGCCGAAGGACATGGCGATCGCGATGTGGCTCGCGAAGACGGAAGAGTCGCTCGGCAACAAGCAGGTCGCCGAGCAGCTCTACGCCGCGGCGATCGATCTGGCCGATCCGCAGAACCCCGAGTCGATCCAGGCCTACGCGCAGTACGCGAGCTTCCTCGCTGCGCAAGGCAAGGTCGCGGATGCGCAGGCGAAGCTCGACGCCGCCAAGGCGAAGCTCCCCGACAGCGCCGCCCTACAGCGGGCGTTCGGCGACGTCGCCGCGACGCAGGGACAGTTCGACGAGGCCGTCTCGCACTTCGAGTCGGCGCTCGAGAAGAACCCGCAGGACCTCGGCACGCGCTTCCGCCTCGGCGTCACGTATCGCCGGATGCGGAAGCTCGACCTCGCGACGCAGGAGTTCGACAAGGTCGCGGCGGGAGACAAGGACTATCCCGGGCTCGCCCTCGAACGCGGCATGCTCTTCGAGGAGTCGGGCGACGTGAACCGCGCCCTCGAGCAGTTCCAGAGCGCCTTCCAGAAGGCGCCGAAGGACGTCGACCTGATGCTCCGCGTCGGTGCCGCCTACGTCGCGATCGGGAAGGTGGACGAGGCCCTCCCGCTCCTCAACAAGGTGAAGGAGCAGCGCGCCAACAGCGCGGAGGCGAATCACTTCCTCGGTCGCGCGTACTTGAAGCAGGGCGGGCTCGAGACGCCGCGCGCGATGCCGCTCCTCAAGCGCGCCGTGGACCTCGATCCGAACCGCGCGGAGTACCACCTCTACGTCGCATGGGCCGCGAACGACGCGGCGCAGCCGCAGCTCGACGTGGCCGCCGCGCACGTCGAGCAGGCGCTCAAGCTCGACAAGCTCCTCGCAGATGCCTACTGGCAGCGCGGCGTCGTCGAGCGCCGCCGGTCGGCGGTCGAGGATGCGATCAAGGATCTGCGACGCGCACTGGAGCTCAAGCCGAGCCGCATCGAGGCCCACGCGACGCTCGCCGAGTGCTACGAGGACAAGAACGACGTCCCGAAGGCGATGGCCGAGTGGGCGACGGCGATCGCGGCGAACGACAAGGTGCCGTACTGGCGCTGGAAGTACGGCCGCCTCCTCGCCGACAGGGGCCAGGCGGCCGAGGCGGCGAAGCACCTCTCGTACGCCGTCGCCGAGGGCAAGAGCGCTCAGCCGCGCCCGGGATGGCTCTACGGCGCCGCGTTCGAAGCGGGCGAAGCGTTGAAGAAGACGGGGCAGAAGCAGGCCGCGATCGACAACCTCCAGCTCTACATGGAGCTCGCGCCGACGACGGAGCCGAACCGGCGCGACGCGATCAAGGCCCTGAAGGAGCTGGGGGCTCCGCACGAGGGCCGGTGACGGAGCAGGACGACGACGACCTCTCGAAGAAGGGGCCGGGGCCGCTGCGCAAGGTGCTCGTCGTCGGGGCCGTCCTCGCGTGTGCGGGCTTCTGGCTCTGGACGCGCTACGGGGTCACGAAGCAGCCGCTGGGCGGTCCCTGCACCTGGGCGATCGACTGTGCGAAGGACGCGCCGCGCTGCATGCGGCCCGACATCGACGAGCCGGGGATCTGCAGCCGCGCGTGCGTGCCTCCCGACGACTGCGCGCCGGGGATCCGGTGCGTCGAGGTGGAGCTCGACGCGAAGGACGACAAGGGGAACTACGTGAAGGAAGGCACCTGCGTCCCGCAGACCTTCCTCGACGCGCGGAAGGCCAAGGCGCGCGGCGACGCGGGGATCCCGAAGGGCGAGTCGGCCGACTCGTGGGTGGAGGTCTCCGAGACGGAGTCGCCGATCGAAGGCGAGATCGTCTTGAGGCGCGCCGGCGCGGAGAAGACGTTCCTCGTGAAGGGCGCCCTCGTCCGCACGGCGGAGAGCGAGGCCGGCCCACGCAAGGTGATCGACACGTCGTCGCTCCGCGTCTTCACGCTCGACGACAAGAAGCGGTCGTACACGGCGACCGTCCTCGGCGGCAGGGCGGCGTCGGACGAGGTGACGGTCACGAAGACGGGCAAGAAGGAGCGCGTCGCCGACCGTGAGTGCGAGCTCTGGGAGCTCCTCGACAAGCGCGGGAAGCACATCGCATGCGTCGTGTCGGGCGGCGCGTTCGTCGATCCCAACGCGGCCTCCGTCCCTCCCTGGATGCAGGAGCTCGCCGTTCGAACGGCGCTCCCGCTCCGCGTCGTCGAGCTGGACGCCAAGGGGCACGAGACGACCCGCGCCGAGGTCACGCGCTTCTCGCCGCGACGCCTCGACCGGTCGCTGTTCCTCGTTCCGAAGAGCTACAAGAACGCGGGACGATGACTCACCGACGCTCGGCGAAGAACGTCTCGAGCTCGTCGAGCTCGAAGGCGATCTCGGGGTCGGTGAGGGCATCGGTGAAGCGCTCGACGACGGGCCCGAGGCGCTCGACCTCCGCCGCGGCGACGGTCCCGCCGATCGCGAGGCCCACGTCGCGACGTTCGACGACGTGCCCGTGGAAGGCCGACGCGCCGCACCCGACGCAGGGCGGGGGGAAGCTCCTCGTGTACCAGGACTCGAGCGCGGATCGGTCGCGGAGACGGGGGAGGACGCGCGGGAGCACGTCGCGACCCGTCGAGCGTTGAGAGACCAGCGCGGAGACCACCGCTCCGGCGTCGCCGCTCGCTCCGGCGTCGAGGATCGCGCGGCGCTCCGGCCAGGTCTCGTCGCCCACGGTGAGCGCGTCGCCTTCGGCTCGAGCGTCCCCCGCCGCGACGAGGTTCCCGAGCAGATGCGCCGAGTAGACCTCGCCGAGGGCGCGGTAGCGCTCGCGCCTCGCGCCGTCTCCCGAAGCGTGGGCCGCCGCCGCGCCGAGCGACATCACGTAGGAGAGGAAGGTCGCCTCGTC
This sequence comes from Polyangiaceae bacterium, assembly GCA_022842465.1. Lineage (GTDB taxonomy): Bacteria > Myxococcota_A > Polyangia > Polyangiales > Polyangiaceae > Labilithrix. Next base: position 1,513 of record JALHPN010000114.1, on the reverse strand, counting down.
TTCGACGACCTTCTTCTCCCAGTCGAAGGTCGTCTCGACGACGTGGAACGGCTTCTTCGCCTCCAGATGCTGCGCGACGCGGTCGAGGATCGGCCAGTAGCGCGAGCTCCTCTGCGGTAGTCCGGAGAACGCATGGAAGAGGGCAACGTCCGCCGCGAAGCCGCTCATCCGCGCGTAGGTGTCCGCCTCGCGGTGGAAGAAGAGGTCGAGGCGCCCGTACTCGTGGGGAGACGCGTGCGGCGACGCCGGCGACGGCGCGAGGACGAGCCGGTCGAGGAGTCGCTTCTCGAGCGCGATCGGCCGAGCCGCGAGCCGCGCCCGCGCCGCGAGGGCCGCCGTGAAGGGCTTCGCGACCGGATCCCAGCTCCCTTGCTCGAAGTAGTCGTGGTTCTGGAAGTCCTTCCAGTCGTCGCCGCCGAAGAACCGACCCTCGGCGTCGAGCTCGCGAGCCATCTTGGCGAAGGGGCGGGTCCCGCAAATCTTCCGGAAGGTGGTGTGCATCCATCCGTCCTCGCTGACGGGCCCGGGGCCGGCGTCCACGCGCTCCTTCGCGCGAGCGTCCAGCACGCTCCCGATGCAGTCGAGGTATCGCTTCTCCGCCGTCTCGGGGCCCTGGTAGAAGCTCGCCGACATGGCGCGGACGACCTCCGCCGCATGCTCGAAGTCGTGCGCGAAGAGGTGCGCCTCGGCCTCGGTGAGGGTCGGTACGAGGGAGGGATCGGCGGCCCGAGCGGCCGTGAGCTCGCGACTCGCGTCGACGAATCGCCCCTCGGTGAAGCGAACGACGCCGCGCGCCCATGCCGACTCGCAGGAGACGGCGGCGACGCCGGGATCGTTCCGCGCGAGCGCGTCGAGCACGGCGCCTTTGCACACGGAGGCCGCGGACGCGGCGAGGACGGGCGGCGTGATGGGTGCGGTGGGTTCGCCCCCCGACTCCGTGCCCGACGGGACGAGGGCTGCGAGCGGGACGGCTCCCGCGGCGGCGATCGCGACGGCGAGGACGAGCCGCTGCGTGACGGCCGGTGACGTGCATAGCGTCGCGGCCGGCGACGTGGCGGCGAGGAGCACGGCGCGTGGAACGCCCGGATCGGAGCTCGCGTCCGGGACGACGCGGAGCACGCGTCCCCGCTCGCGGTAGCTCGCGTCGTCGTCCGGGGCGGGGGAGGCGACGCCCCGCACGACGACGGCGTCACCGGGGCCGACCCTGCGGAGCTGTCCACGCTTGTTCGCGCGCCGAGCGTCCCCGAAGTCCACCTCGGCCGCGAGGGCCGCGTGCGCGAGGGTCGCCTCGTGCTCCGACTCGGTCGTGCCGACGAGCACCTGCACCTCGCCCTCGAGGATCGCCCGGCCGCCTCCGTCGAGCTCGATCGTGACGTCGCCCCCCGCCGGTCGGGGCGAGAGGGCATAGACGTTCGGCTGCTCGAGCAGCGACGTCCCGTCCGGGTGGAACGTGAGGAGGCGAGGGCTCGTCGCCGCGACGCGCCCCGCGAGCGTCGCCCGCGTCGCAGGGACG
>JALHPN010000113.1 GCA_022842465.1 Polyangiaceae bacterium | reverse complement strand
GCGGCGGGCGCGAACGCGAGGCACGCCACGAGCGAGGCGTGGGCACGGCCCCGCGAGGCGAGGTCCTTCGCGACGGCGGGCTCGAGGACGTCCTCCTCCGCGGCGAGCGCGAGGAGGGCGGCGGCGGACCCTGCGCGCCTCGGCGGCGTCCCGGTGACGGCGTGGAGGAGCGTCGCGGCGAGCCCGAAGAGATCCGCGCGAACGTCCGGCACCGCGCCGCGCGCGACCTCGGGAGCGGCGTAGGCGAGGGTCCCGCGGAAGGCCCCGTCGCGGGGGAGGGCCCCTCGCCACACCGCGAGGTCGAGGTCGAGGAGCGCCACGCGGGAGCCGTCGTCGGAGAGGACCAGGTTGCCGGGACTCGGATCGCCATGCACGAGGCACAGCGGGCCGGTTTCGTCTCTGGCCTCGTGGACCTCGGCGAGCGCCGCGAGCGCCGCCGGGATCGCGCGCTCGAGGACGTCCGTGGGGAGCGCGCCGTCGGCCTCGATCCGGAGCGCCAGGGTGGGAAGGTCGAACCGCTCGACGCGCACGAAAGGACCGTGCTCGTCCTCGCCCGCCTCGACGAGCCGCGGGAGGATCCGACCGCCGAGCGTCGTGCGCACGGCGGCGAGCAAGGCGGCCTCGCCTCGGAGCCGCGCGATCGCCTCCGGCTCGTGGCGCTCGCGCGACGAGAGGCGCTTCTCGAGGAGGCCGGGGGTGCCGGGGAGCGCGCGCGTCGGCATCGCTCGATCCTATGCGGGGGCACGGGGAGAGGCTGGTCCCTTTCGCACGCATGCGACGGCGAGACGTTCCGCCTGCGGATCGCGTTCGTCCTGCGAGCGGCCGCCGTTGACGCGGAGTGTCGAGGGCGCGGACGCGACGCCGCGATTTCGACCGGAGACGCGGAAATGGCCTGGCCTCTGCGTCGACCCCACGTCATGGTAGGCCCCGTGACGAGGCTTTGGTTCGGAGTCGTCGGCGCCATCCTCGGCGCCGCTGTGGCCTGCAACAGCGCGGAGCTCTCGAAGGGGAGCTCGAGCGGTGCGAGCGGTGAGCTCGGACCGGGCGGGGAGTACCCGGGCGCCGTAGGCGACGGGGCCACCCCCGATCCGAGGCGCGACCCCACCGCGGACCTCGACGGCGGCGTCCTCCCGATGACGAAGGCGGTGACCGTCCAGGTCCTTCCCTCGGACAACGGCGCCGCGATCCTCGCCGCGATCAAGGCCGCGCAGACGAGCGTGCACATGACGATGTACCTCCTCACCGACGCGGGGGCGATCAAGGCGCTCGGCGACGCGAAGGCGGCCGGTCGCGACGTGAAGGTCGTGCTGAACAAGACCTTCCCGTCGGGCTCTGGCTCGAACCAGACGGCGTACAACTCCCTGAAGTCGCGCGGCGTGGACGTCGTGTGGGCGCCGGCCGGCTACGCGTTCACGCACGCGAAGGTCATCGCCATCGACGGCGAGAAGATGCTCGTCATGACCATGAACCTCACGGAGTCGAGCCCGTCGACCAACCGCGAGTACATCGCGACAGACTCGGATCCGAAGGACGTCGCGGACTTCGAGACGATCTTCCAAGGCGATTACGCGAACGCCGCCACGAGCCTCAACGGCAACCTCGTGCTGTCGCCGCAGTCGGCGAGCACGCTCGACGCGCGCCAGCGGCTCGTCGCGCTCATCGACACGGCGAAGACGTCGCTCGACGTCGAGGTCCAGACGCTGAGCGATCGCGCCGTCGTCGACGCGATCGTGCTCGCGCACCAGGCCGGCGTGAAGACGCGCGTCGTCCTCGACGGAAACTTCGAGCCGTCCGACGCGCAGCAGGAGGCCGTCACCAAGATGAAGGCTGCGGGCGTACCCGTCCGGACCCTCAAGACGCCCGACATGCACGCGAAGACGCTCGTGGTCGACAAGAGCTACGCGTTCGTCGGCTCGCACAACTTCACGTCGAACGCCCTCTTCAACAACCGTGAAGTCGGGCTCATCCTCGACAACGCCGTCGAGGCGGCGAAGATCACTGCGGTGATCGACCAGGACTTCACGGCCGGCGTGGCGCCCTAGTCTTCCCTCGGCTGCGCTCGGGCTCGGGGGTGGGGCCCGTCGTGGCTCACGACCCTCTTGCAACTCGGGCCGATGACGCTATGGTGTCGCCGCACTCGGTGGCCGTAGCTCAGTTGGTAGAGCGCCGGATTGTGGTTCCGGCTGTCGCGGGTTCAATCCCCGTCGGTCACCCCGAAAATGCCGTCTGACCCGTCTGGCGCCCTCGAGCGTCGGGCGGGCTCGGACGAGCTCAGCGCCCGCAGACCTCGAGCCGGACGTCGTCGATGGTGACGCGATAGCCGGCACCGGCGTCGACCTTCGCCGGGTCGTCCGAGACGTTGACGAAGTCGATGCCGCAGGTGAGACGGAGCGAGAGCGGCTTGCCGGCGAGGAAGGTGTCGTCCCTCACCGCGACGCCGCCGACGGTCCCGGTGGTGTCGATCCGGTCGTAGGTCGAAGACGCGGTGATGCGGAGGTCGAACGGGATCGACGTCGGCGTCGTCCCGAGGACGACGCTATAGCTGCCTCGGCCGCTCTCGACGTTCGTGCCACCGTCGGCGCGCGCGATGTCGTCGAGGCGCGCGGCCGGGCCGATGACCTCGACGCGCACCGCCGAGTACGCGTCCTCGCCGGGGGCCTCCAAGGTGAGGCTGCAGCCCGTCTCGACGAAGTAGCCTCGCGGCGGTTCGACGAGACCCCCGAGCACGAACCGGAGGCGCGCGTGATCGAAGTCGGGGCGATCCCTGAGCTCGAGCCTAAGGCCCGCCTGGGCCTCCGACCTATCTTGAAAGGGAGCGAAGGCGACGAGCTCGCCTCCGACGACGCCGAGCGTCGCGCCGGTGGGCCGCACGATGACCTCGTCGAGGCTGCCGAGGCCGACGTCGAACCTCTCGTCGATCACGGAGTAGATGGGGCGGCACACGTCCGCGTCACCGCTATCGCCACCGCCGCCGCCGTCGACCGAGGTGAGGCCGGGATCGTCCGTTCCCTCGAACGCTCCGCAGGCGGCGGAGAGCCCGAGAGCTCCGACGAAGGCGGCGAGCGACGCCATGGAAGCGCGGAGCGCGTTCACGGCAGCGGGACCTCGTCAGTCGAGCCCGGTGGCGCGCTTCACGATCTCGCCCACGGTCTTGCCATTGATGCCGGCGGCCTTGCCGATCGCCTTCAGCATCTCGGCCTCCGCCTTCTCGACGCCGTTCATCGCGCGCGCCACGAAGGCGGCGACGAGGATGCCTGCCTCCGGTTGGCCGAGGCCCTTCAACGTCGCGCCGACTTCTTCGGCGCGCGCCGCATCGGGCTTCTCCTTGGACGCCGCCTCGCACGCGTCGAGCAGCGCCTCCGTCTCCCACTCGATCACGAGCCCCTGGCTCAGGATCTCGACCGCCTTCGCGAGCGTCGCGCGCTCCTCGGCGGACACGTTGCCGTCGGCGCGCGCGGCGAGGTAGCCCGCCTCCACCGCGGCCTTGAAGAGGTCGCTCTGGCGAGGAACGGCGAGCGCCGCGCGGATCTCGTCCGCGTGGTCTTCGAGGGTCAGTCGCTTGCTCATCCTCCGAGCATACGCGGGGCGGCGGCGAGCGGGGGCGAAGTGGAGCGGGGGCCGTTCCCCCCCCGTCAACCCACCTGCTTCCAGCGTGTCCGGGCCGCCTGGCTCGCGCGCGTCACGTCATCGTCGTCCACGTCCCGCGCGATCTCGACCGCCGTCCGCTCGAGCATCCCCTTCGTCGCGGCGAGCAGGCCCGACTCGAGCGCCACGAGGTCGTATCCGCCCTCGAGGACCATGCCGATGCGGCCGCCCGCGGAGCGATCCGCGATCGTCCGCAGCTCGCGCGCCATCCAGCCGAACGCCTCCGCCGAGAGGGTCATCTCCGCGAGGGGGTCGCGGGCGCTCGCATCGAACCCCGCGCTGACGAGGACGAGCTCGGGGGCGTACTCCTCGAGCACCGGGAGGATCACCCGCTCGAATGCGCCACGGTAGACGGAGTCGCCCCCGCCGGCCGCGAGCGGGACGTTGACGGTGTACCCCGCGCCCTCGCGCTCACCCGTCTCGAGGACGCCGCCCGTCCCCGGATAGAAGGGAAACTGGTGGGTCGAGACGTAGAGCACGCTGGGGTCGTCGTAGAATGCCTCCTGGGTGCCGTTCCCGTGGTGGACGTCCCAGTCGATGACGGCGACACGCTCGATTCCGCGCGCACGCGCGTGCGCAGCCGCGAGCGCCACGTTGTTGAGGAGACAGAAGCCCATCGCCTGACCCGGCCGCGCGTGGTGACCGGGCGGCCGGACGAGGGCGATGCCTCGCTTCACGGGGCCGTCGAGGAGCTGGTCGACCATCGCGAGGGTCCCGCCCGCGGCGAGCTCGGCGATCTCGACGCTCTCTTCGCCGATGTACGTGTCCGCGTCGATGTACCCCTGCTCGCCACGGAGCGTATGGAACCACTTCACGAAGTCCGGGGTATGGACGCGACCGAGCTCGTCCTCCGTCACCGCGCGCGGCGCGACAGGCGCGAACGAGAAGCCCGCAGACGACCGAGCGCGCTCCACGGCGGCGTGAGCGGCTTCGAGGCGCTCCGGCCTCTCCGGGTGATAGCCCGGGGAGCGGTGCCGGAAGAACCTGGGGTCCGAGAGGAGCAGCGCATCAGTCATGGGTTGCCGCGGCGAAGGAGCGGATGATAGCGTGCCTTCGGGGAAGTACGAGGCCCCGCGCGACTATGGTTACACGCGGGCCTCGACGGAGAGGGAACGTTCCGAGGCCGGAATGCGAAACAAGATCATCGCCGTCAACGCCGTGATCGTGATCCTCGTGGGGTTGCTCGCGTTCGCCATCGTGCGAACGCAGCTCGCCGCCGCCACGAGCAGCACGGATCAGTTGAAGCGCAGCGCCCAGAACGACGCGGGGGCGGCTGCTGCGAAGCTGCAGCTGAACGCCCTCCGGACCGAGCGTTGGCTCGCCACGAAAGCGCAGGAAGCGGACACACGCTCCGTCATGGTCAAGGCGACCTCGGAGGCGCAGGGCGACGCGGCGACGGCCGTGTGCGACCGCATCGCGACCGCCGCGGGGGACGCGCTCGGCGCGAAGCCGTCGCTCGTCGCGATCGTCGACAACGCCGGAAAGATCGTCGGCCGGAACGGGTCGAACCTGTCGCGCCGCGACGACGTCGCCTCGGCCTATCCCGCCTTCAAGGACGCGATCGCGAAGGCGCATGCGGGCTCGGACGTGTGGACGGACACGAAGCGGGCCGACAACTACGTCGCCTCCTACGCGCCCATCCGCGACGAAGCGGGCCGCCAGTCCTCGGTCCTCGTCCTCGGGGTCGCGTTGAACGACGCGATCGCGAGGGTGACGGAGGGCACGAGCGGCCGCGGTCTCGTCATCGCGAGCGCCGCCGGCGACATCATCGCGAACTCGCCGACGGCGGGCGACGACGTGAAGAACGCCGTGAAATTGGGCGCCGCCGACGTCAAGAACGCGATCGGCGCCGGGCACGCGGTGGCAGGCGCCGCCGGCGGCGTGATCTTCGCGGCGGCCCCGCTCGAGGGCTTCGCCGACGGCAAGCGCACGGCGGTCGTCGCGGCGGCTCCGCCGGCGCTCGTCGACGGCGTCAACGGGATCCCGACGTCGATCCTCGGCGTCATGGTCCTCGGCATCGGCCTCGTCGCCGCGGGCGGCTTCTTCCTCGGCAACTACATCTCGCGTCCGATCGCGATGCTGGAGGAGGGGCTCCTCGCCATCCTGAACGGGCAGACCGACAAGCGCTTCGAGCTCGATCACGCGGAGCTCGGCGGCCTCGCCTTCCGCATCGACCAGCTCTTGAATCAGCTGATGGGTGTCGAGGAGGACAACACGGACGACGAGGGGCGCGTCTCGAAGGCCCCCACGGCGGCGAACTTCGGCGACGCCCTCTCGGTCGATCGCTCGCAGGCGGGCGGCGCCGGTAGCGGCCCGAGCCTCGGCGGCGTCGACGCAGGCCGCCTCGCGGCGGAGCCGGCGGAGCAGTACTACACGCGCCTCTACGCCGAATACATCGCGGCGAAGCGGGCGCTCGGCGAGCAGGTCGATCACATCACCGACGCCGCCTTCCGAAGCCGCATCCAGGGCATGGAGCAGGACGCGGCACAGAAGCAGGGCCGTCCGGTCCGCTACCACGTCCAGACCACCGGCCGCGAAGTCGTCCTCGTCGCGATCGCGATCTGAAGGGGGGGCTCCATCCGCGGCGGATACCGGCGCGCTGCCGGCGTCGCCTCGCTGCGACGTACAGGAAGTACGTCTCGCTCGGCTCCTTGGCAGCGCTTGGTCTCCTTGCGGATGGGCCCTTTGTTTTCCGCCTCGCCTTTCCGCCTCGTCTTTCCGCCTCGTCTTTCCGCCTCGTCTTTCCGCCTCGTCTTTGGGGCTCGTCGCGGGGTTGGGGGTGTTCGGCGCGCGGGTTTGGCGCGTTTTTGGCGTGCACGGGTCGGGCGGGGGACTTAGGGTAGGGGGCTACCGATGGGCCTCCTCGATTTTTTCAAGAAGAGCAGTGGTGGCGGGTCGGACGGCGGGGCCGGTGGCGGCGCGAAGAAGAGCAATCCGGCGTCCAAGTGGGCGGGAGTCGTCGCGGACAAGCGGGCGCAGTCGTACGACAGGGCCGAGGCCATCAACGAGCTGTGCAAGCTGAAGTCGCCGGAGGCGGTGGAGGCGCTGATGAAGCGCTTCAACTTCCAGACGGACCCGTCGATCACGGACCAGGAAGAGAAGGACGCCGCGTTCGAAGGCATCGTCAACACCGGGCGCGACGCGCTCGAGCCCGTGCGGGCGTTCGCCGGCAAGGCGGAGAGCCTGGCCTGGCCGCTCCGGATCCTGAAGGAGCTCGTGGCGGAGGAGGAGCTCGTCGAGGAGCTTCTCACCTGGCTCTCGCGCTGGGACACCGAGTACGCGAAGTTCATCGACCCGAAGCTCCAGCTCCTCGCCGCGCTCGAGGAGCACAAGCACCCGAAGATCCGTGAGGCGGTCGAACCGTTCCTCCAGGACGTGAACGAGCCGGCGCGCTTCCACGCGACGGCCACCACGCTCGCCCAGGAGGATGCGGCGTCGATCGGTCCGCTCGTCGCCGTCCTGGTCGACGAGGAGAGCGTCCGGGTCCGGACGCGCATCGCCGACGGCTTCGCGGCGCAGGGGTGGACCGTGCCCGAGGAGCACTGGGAGGCCGCGCGCCGCGCGCTTCCGCATCAGTTCTCGCTCACGAGCGACGGCAAGATCCTGAAGCGCTGACGCTCTCGCGACAGCGCGAGAGCTCCAGAACGAAGAAACCGGACGAACGCCGGTGAGGCGCGCGTCCGGTCCCTCACGAGTCGGGTCGGGTCAGTCCGACAGCTTGGGCGTCGTCGGGAGGTGGAAGCCCACCCCGAGGAAGACCATCTGGTTGAACTTGAACGTCTGGTCCTCGCTGTCGATGCGACCTTCCGGGTTGGGGAAGTTCTCGCCCGGTCCGGACCCACGCGAGTCGAACCCGCCCCGGTTGTAGGCGAACGGGAAGGCGCGGTACTCGAGGTTCGCGCTGATGAAGTTCGACAGGTAGAGCGAGATGCCGAGGCCGAACGACGGCGCGACCGCGACGCGGCTCGTCGTCGCGAACGAGCGTGCGTCCGTGCAGCGGACCTGGCCCGCGTCGGGACCGCAGTTCCCTCGCTCCTGGACGCCGACGAACGCCGCGCCGCCGTGGAGGTAGAGGTCCGTGTCCGTGAACAGCTTCTGGAAGACGGCGAGCTTTCCGCGGAACGGGCTGAACGTCACCTGCGGTGTCGCCATCCACTGCATCTTCCCGGTCTGCTCGTCGAACTGCGCGTTTCCTCCCGGGAGGTTCACGGCCGTCCGCGAGTTACGCGGCGAGTTCGCCTGGATCTGATCGGTGAGGTCGGTGTTCAGGCTCGCGAGCCCGAAGCCTCCGAACACGCCGACGCCGAGCCACTCGAAGAGGTTGTACTGCAGCCGGCCCGCCACGAAGTGCGTGCGCTGGTACTCGTCGAGCAGCGTGGGCGCCCAGCCGACGGTGATGTCGGCGCGGCCTTCGCGGTACTGGCGAAGACGACGGACGGGGGGCTGGCCCGCGAGCGGGCCGGTGATCTGGATTTCCTGCGCCTGGGCGGGCCTCGGCGTGGCCATGGTCGCGAGACTCGCGAACGTGGCGACGGCGACGGCGAAGGCCGAGCGCTTCGGGGAGCTGTGCGTACGCATCGTGGGCATCCTTTGAGGCGTGGTTCCCGAGCTCACTTGGGAAGCCTGTACTCCCAGCTGAAGGGCAAGAAGACGCTGACGCCGATCTGCGCCTGGATCGCGACCGTGAGGTCGCTGTTCGGAGCCCACGTCGCGGGGTCACGCTGCTCCTGCACCGTGGCCGCAACCGTCGTGTTCTCGATCTTCTCCGAATAGACGAACCCCTGGAGCTGCGCGGTCGCGGCGAACCAGCGGTTCAAGAAGATGCGGAGACCGAACCCGAGGTCCATGGCGACGCTCGTGTTCCAGTCGAACCTGCGGTTGTCGGGGTCGATGACCGCGAGGGGACGCGAACGGACCGCGCCGACGCCGCCCGTGAGGAAGCCGTCGTAGTGGAAGATGAACTGGTTGAAGCCCGAGAACTTCCCGTACATGGGCACGTACGTGAAGTTGAAGAACCCCGCCATCTGGTACTCGTTCAACGGAACCGCGAGGCGCGTCGCGCGACGGTTCTGGAAGTTGAAGTCCGAGTCACCGTTGAACGGCTGGTAGTACGTCCCCGCGAGGCCGACGGCGAGCACGTTCGTCAGGTAGTAGTTCACCGCGAGGCCCGGGCCCGGGTGGGTGACGAACTGGTCGTTCAAGCTGAAGGCCCAGTACGGGTTCAGCTCGAAGCGACCGCGCCGGAGCGCGTAAATCTGCTGGACGGCGTAGACCTCGGCGCGCACGTCACGCTTCGCGAGCGTGCCGATGTCGCCCTGCTTCGGGCAGGCGGTCGGATCGATCTCGCAGATGCCGCCGCCGCCACCGGTCGCGCCCGTGTCTCCACCGGTCGGCGGGGGCTCGGCCGGCTTGCTGCCCGGGTCGTCGAGCTCGATGTCACCGCCTCCCGTTGCCGGGGCGGGCGCCGGAGCGGGCGCCGTGGCCGGCGGCGGAGCGGGTGCCGGCTTTCCGCCCGCGGGCTTCCGCCCCTGCGCGAACGCAGAGGTGGACAGCAGCAACGCTGCTGCCAAGAGGAGTCCGCATCGAGCCTGCTTCATCGAGAACCCCTTCCAGTTCGCCTTCTGCCGCCCCTCGCGGTTCGGTCGGCCCTCGCGGCCCCCGCAATTGGGTCGATTCGGTCGATTCGGAGCATTCCGCAAGTCCCTCTGCGAATCATCCGGCGGCACTCCGTAACACGTGAGAAAAATTGGGGATTCGGCCCTACCGCAACGACGGCGGGCACGATATCACGATTTTTTTCAGCCGAGCAATCTCAAAACAGGAGCCTGCTCGAAGTTCCTTGCATCCTTCACGTTCACGCCGCCTCCGCGTCGTCGTCGCGGCCGAAGAGCGCCTCGACGAAGTCGGCCGCGACGAACTCGCGGAGATCTTCCGCGCGTTCGCCGAGGCCGATGTAACGGACAGGTAGCTTGAGCTCATCGCACACGCCGAGGACCACGCCGCCTTTCGCCGTGCCGTCGAGCTTCGTCAAGATGATCCCCGTCAGGTCGAGCGCTTCCTTGAAGAGCGTCGCCTGGGTGAGCGCGTTCTGACCGGTCGTCGCGTCGAGCACGAGGAGGACCTCGTGAGGCGCGCCGTCGAGGGCCTTGCCGATCGTGCGCTTCACCTTCTTGATCTCGTCCATCAGGTTCACCTTCGTGTGGAGGCGACCCGCGGTGTCCACGAGCAAGATGTCGACCCCGCTCTCGACGGCCTTCTTGGTCGCCTCGAAGGCGACGGCGCCCGGATCGGCGCCCTCCTTGCCCTTGACGACCTCGGCGCCGACGCGCTTGCCCCACACCTCGAGCTGCTGCACGGCGGCGGCGCGGAACGTGTCCCCCGCGCCGAGGGCGACCTTCTTCCCGTCGGCCGTCCACTTGGTGGCGAGCTTGCCGATCGTCGTCGTCTTCCCGACGCCGTTGACGCCGACCATGAGGATCACGAGTGTCTTGTCGGTCGGCCGCGCCGAGCCGGCGCCCTCCACCTCGAGGATCCGCGCTGCCTCCGCACGAAGGGCGGCCCAGACGGCGTCGGTGTCACCGAGCTCGTTCTTCGAGAGCTTGTCCCGGAGACGCTCGAGAATCGCCTGCGTCGTCTTCACCCCGACGTCGCTCGTCAACATGACCTCCTCGATCTGCTCGAGAATGGCCGGGTCGATCTCTTTCTTGCCGGTGAAGATCGCCTTGAGGCGCGCCATGAAGCCGCCGCGCGTGGCCGCCAGGCCCTTGCGGAGGCCCGCGACGTCCTTCTTGGAGACGACCGGCGGCGCCGCTTTCGTGGGCTCCTGGACGACGGCCGCCTCGTGCGAGTCGGACGTCGGCAGCACGTCCTGGGAGGCGAGCGATTCGGGGGCCGGACCGGCAGTCTTCTCGCGGACGGACGGCCTTCGGCCCTCCGGCTCCTCTGTCTTCGCCTTCCCGGTCTCCTTGCGGGTCTCCGCGGTGTCCTTCGCGGCGGGGGGGAGCTCCTCCTCCTTCTTGCGGAGGAAGAGGAAGTAGACGGCGATGAACGCCGCCACGATGACGGCGATGACGATCGGAAGGTTGTCCATCGCGACTCGCGGAGTGCGCTCCTCTCGGCCTCCGGCGCGGGAACGCCGAGGGGCGACCCTTATAAGGACCCGTGCGGCAGCCCGTCAACGACGGTCGCGTCAGGACCCCGGGTCGCCGAGGTCTGGGGCGCTCGGTTTGGCGTCCGGAGGGGCATTTCCGGCCTGCGTCTCGTGGCCCGCAGGCGGCGGCTGGGGCAGAGCGCCACCTGGGGCGAGGCGATCGATCTCCGCCTCGGCCCGCGCGTCGATCTCGCCGGCACCGAAGACGGCCCGCTCGACCTCGTCGGCCCAGCGCGCGGTGCGGAAGTCGTCCCCCGCGGCGCGCTTCACGTGCCCCGGCGTCGGCTCGGGCTTCACGTCGAAGGCGCCTCCGGCGCGCCGCGCCCACGCGACCATGCGGCCGAGGAGGGCGCGCCGCCGGAGGACGAGCGAGATCGACAGCTCCCCCGGGCCTGGCAGGGGCTGCACGTGGCGCGCGTGGAGACGGGACTCCGCCCCGAGCATCTCGCCGGAGGCGAGGCCGGCCGGAGGATCCTGGAGCACGAAGCGACCCTCCACGTCGGTGGTGGTCGTCGCGAGCACCGCGCGACCCTCGAACGACCCGCGCTCGATCCACACGTGGGCGCCCGGAATCGGCGTGCCCTCGTGCGCGTCGACGAGGCGGCCCGTCCACCCTCGCTCCCCGCGCACCGCCGGCCGTACGACTTCGACGCGCGCCTTGCCCGCGCGCACTGCGCCGACCTTCTTGTCGGGCGTCGGCTTCGTCTTCCGCGCCGACGACGTCACGCGGCCGAGGAGGAAGAACGCGAGGACCGCGAGACCCGCGACGAGCACGGGCGCTTTCGCGAGAATGCCTGGCCCGCGGATCGGCACGCGCACGACCGTCTCACCGAGCGCCTCGTACCACGGCGACAGCGGAACGTAGCGGAGCTTGACCTGCGCCTCCTCGCCCTGCGCGGTGAAGGTCACGACCAGCTTTGCGACCCCGCGCTCGACGGGCGCTGCGCCGATCACGACGTCTCCGAGCCGCGCCTCGACGGTGCCCTCGGGGACGGGGCCCGCGACCGAGGCCACGTCCACCGCGAGCGGGATGCCGTCGTCCGGCACCTTCCGTTCGAGCTCCGAACGCTCCGCCGCGGGGACCCGGACGGACACCTTCACGTGGCGCTCTACCTCGACGACCTGGGAAGCGAACGCGACGTCGGCGTTGCCGGCGAACGCCGCGCGGATCTCACCACGACCGGGGGGGCCGAGCTTCGCGCTCTCCGGCGCGAAGCGCGCCCGCCCCGACCGATCCGTCGTCTCCACGCCGAGCGGAGTGCCCGCCTCGGTCGCCAGCGTGACGGAGAGGCCGGGCGCGACCGTCGGCGAGCCGTTCTCGTCGAGCAGCGCGACGACCTCGAACGCCGCGCGCGGCGCGTCGAGGAGCACGATGCGCGGCGTGGGATCGAACCTGAGGGCGAGGGCCTGCCTCGACGTGTCGAAGGCGAGACGAAGCTGCGCGGGCTCGACCAGGCTCTTGCCCTTCCACGAGAGCTCGGCGCCGTAGCGATCGGGGTCGAGCTTCGTCCGGAAGCAGAATCGCCCGTCCTCGTCGGTCACGAGGAGGACCTCCGGGGCGTCGGTCGGGCCCGTCACCCGTACGCCGTACGCCGTCGGTGCGCCGCGGGGCGCGCCGGGAAGCGCAGAGTCACCTCCGCTGTCACACCCGCGCGCCGCGCGGAGCGACTCGGCCGTGCGCCCGTCGCGCGGGTCGCTCTCCCGCCTCACGTGGACCGACAGGGTCTCGGCGGTCAGGGGCCGGCCCGCGTCGTCGGTGAGCGCGCCATAGACGAGGGCCTCGCCGTCGGCGCGCGAGGCGCGAGCTTCGATGCGACCCGCGCCTCGCACCCGGATCACGAGCGGGGCCTGGGCTCCCGCGACGGGGAGCCCGGAAGCCGCCGAGCCGAAGGCGCCGAGCGCGACCACGGCGGCGACCGCTCCGCGGAGGTACGCGCCCCACATGCGGGCCCGTCGCGCACGTCGCCTGCGCACCTCGCGGGTTTCGCGTTCCACCGTCACCAAGGCGAACGCTAGCGCAACACGGGCGACGAGGAGATGGCGTAAGATCGACGACGTTCCTCGCGTCTGCTCCCGGCGTGTCCTTCGTGGGATGCGGGAGCGAGTGAAGGTCGAGGGGGCTACTCACGTCTTACGCTTCGGCGCAGCAGCGACCCCGACGCAGCCGATGGCCTACGGGGCACGGGGAACCGGCAACGGGCAACGGGCAACGGGCAACGGGCAACGGGCAACGGGACAGGAAAACGGCGAGACAGACAGACCGACTGCCCGCGCGCGACCCATCCTCGCGCGCGAGGATTGCGAGAGTGACACTCATGCGTGATACGTTCCGAGTGACGATGCCGCGCGTGCGCCTCTGGGGGGCGGGGCTCCTGACAACGCTGATGGTGATGAGCGTGTCCGGGCGCGCTCACGCCGACGAGGCGCGCGTGAAGTTCCTGGCCGAGAAGCTCAGGTCGGACGACTTTCGTGTCCGCACCAACGCCGCGCTGGCGCTCGGCGCGACCAACGACGACACAGCCGTCGACCCGCTCTGCGGCGCGCTCTCGGACGGGAGCGACGTCGTGCGTCAGGCCTCGGCGGTCGCGCTGAAGCGGCTCAATCGCCCGGCGTCGCTGCCCTGCCTCAAGGCGCGCGCCGCGTCCGAGACCAACGAGGGCGTGAAGATCCAGATCGCGCGCGCGCTCGACGCCCTCGGCGCGTCCGGCGACTCCTCGGGCTCGGGCGGTGACGACGGGAAGATCAAGGAGAACCCGAACGCGAAGTTCTACATCGCGCTCTCCTCGGTCGCGAACTCGACGGGCCGCCCGCAGACGGACGTCGAGCGGATCGTCCTCTCCGCGATCAAGTCGAAGCTCGACGCGGCAGGCACCGTGCAGCTCGCGCCCTCGAACGAGACCCCCGACGCCGCCAAGGACAAGATGGCGAAGCGGAAGATGAAGGGGCTCTACCTCGCCATCGCCGTCGATCGCTTCGACTATGCGGGGGGCAACCTCCGCGTGAAGGTCAAGATCGGCATCTTCAAGTACCCGGGCAAGTCGCTCGTCGGCAACGTCGACAAGGGAGTCACGAAGGAAGGGGTCGGGGCGACCGACAAGTCCTCCGAAGACCAGCTCCTCGACATCGCCTCGAGCCTCGCCAGCGAGCAGATCGCCCAGAACGCCAGCGCGTTCTTCTGAAACCGAGAGATCCCCGATGACCACCTCTGCACGACCCGAGGGGGCCCTGCCCCCGACCCCCGCCGGCGCTGCTCCTCCGAAGTACAAGCGGAGCATCCGCAACTACATGCTGGACACGCGCTTCCAGCTCAAGTGGACGGGCTACCTGATCGGCGTCGCGTTGCTCATCAGCGTCATCCTCGGCGGGTCGCTCTATCACACGAGCTCGAAGGTCACCGCGCAGAGCCAGAAGGTGATCGGCACGGGGCAGGAGCTCCTCGAGGAGAGCCGCAAGAACAGCGAGCTCGTGAAGATGAGCATCCAGAACTTCGGCGGAGATCCGATGCTCGTCGAGAGCTTCGCCGAAGGCGACAAGAAGCAGGACGCGGAGCTCAAGAAGAAGCACGAGCAGCTCGCGGCGCAGCAGGCCGATACGCTCGCCGAGCAGCGCACGATGCTCATGTCGCTCGTCGCAGGGCTCTTCCTCCTCGTCGTGATGATCGGCCTCGTCGGCATCTACATCACGCACAAGGTCGTCGGCCCGATCTACAAGATGAAGATGCTCCTTCGTCAGGTCGGCGACGGGAAGCTGAACTTCCAGGGCCGCCTCCGGAAGGGCGACGAGCTGCAGGACTTCTTCGAGGTCTTCGCCGCGATGGTCGAGAAGCTGAAGGACCGTCAGCGCCGCGAGGTCGCCGAGCTCGAGGACGCGATGGAGGCTGCGCGGACGTCGGGGGCGAGCGACGCGGCCATCGCGAAGATCGCGCTCGTGCGCGACGAGATGAGGGCCGCGCTCGACAAGTAGGGCGGGGGTTTCTACCGGGAGGGCGGCTACGGACCGGAGGCCCCTCTCGCCTGCGCGATGAGGTCGCGGTCGTGCGGGCTGCGGGGGGCGCGCCGCCCAGAGCCCTCCCCCCAAACCATTCTCGTCACGTCTTTCCAGGCATCGCGAGGAGGGGCTCCGCTCCTTTTCGCTTGGCGAGAGGGGCCTCCGGTCCTGCGCCGCCTGTGCGGGGCCGGAACGCCGTCGCGGGTCACGCGCCCCGAGGGCCGTCGTGATCCGGGGTCAGGCGTCGTCTTCGGTCAGGGCGCCGCGGACCCAGGTGAGGGTGGGGGTGCCCGCGGCGTCGTAGGTGACGGCGGCGACGTCGATGCGGACGCGGGCGACGTCGGGCATCTTGGCGAGGCGGCCACGCCAGAGGCCACGGGAGGCGGCGAGGAGGGCGCGCCGCTTGGTGCGGGAGATGCTCGCGAGGGGGCCTTCGAGGGCGCCGGTACCGCGCGCGCGGACCTCGACGATGACGACGAGGTCGTCCTTCTTCGCGACGATGTCGACCTCGAGCGCGCCGATGCGGACGTTCCGCCAGAGGAGCCGGAAGCCCTGGGCTTCGAGATCGGTGACGGCGAGGTCTTCGGCCTCGCGACCGCGCGCGTGCGGCGCCGGCAAGGCCTCGCCCGTGCGGGAGGCCTTACGGCGATTGCGGTCGAGGAGCGCGAGGGCCTTCACCCCGCGAACATGCGTACGCGGCAGGGACTCAGGTCCCCTTCACGTCCCGGAACCGCACTTGCGCGCGGGATCGTTCGGGTCGCAGTCACCCTGCGTGCACGCCGTCGTCGCGTCGTAGCGCGTGCCCGCCTTGATGCAGTACGAGCCGGTGAGACCCTCGTTGCCCTGGCCGATCGACGTGACGAGCGGCTCGCACGTGAACCCGTCGGGGCAGTCGCAGAACGTCTGGTCGCCCGGGCGGTTGCCGTTGATGTCGGCGCAGCGGCAGGAGCAGTAGACCGTCTTGTCCGCGGAGCGGTCGACGCACTGGGCGCTGACGGCAGCCTTGCGGCGCGTGTCGGCCGCGTTGCCGGTGACGGCCTGGTCGGTGCCGGGCACCGTGCAAGGCGCGCCGTTCGTCGGCGGCGAGCCTTCGGCCGACTGGCCGTAGCGGCACGACACGCGACCACGGAAGTGATTCACGAGGCACACGCGCGTGCGGCACTGGAAGCTCTTCGACTCGACGTTGACTTCCTTCTCGTCGAAGCCGTTGAAGTCCGGGTTGAACTCCTGCTCCGGAGTGCACGGATCGCCCACGCCCTCGTCGCTGCAGCCCGGGCTCGCGAACAGCAAGCCAGCTCCCAACAAGAAGGCGGTCACAAGCACGCGCGTCATCGTGGGGCGGGACGGTACTTCCGTGAGCCGAGAACGGTCAAGCATCGATTGAGAGGATGGCCGGGTTTCCGCGGCTCCGTCTTCGTGTGGACCACGAGGAGCCAAGATCGCCCCCCCCTCAGGCGTCAGTCCTCTCACGCGAGACGCCGTGCACGTGGTCCGCGTTGCGACCAGCGCGGATCTTTTCACGGACGCGCGTCACGCATCGCGGCACGGGTCCTCTCCTCTCCGGCCATCCCAAATCGGCATTGACAAAATCGGATCTTGCTCCGTACCATTCCGCGGCCCCGCAGGATTATCACTTCAGAAACGTTGAACTTTTCGGCGGACGCGCGGCTCCGTCCGACCGCTGCAGCACCCTCACCACTCTCTCCGCAGGAGAGAGGCGCGAACGACGACGCGGCCACCGCCGCGTTTCTTGGCCGGCTCGGTGGAGTCCCGCCATCGGCTCGCGAGGCACGAAGCTCTCGAAGACGAGGATCGAAAAGGATGCGTCACTCTCCCTTGCGCAAGCTGCTCGTCGCGTCCGCCGCGACGCTCCTGTCGCTCTCCATCGCAGGCTCGCCCACGACGGCCTTCGCGCAGAAGGCGAGGCCGAAGCCGCCGGCGGGCAAGCCGGTAGGCAAGCCGGCCGGGGGCGCGCCCGCGGGCGGCGGCTCCCAGGCGATCGAGCTCGACGAGGAGCCGCACGAGACGGGCAAGGCCGCACCCGCGAAGCCGGGCGACTCCGGGCCGCCGCCGGTCGCAGGTCAGATGACGGAGCAGGCCGCGCAGGCGAAGCGCCTCTTCGACGGTGAGAAGTGGGCAGACGCGGCGCTCGCGCTCTCGCGTGTCGCGAAGGGCGAGACGGGCGACGACGAGGGCAACAAGCAGCTCGCGCAGTACCACCTCGCGATCGCGCTCTACCGCCTCAAGTTCTACCAGGGCGCCTACGGCATCTTCTCCGAGATCGCCGACAAGCCGAACCACCTCAAGTTCAACGAGACGCTCCTCTGGCTCGCGAAGCTCGCGACCGATCTCCCGGAGCCCGCCGACATCGTCGAGCGCGTCGGCAAGTACAACGACGCCCAGGTCGAGAAGTTCAACAACTCGAACCAGCGCGAGCTCTACTGGCAGCTCAACTACCTGCTCGGCCGGTACAAGTACCGGAACCGCCAGTACGAGCCGGCCCTCGGCCTCTTCTCGAAGGTCGACCGCCAGTCGAAGTACTACATCCGCTCGCAGTTCTTCAGCGGCATCTCGAACGTCCAGCTGCGCAAGTCCGTCCCGGCGGTGCAGTCGTTCCAGCGCATCGTCGGCGCGATCGACGAGGGCATGGAGGGCCTCGAGGACGAGGACCGCATGAGGGACCTCGCGTTCCTCTCGATGGCGCGCACGTACTACTCGGCGTCCGTCCGCCTCGACGACCAGAACGCGCCGACGATCGACAGCTCCAAGCTCTCGGCCGCGGTGAAGTACTGGAACAAGGTCGACGTCGCGAGCGAGTACTGGCTCGACGCCCTCTTCGAGGAGTCGTGGGCGTACTTCATGGCCGGCGACTACGCGCACGCGCTCGGCAACATCCACACGATCCAGAGCCCGTACTTCCCGAACTCGTTCTATCCGGAAGCGGACATCCTCAAGGCCGTCATCTACTTCGCGAACTGCCAGTACGACGACGCCGAGACGATCGTCGCCAAGTTCCAGACGAAGTACCAGCCGATCTACAACGACCTCAACAAGGTCCTCGATCGCTTCAAGGGCGACGAGGCCGACGAGCCGTTCTACAAGTTCCTGAAGGACGTCCGCGACGACAAGGCGGGCCTCACGGGCCCCACGAAGATCATCGTCAAGAACGCGCTCTCGGATCGCCAGCTGCTCCGTCACCTCCAGTACGTCCAGGTCCTCGACGACGAGTCGAAGCGCTTCACGAAGGCGCCTCCGAGCTTCCGCGAGTCGGCGCTCGGCAACGACGTCAAGGACGCGCTGCAGCTCGCGCGTGACATCGCCGTCCGTAACGCCGGTCAGCTCGCTCGCGAACGCTACCAGCGGAACCTCGACGAGCTGAACGAGCACCTGCGCGACAGCGCGAAGATCCTCATCGACGTGACCGCCGCGAAGCGCGGTCAGCTCGAGTCCGCCATCGCGGGCTCGCAGGTCACGGTGAAGGAGTCCGAGCGCAACATCGTCAAGCCCGACGAGGAGCACGTCATCTGGCCGTTCGACGGCGAGTACTGGCGCGACGAGCTCGGGTTCTATCGTCAGACCATCACCTCGAAGTGCGGGAGGTAGGGTTTCTCATGAAGGTTGTTGTCCAGACTCTGGTCCTGAGCGCCGTGATGACGGGGGCCGTCGTGGCCTCCGCCCAGGGTGTCTGCATCGAAGACAAGTCGAAGCAGGCGCTCAACGCGTGCGGAGGGGCGGGACCGAAGGAGTTCGACGTCGGCAAGCGGGGGAAGACCCCGCAGACGAACTTCCACTCGGCGCCGCCTCCTGCCGATCTGAAGAAGCGTGATCAGCAGACGAAGCCGAACATGCCGACGCTCCAGGATGCTCCGCGCGACGAGCGCAAGAGCCGCCTTGCCGCGCGTCAGCGAGCGCTCCTCGTCACCGAGATCCAGGGGCTCGAGCGCCTCTTCGAGTCGACGAAGAAGAACGCGCCGGACCGGCCGCAGCTCGCGCGCCGCCTCGCGGAAGGCTACGTCGAGCTCGAGGCCGCCGCGTTCCGCGACAAGACGGAAGCGGAGATCAAGCGCGACGGGTTCAAGAAGACGAACCCGCAGGCCGCCGGCCAGCAGCAGACGCAGGCCAACCAGGCCGAGCAGGTGCTGAAGGCCGCCCGCAAGAAGGCGATCGACAACTACACGCTCATCGTCAAGGACTACCCGAACTACTCGCAGCTCGACGAGGTCCTCTACTACCTCGCCTACGAGTACGAGCAGGCGAACGATCTCAAGAACGCGCGGTCCGTCTACTACGACCTCATCAAGCAGCGCCCGGACTCGAAGTACATCCCGAACGCGTACCTCGCGTTCGGTGAGCTCTTCTTCAACGAGGCCCAGGGTGATCCGTCGAAGTGGGACCTCGCCTCGCAGGCCTACGAGCAGGTCATCAAGTACCCGCCGCCGAACAACAAGGTCTACGGCTACGCCTGGTACAAGCTCGCCTACGTCTTCTGGAACAAGGGCGAGATGGACAAGGCGCTCAACGCCTTCAAGAAGACCATCGAGTTCGGCGTCGTCCACAACCAGCTGCCGGGCGCCGCGAAGCTCGCCGACAGCGCGCGTCGCGACGTCATCCCGGTCTACGCGCTGAAGGGCGACCCCAAGCAGGCGTACAACTTCTTCAAGAACATCTCGGGCGACCAGGGCGGGTCGAGCGAGAAGACCTACAAGATGATGGATGACCTGGGGTTGAACTACCTCGACACGGGTCACTATCCCGAGGCGATCGACCTCTACAAGGACCTCATCGTCCGCGACAAGGGCGGCCGTCACTGCATCTACCAGGCGCACATCTCCGAGGCCACGATGGCCATGAAGTCCTCCAACAAGGAGGCCATCAAGGCGGAGATCGACAACCAGGTCAAGGTCTACAACGAGGTCAAGAACGGCAACTACACCGCCGAGCAGAAGTCGGAGTGCGCGAACAAGAGCGCGGCGCTCGCGACCGAGACGGCGATGGCGTGGCACCTCGAGGCCGTCGGCTCGCAGGGCCAGCGCGGCACCGGCGACACGAAGACGATGGGCCTCGCCGCCTATCTCTACAAGCGCGTCGTCGACACGTGGGCCGCCGACGAGTTCTCGAAGTTCCAGTTCCCCCGCATCGTCAAGGAGGACTGGCCGACCATCTACAAGATCAAGTACGCCATGGCGGACTTGCTCTACTTCCAGAAGGACTGGGCCAAGTGCGGCCCCGCCTTCGACTCCGTCGTCTCCGAGAACCCCACGGGGCCGGACGCGGCCGAGGCCGCGTACGCGTCGGTGCTCTGCTACCAGAACATCTACGAGGAGACGCACAAGGGCGGCACGGACCGGAAGGGCGCCGGCAATCTTCCAGGCAAGAAGGAAGACCCGAAGGCCAAGAAGGTCGACGAGGCCGAGAAGCTCAAGCCGAAGGAGATGACCGAGAACCAGAAGGGCATGGTCCAGGCCTTCAATCGGTACATCTGCTACATCAAGCCCGCCGACAAGGACAACGCCGGCCAGGAGCAGCTCGTCGAGGTGAAGTACGCCCGCGCGCGTACGTACTTCGAGGCGCAGCACTGGGAGGAGGCCGCGATCGGGTTCCGCGACATCGCGATGAACCACTCCGATCGTGACGCCGGCCTCTACGCGTCGCAGCTCTACCTCGAGTCGATCAACGTGCTCGGCGCGCACATGAAGAAGCTCCCCTGCTTCGACGACATGGAGACGGACGTGCCGAAGTTCCTCGAGCTCTATTGCTCGGGGGACAAGGCCGCCAAGAACGCCGAGCAGTGCACGGCGCTCAACAAGATCCAGGTCGACATCCTGCGCCTCAAGGCCGAAAACACGGTCAAGAACGCGGACAAGGAAGGCGGCAAGGAGGCCCTCGCGCTCTACGAGAAGGGCGGCGCGGCCTACTTCGAGATGTTCCGCAAGTACTGCCAGGATCCGGTCAACGCCGGCCAGTCCCCGCAGGCGGAGAAGTGCGACGAGATCGCGTACAACGCCGCGCGCGCCTTCCAGGCCGCTCGCCTCGTCGCGAAGGCGATCACCGTCCGTCGTTCGCTCCTCGCGTACGACGAGAAGACGAAGGGGAACTCCCCCTGGGCGAAGAAGGCCGTCTACGAGATCGGCGGTAACTACCAGGCCATCGCGGTCTACGACCTCGCGGCCGAGTGGTACGAGAAGTACGCGAAGAACGACCCCAAGGCGCCCGAGGCCGACAAGGCGCTCTCCGACGCCGTCATCCTCCGCCTCGGCCTCGGCCAGGAAGAGGAAGCGATCAAGGCCGCGCAGCAGTTCAACCGCAACTACGGCGCGTCGAAGCCGGCGCAAACGGCGGCGATCGCGTTCGCGGTCGGCGCCCACTACGCGGAGAAGGAAGACTGGGACAAGGCGAAGGGCGCGCTGACCGGCTCGATGGGCGTCATCGACAAGTCGCCGCCCGACATCCAGGCGCAGGCTCACGCCACGCTCGGTCGCGTCTACACGAAGATCAAGAACGCCGACAACCTGGCCAAGGGCGAGTACGCGAAGGTGCGTGGCCTCTGGTCGGATCCGGCGGCGGCCGAGCGGAGGATCCGCGACGCCTACCCGAACGAGGACGACGGCCAGAAAGATCGCCGCCTCGCGAAGGCGCTCAACGCCGTCGGCGAAGCGTTCTTCTACTCGGCCGAAGAGAAGCGGCGCGCCGAGGTCGATACGCTCAAGTTCCCCGCCTATCAGGGTCCTGGCGACAAGGACTCCGTGATGAAGCACATCAACGGCAAGGTGAAGGACTGGTACACGAAGAAGAAGGAAGCGATCACGAAGGTCGAGCCCGAGTACATCAAGATCCTCGAGCTGAAGCCCATCCCGCCGCCGAAGTGGGTCATCGCCGCCGGTTCGCGCTCCGGTCTGATGTGGGGTGACTTCGTCGACGACTTCCGCCGCGCGCCGATTCCGGAGGCGTGGAAGAAGGACGCGGAGATCCGCGGCACGTACTACTCGGCGCTCGACGGCGCGTCCGAGCCGTTCAAGGTCGGCAACGCGAAGCCGGCGCTCAAGAAGTGCCTCGATCTGTCCGTGAAGTTCCAGTACTTCGACGAGTTCTCGCGCGCTTGCGAGGTCTGGCTCGCGAAGAACTACAAGGCCGAGTACCACGTCGTCGACGAGCTCCGCGGAGCGCCCACGCTCTCCAACAGCGGCCTCGACGAGAAGTCCCCGCCGGTCCTGACCGACGGAACCTTCTGGCACCCGCCGGCCGCCGCGCCGGAGAAGACGGTCGCGGCGTCCTCGGACGACGCGAAGGGCGACAAGCCTGCCGCCGGTGGCAACACGGGCGGGGGCGCGAAGCCGGCGGCCAAGCCCGCAGGCAAGACGGGCGGCCCGCTCCCGGGCGGCAAGAAGAAGTGAAGGGGAGGAGCACCATGAAGCACATCTCGAAGACCCTCTCCTCGCTCGCCCTCACCGGCCTCCTCGCGACGCTCACCGCCTGCGGCGGCGGCGCCGCGGAGGGACCGAAGACCCCGACGAAGCCTTCGGCCGGCGGCGCTGCCGCGCCCGCCGCCGAGGTGAAGAAGGACGCCCAGGCGAAGTACAACGCGGCGCTCGACGCCTTCATCGAGCGCGACAAGGCGAACAACTGGACGGACGAGGCGTGCAAGGACGTCGCGAAGAAGTTCGACGACGCCGTCTCGTCGAACGGGGGCAAGTTCGCCCAGGCGACGTTCAACGCGGGCCTCGCGCATCAGCGCTGCAACGACGACAAGAACGCGAAGGGCAAGTTCGAGCAGGCGCTCCGGGACGACCCGAAGTTCCACCACGCGCGCGCCCAGCTCGCGCTCTACGAGTTCAAGGCGAGCGGCAACGAGGACGCGGCCATCGGCGCGCTCCAGCAGGCCGTGACGGACGCGCAGTTCCAGAACGTCCCCGCGCTCGTCAACCTCGCCATGTTCCAGATGCAGCGCGACAGCGAGGCGGCGGGCCAGGGCTGCAAGAACGACCTCGAGTGTGCGAAGCTGAACCTCCAGCGCGCGCTCGCGATCGACGACGCCTACATGCCCGCGTTCAACCAGCTCGCCCTCTACTACTTCCAGCTCGCGAAGAAGCGGGCGGGGAGCGTGAAGTCGAGCTCGAAGAGCGGCAAGGGACGCACCGTCGTCACGCACGCGGCCGTCGCCAAGCGTGCCGACGTGCAGCAGCTCGAGCTCGCGGCCCTCGTGTGCTCGCAGGCGATCCGCAAGAACGCGAACTACGCCCCGATCCACAACACCGCCGGCCTCATCCAGAACGAGCTCGGTCAGGTGAACGGCGCGGTCAGCGCGTTCGCGACGGCGGCCAAGCTCGATCCGAAGTTCTTCGAGGCGCAGATGAACTACGCGTTCGTCAACCTCGGGTTCCGCGGGTTCGAGCAGGCGGAGCAGTCGTTCAAGAAGGCGCTCGCGATGCGCCCGAACGACTACGACGCCCACCTCGGCCTCGCGCTCGCGCTGCGCGGTCCGATCACCGGCTCCGAGGCCGACTACGACGCGAGGGTCGCCGCCGTGCAGGCGGAGCTCGACACGGCGAAGAAGATCGAGCCGAACCGGCCGGACGCCTTCTACAACGAGGGCATCCTCACGATGGAGTTCAAGGCGAAGGCCGGCGGCTCCAAGGACAAGACGATCGCGACGCTCGAGGAGGCGAAGAAGATCTTCCAGACCTTCCTCGACAAGGCGAGCGGCAAGCCCGAGTACGACGGCGCGGTGAAGCGGGTGAAGGGGGACGGCACGCCGAAGGACGGCGGCCGCCTCCAGGACATCGACGACACCATCCAGTTCCTCAAGCTGGAAGCGCAGCCCGAGCCGGGCGCCGCCCCGGCCCCGGCCCCGGCCCCGGCCGCGGCCCCGGCCAAGTAAGCGTCCGGACCCGGCTCCGGCCGCGCACGGTTGACGCCGAGGCCCCTTCTCCCACCGCGGAGAGGGGGTCTCGTCGCACGGGGACCCAAGGAATCCAGGACGTTCGAATCTTTCTGCGTGGCAGGGGGAACCTTCGGCTCCGAGACGTTGTCAGGACGCATGGAGCACACGGCCCCCGCCTAGAACGCGAAACGTCTCGATCTCTCCCGGCGTGTGAATCGCTTGCCGAGCGCACTTCCGTGGAGTACAATCATACTGTAATTCGGTCGTAAAATTCCTGGGAAATTGGAACGTGGACGACCAACGGGCAGGAGCCAGCCAGTCATGAAGAACGCGAAGCGAGTTGTGATGGGCGTCGTGGCAGCAGCACTTCTCCTCACGAGCGTTTCGGCGTTCGCGCAGGCGCCCGGCGCGGGCGGCGCGGGCGCGAAGCCGACGGCGGCCGGCGGCAAGGACGAGGGCTACGGCTACGAGTTCTCCGACGATCCGCTCGCGGCCGGCGGCTTCGGCCCCAACGACGCGACGATCCGTGTCCGCCCCGGACCGGTGCGCACGACCCTCATCCGCCCGCGCACGAGCTTCGTGCCCGAGATGCTGAAGAGCGTCGAGAACCTGTAGGCAGAGACTGTCTCTGCAGAGATTCGGATTCCGAGAGGCGTGACGGGCGCCGGCAGTACCCGTCTCGAAAGGTCGAACGACGATGGAAGGCAAAGCGAAGGTCGCGCTCACGTTTGCGCTCTACCAGGGAGACCAGCTCGTTCGACGCGAGACGGTGTCTCAGGACATCGTGAAGGTCGGTAAGGATCCGAAGAGCCACCTCCGCGTCGACGACGAGCTCGCGTCGCGCATGCACGCCGTCCTCGAGGTGTCGCCGGGAGGCAGCGACATCACGCTCATCGACCTCGGCAACGAGCCGGGCACGATGGTGAACGGCCAGCGGGTCAACAAGTGCAAGATCCGCCCGGGCGATCAGATCCAGATCGGCTCGACGATGATTCACCTCGAGAGCGTGGAGCCCGTCGGGGGAGCCGTCGCGGCGCCGCCTCCCGCGCCGCCGCAGATGACGGTGAGCACGCCCACGGAGGCGATGCAGCCCCAGCCGCTGTCGGCGCCGCCCGCGGCGAACACGTCGACCGGCCTCGGAGCTCCGCCGCCGCCCGTGGCCTCCTCCAACCCGTTCGCGGCGCCCGCGCCCGCCAGCGCCCCGCCGCCTGCCGCGAACCCGTTCGCGGCGTCGAACCCCTTCGCGGCCGCCGCGTCCGCGAACCCCTTCGCGCCCGCGAACCCCTTCGTCGCGTCGGCAGCAGATCAGGGCTCGGCCGCGTATTCGATCAACGCCCCCGGCGGCTCCGACTTCGATCCGAACGCGCCCTACACGTATTCGATGATCAAGAGCGGCCCCGACGTCCACCCCGACGAGGTCGAGCAGTCGCACGTCGCGGCCGTCGAGGTCCTCGTGAAGTGGGATCAGAACACGCTCCATGTCGCGCACATGAACCCGCCGCGGAGCTTCTTCGTCGGGGAGGAGCAGACGGGCTGCGACTACTTCGTGCCGAGCGAGGTGCTCGGCACGACGAAGGCGCCGGTCGTCGTCGCGCGCGGCGTGTCGGCGTCGCTCATCATGTTCCCGCGCTCGACGGGCACCGTCGAGATCCCGGGGCAGGGCACGCTGTCCTTCCAGGACCTCATCTCGAGCGGGCGCGCGCGTCCGTCGAGCGAGCTCTCCGGGGCGCACGAGCTCGAGCTCCCCACCGGCGCGAAGGCGCGCATGGAGCTCGACGGCGGCGGCCTCGTCTTCGAGGTGAGCGCCGTCAACGCGGGCAAGGCGCCCCCCGTCGGCATGTTCGCGAGCTTCGAGCCCGCGGCCGCGATGTTCATCGGGCTCTCGTTCCTCCTCCACATCGGCATCGTCGCCTCGATGGCGTTCTTCATGCCGAAGATGAACGGCGACGACTCCGAGGCGATCGACCGCGATCAGCTCCTTCTCATGCAGAAGATGCTGAATGCCGCAGCCGAGCGCGAGCAGGAAGAGAAGGAGACCGAGCAGGCTCCCGAGGCGAACGCCGACAACAAGGAAGGCGGCACGGGCACGCGCGCGAAGGGTGAAGAGGGTTCCATGGGGAATCCCAACACGAAGGACACGAACAAGCGCTACGGCGTGCAGGGCCCTCAGGACAACCAGGACCCGCACATCGCGCGTCAGGCCGCGCTCCGCGAAGCGGCGGACTTCGGCATGATCGGCCTCATCAACGTCGGCGCCGGTGGTGATCCGAACGCTCCGACGGCGCCCTGGGGTCGCGAGGACTCCCTCGGCAACGACCCGCTCAGCGCGCGCGGCAACATGTGGGGCGACGCGATCGGCGACGCCTTCGGCGCGGGCGGTCTCGGTCTCTCCGGCGTCGGTGAAGGCGGCGGCGGTCGCGGCGAGGGCATCGGCCTCGGGAACATCGGCACGCTCGGCCACGGCGCCGGCACCGGCACCGGGCAGGGCTTCGGTAACGGCCACGGTCGCCTCGGCGGCGCCCACCAGACCAAGTCGCCGTCGCTCCGTCAGGGCACGACGCAGGTCAACGGTCGCCTCCCGCCGGAGGTCATCCAGCGCATCGTTCGGCAGAACTTCGGTCGCTTCAAGCTCTGCTACGAGAACGGCCTCCGCACGAACCCGAACCTCCAGGGGCGCGTCGCCGTGAAGTTCGTCATCGACCGCACCGGCGCCGTCTCGACGGCTCAGGACGGTGGCTCGGACCTCCCGGATCAGGGCGTCGTGTCGTGCGTCGTCCGCGGCTTCGGGAACCTCTCGTTCCCGCAGCCGGAAGGCGGCATCGTCACCGTCGTCTACCCGATCCTCTTCAACCCCGGCGACTGAGCGGCGGCCAGCGGCTCGTACCACGAAGGCCACGTCCCTCCGGGCGTGGCCTTCGGGCTTTGTCGGCGAAGAGATGCGTCGCTGCTGAAGTTCTTCGTCGGGCGTCCGTCGAAAGGCGATGCTCGAGCGTCACCTTGCTTTTCGCCCGGCGTCGAGGCGCCGAAGCCTCACCTTCTTCGCCGCCGCCCTCCTCGTCCTCGCCGTCGCATGCGGCGCGGAGGCGGAACCCGAGAGCGCGCTGTCGACGGCCCCCGAAGCCGGCGCCACGGAGCCACCGCCCGTGACCGACGCGTCGGCGCCACCGCCGCAGGCGGCGAGCGACGGCGGCGTCGATGCCGGCTCTGCGCGCGTGTGCAAAGCGGAGCATGCGACGCTCGGCATGGCGTGCTTGCAGGTCAACGACCAGGTGTGCCCGACGGGGGACGGTGCCTGCTACGG
The DNA here is from genome assembly GCA_022842465.1 of Polyangiaceae bacterium. Classification (GTDB taxonomy): domain Bacteria; phylum Myxococcota_A; class Polyangia; order Polyangiales; family Polyangiaceae; genus Labilithrix. The sequence goes on along the minus strand of JALHPN010000113.1, from coordinate 1,197 downwards.
CATCTCGCTCCGGAACGTCTGCGGTCCGAAGGACCGCGGATGCTCGCTCACCGCGCCGACGTGCGCTGGCGCCGGGCAGACCTGTCGTGCTCCCCTCCGAGCCGGAAGCCCCGAGGGGATCTGTCTGACCGACGACGAGGCCGTCTGCTTCTGCGGCAACATCGGTGTCTCGCTCCGACCGCCGTTCTGCCCGATCGCCGACGACGAGAGGCCCGGTACCGGCGGGATCTGCAGGTGCCCGTCGGGGGAGTACTGCGTCTCCGAGCCCGGAAGGGGACCCTGCAGACCGGGTCTCGCGTGCATCCGCGGGGGCTGCCGAGGCGCGCCGTGCACCGACGACGACGGGTGCGCGGCGAACGAAGTGTGCATGGCCTACGCGAGCTTCGACGGGCAGATCCTCGGCAAGGCCTGCTCCGCGCGCTGACGGTTCACCCCGCGGCGATTTGTCGGCCCGACGGCTGCGGGGCCGTATGCTTCGCGTCCGTGGAGGTTCGTCGATGAGGAACGTCGGTTCGGTCGTGGCGGCGGCGGCGTGCGCCCTCGCCCTCGCCGTGGGATCCAGCGAGGCGCGCGCGGACGCGATCCCGGGGCCGATGTCGACGTGTGCGAAGAACGAGGAGCTCGTCCACGACCACGATGGCGAGCGCTGCCTTCCGAAGAGCTGCCCGCCCGGGAAGGTGCTCGCCGAGGTCGGCGGGAAGGACCGCGCGTGCGTGGGCCCTGCGCCGACGAACTGCCCTCCGGGATGGAAGGGCGTGCCCGGCCCGCACTGCATGCCCGATCTCTGCAACGGAGAGGTCAAGACCTGCGGGGCGGGGAAGACCTGCAAGCCCAGCCCGATCTGCGCCGCCGACAAGGAGGAGCGCCTCGGACGCGCGCTCTCGCCGACGCGGACCTACGCGCAAGGGTGTGACGCGCAGAACGCCTGCGGGGTCGGCGAGTCGTGTCGAGCGGTCCGCACCTGCCTCCCCGCCGACATCGATCGCCTCGCGGCAAAGCCGGCGAATGCGCTCGAGACGCGGATCGTCGGCGTCGGGTACATCCCGAAGGACGAGGGCGCGTACAAGGGGTCGAAGGGACCCGTGCCCGTGGCCAGCATCGACCCGACGCAAGCGCCCGCGCTGCCGGGCGCCGACGCGAGCGCGCCCGTGGCGCTGCCGCCCGCGACGACGAGCAGCGACGCGGGAGCGGCTCCCT
>JALHPN010000112.1 GCA_022842465.1 Polyangiaceae bacterium | reverse complement strand
GACGACGCGGCCGGCGCGGCGCCGAGCCCCGGCCTCGACGCCTGCGGGCTCGAGGCCGACGTCGCCTCGCACGCGTGCGATCACGCGACGCGCGGACCCTTCGTGGACCTCCCGAGCGGCGCGGAGGGGACGGAGGGGCACGTGGTCTACCGCGTGGCCGCGGGCGCGGACGGCCGCTTCGAGGTCGGGCTGCGGCCGTCGAGGTCCGGGACGTGGGCCTTGCTCGTCGCTCCTGCCGACGCAGCCTTCGCCGCGTCCGTTCGCGGCGGCGCGGTGAGGGTCGCGCGCCTCGCAGATCCGTCGTGCACGGCGCTCGGAGCCACACACCTCGTCGCCTTGGACGCGGACGTCACCGTCTGGCTCCGCGGCGCCGCCCCGGAGCCCGTCGTGCGCGTCCTCGCGGAGCGCGTCGATGCGGCGCGCGGACACCTCGAGGGCGCGACGTGCGCGTCGCTGCTCGCGAGCCTGGCGGAGCGCGCGCCGCCGTCAGGACTGCTGCCCGCGGACGCTGCCGCCGACTCGCTCGACGCCACGGACGCGGACGGAGGCGGCGGTACATCGCCCCCTCCGCGTGAGGCCGGCGCGTGCCGTAGCGACGGCCCGTGCACGCGCGACGACGAGTGCTGCGACTACTGCCACGACATGGATCACTGTCATTGATGCGCAAGAGGCGACCGCATTGCATGAACGTAGGACATGCACTCGCGGGATGAGGATGAGGGCGCGGTCTAGGACGCCGCGCGTCCTCCGCACGTGGGGGCGACTCGACGCGAGCTTCGAGCCGCTCCTCCGCACGCCGAGCTTCCCCGAGCACACGTCGCGGCACTCGGTGGCGTCTGCCGTCTCGCGGCTCTACGGCGGCATCCACTACTCGGTCGGGATCACGCGCGGCCTCGAGCAGGGGCGCTGAATCGGCGCACGCCACGGCGAGCGACTCGAGACGGGCGACGCGCGCTGATCGCGTCAGTCCGTGAGCCTGTCGCTCCCCGGTCCGAGATCGACGTTCCGCGCGTCGAGCCCGACCACGGCGACGGCGCCCGGTACACCGGTCAGCGGCACGGATCGGAGGACGGCGCCGCCCACGGTGTCGACCTCGTGGAGCATGCGCGTCGACGGGGACGTGACCCATGCGCGCTCGGGCGAGGCGCCGATGCGAGGCCGCACTGCGTCCGCGCACGCGAAGGGCGGTACGACGGGAGCCGTGCTCGCGACGACGCGCGTCGTCCCCGGATCCCAGAGGTGGAGGCGCCCGTCGGGCGTCAGCGCGACGACCCTCGGCGTCGTCGCGATCTCGAGCACCGCGTCGCATGCGTCGATCTCCACGCGGGTCGCCCGGGAGGCGACGGCGTCGAGCACGAAGGTGGCGCCCTCCTCCGTCCGCAGGAGGAAGAGATCGCGGTCGACGACGGAGGCGAGGCTCCTCACGCGGCCGGGCACCGCGACGACGCCCTTCGACGCGCCGGCCGCGTCGATGAGGAGCACGCCTTCTCTGCACGCGAAGGCGGCGAACCGTCCGCTCGAGGCTGCCGCCGAGACGTCGGCGCATCCCGCGACACCCCGGACGCTATCGGCCGCGACGAGCTCGACGCCGTCGCCGAGCGCGCCCTCGTCGGCTTCGGCGCGGCGGGAAGCGAGCAAGCCGCCATCGATCGCGACGGCGTACCCGCGGTGCCGGACGCGGTCGGTCACCATGCGCGGCTCGCGTGCGCCCTGGAGCCACGCGCCCTCGTCGGCCGCGACGACGCGCGAGGCGGCCGCTCCGTCGGGCTGGAACAGAGCCCACTCGCCGCGCCCGAACGCCGCCCGAGAGGGCGCCGCGGACGGCGTGCCGAGCGGCTCGACGGGCGCCTTGTAGATGTGGAGGTGACCCTTGTGCGGAATGACCGCGACGCCCGCGCTCACGAGCTGCACGCTGTCGTCGGTGAGCGTCGCGGCGACCGTCTCGCCCGTGTGGCTCACGACGAGCTCGCGGGCGACCGCCGGCAGCGCGGCCGTCGTCGTCTCCCGGTCCGCCGCGTCGTAGACCTCGAGCTTCGGGGCGTCCGCCTGCGCCACGAGCACCCGCACGCGAAGCCGGGACGGGTGCGCCGCGCGCGGCGCGGCGTCATCCTCAGGCGAACACGCGACGAGCGCCACGAGCGCCGCGGCGAAACCGAGCCCTCGCATCGGACCTCCTCGTGACCCTCTACGACGTTCGGCCGGCTTGTGCAACTCGATGTCGTTTAGTAAGTCGGCTGCATGAGAGGCGCCGCCCGGACGCTCACGCTCGTCGCGGCGCTCGCGATGGCGTCCGCGACGACGCACGCCCAGGGGGTCGCGGCACCGGTCGCGGTCGATGCGACGAGCCCCGAGCTGCCCCCCACGTACGACGGTCCCGTCCGCGACGTGGACGTCCTCCTCACGGTCGCGGCGGACGGCCACGTCCGGGACGTCGTGGCCGATCACGCCGCCCCCGACGAGCTCGCGCGCGCCGCGGTGGAAGCCGTTTCGCGGACGACGTTCCGTCCGGCGCGGCGCGACGGCGCGCCCGTCGCGGCGCGGATCCGCCTGCGCGTGAGCTTCCGGGCGCGTAGCGAGGCGACCGCGCCGGCGGCGTCACCGTCGCGCGATGCGCCTTCGGAGACGGTGGAGGTGGTCGGTGCCACGCGCGTCGATCCGGTGGCCGCAGGGGACATGGACGTCCGCATCGGTCAGCTCGGCGACGTGCCGCGGCGCAACGCGGAGCAGCTCCTCACGCTCGCCCCCGGGCTCTTCCTGTCCACTCCCTCGGGGGAGGGCCATGCCTCGTCGATCTTCCTCCGCGGCTTCGACGCGGGCGAAGGCCAGGACATCGAGTTCCGCGTCGACGGCATCCCGATCAACGAGCCCTCGAACGCCCACGGTCACGGGTACGCGGACACGCACTTCATCATCCCGGAGCTCGTCGAGCGCCTGCGCGTCATCGAAGGGCCGTTCGACCCGAGACAGGGAGATTTCGCGGTGGCGGGCAGCATTCACTACGGCCTCGGCCTCGTCCGCCGCGGCGTCACCGCGAAGGCGATGTACGGCTCCTTCGCCGCCCGCCGCCTCGTCGCCTTGTGGGGACCGAAGAGCGAGCGTACCGGCACGTTCGCCGGTGTGGACTTCGTCGAAGGCAACGGCTTCGGGCCGAACCGGGCGCACACGTCGACGCGCGCCATGGCGCGGTACGAGGCCTCGCTCGGCCGCGGGTTCGTCTTCTCCGCGCTGGCGACGAGCTACGCCGCGCGCTTCGACACGGCTGGCGTCATCCGCGACGACGACTACCGGAATCGGCGGCTCTCGCTCTGCCCCCCGGACGAGGAGAGCCAGTTCTTCTGCCTCTACGATCCGAACCAGGGCGGCGCCGTCGCGCGCCACGGCTTCACCGTGAAGCTGCGCAAGCAGGACCGCGACACGGTGACGGAGCACCAGGTCTTCGCGTCGCTCCGGCCGCTGCGCGTGCGCCAGAACCTCACCGGCTTCACGCGTGACATCAGCGCCGACGGCGGCGCGCAGCGCGGGGACGGCGTCGAGCAGAGCTACGACGCCGTGACCGTGGGCGGCCGCGGCTCCTACACGATGACGTGGAACGCCCTCGGCGCGAAGCAGGAGGCGGAGCTCGGGTACTTCGCGCGGTACGACGACGCGGACTCCACGCAGCGGCGCCTTCGGTTCGTCGGGGGGGCGCCCTACACGACCGACATCGACAACCGCCTCCGCATCACGAACGTCGGCTTCCACACCGCGGCCAAGCTCACGCCGTTCCAGCGGCTCGTGCTCCGCGGCGGAGTCCGCCTCGACACGTTCGCGTTCGCGGTCGAGGATCGCAACCGGCCCGCCGTGGACCGTCAGGGCGAGCGGCTCACCTCGGACGCGGTCGACGCGTACGGCATCGCCTTCCAGCCGAAGGTCTCGGCGGACGTCGCCGTGACCCGCCGGCTCCACTGGGTCACGAGCCTCGGCATCGGGACCCGCTCGAGCGACGCGCAGGCGCTCTCGCAGGGCGAGTTCGCGCCGTTCGCGCGCGTCCGCGCCCTCGAGACGGGCGTGGTCGGGGACGCGAGCGGACCGGGGTGGGGAGCGAACGCTCGTCTCATCGGCTACACCACGCGGGTCGAGCGGGACCTCGTCTTCGACGAGGTCGCCGCCCGGAACACGTTCATCGGCGCGTCGAATCGCTTCGGCGCGCTCGGCGCGGCGCGGTTCACGTCCGCGGTCGGCTTCGACACCCAGGCGAGCCTCACGTACGCGGAGGCGTACGTCCCGCCTGCGGACGCGTCGGAGCTCGACCTCGCCGCGGGCCGGCGGCTCCCCTACGTGCCGCGCTGGGTGGGGCGCATCGACGCCTCGTTCCGACGGCAGGTGGACATCCTCGGCCGCCGCTTCGGCACGAACGTGGCGACGGGCTTCACGTACGTGGCGCCTCGTCCCTTGCCGTTCGAGCAGCTCGGCCCGGCGTTCGGCACGTTCGACGCCGCGGTGCGCGTGCGCTACGGCATGTTCGAGGTCGGCGTGGAAGGAACGAACCTGTTCAACCGCCGGAACAAGCTCGCCGTCTACAACTACGCGTCGAACTTCCGCGGTCCCGACGCGTTTCCCGCGCGCCTGAGCCAGCAGCACTTCGCCGCCGGGCCCCCCGCGATGGTCATGGGAACGCTCACCGTGTACTTCGATTCCGTGGACGAAGGAGCAGGCCATGGTGGCTCGTAGATGGTGCCTCGCGCTCGTGCTCCTGGCCGCCGTCGCCGCGTGTGACGCGGGGACGGGCGGTCGTCGCGTGCAGCTCGACGTCGGCGTGCGTTCGACGGTGGACGAGGGGAGCCGAACGCTGCGCTTCGTCAACGACGAGGGGTGGGCGGTCGAGCTCGAGCAGGCGTGCGTCGCGGTCGGCCCCTTCACCTTCTGGGAGAACGCGGGCGCGCTGTGGTCGCGGAGCCTTCCGCGGCGGCTCTACGACGCGCTCGTGCCGTCGGCGCATGCACACCCCGGGGCGGACCACTTCAACGGCGGCCAGGTGCAGAGCGAGTGGACGTATCAGATCGCGCTCGATCTCGTGCGACAGCGGAGCCTCGACCTCGGCACCGTCGAAGGCCTCGCGGGGCGCTCACGGTCGATCTCGATCGATCTCCAGCCGCCACGCCCCAGCATCCTCGGCGATGCGACCTGCCTGCGGGGGCACCACGCGTACGTCGTGGGTACCGCGACGCGCGCGAGCGTGACGGTCGCCTTCGAGGGCGGCCTCGACCTCCCGGCCTCCGTCACGGACCGCGTGGTGTCGGGCGTGCCGGTCGAGGCCGATCTCGACGACGGCGTGCGCCTCACGGTCGTGCTCGATCCGCGCGCTTGGCTCGCCGCCGCCGACTTCGGATCGTTGGCCACGGCCGCGCCGTCCGGCCGCATGCTCATCACGGCGGACAGCCAACCGCGCGCCGCGTGGTTCCTCGGACTACGCGGCGCATCGGCGTTCCGCGTGGAAGTCGCCCCGCCGACGCGCTGACGCCCGTTCGGGGCTTGCCGCTGGACGCGGGATGCGCCATGAGGTGTGGAATGCAACGCCGTTGCAATCAAGGGATCGCGCGGGGTCTGATCGTCGCGGGCGTCTTCGTCGCCGCCTGCGGGACGGGCGATGCCGGCGACGGCGCCGTCTCCATCCGCGTGAGCGGCGAGGGGGCCGCGAAGGAGGGCTACCCCTTCGTCAAGCGAGGCGTCGAAATCGCGTTCGCGGACGGCTGGTCCCTGCGCTTCACGAAGTACCTCGTCAGCGTCGGTGATCTGCGCCTGGCGAGTGCGGAGGACGAGGTCGCCTTCGAGGATCGGAGCGTCTACGTGACGGATCTGCACCTCGGCGATCCCGTCGTGGCGACGATCCCGGGCGTCGCCGCGCGACGCTGGGAGCGCTTCAGCTTTCGCGTCGTGCCTCCGCCGGCCGGCGCGGTGAAGGTCGGCGCCGTCGCGGACGCGGACGTCGCCCGCATGCAGGCCGGCGGCTTCAACTACTGGGTCGAGGGCACCGCCACGAAGGCCGGGCGGACGGTCTCGTTCGCATGGGGGCTTGCGAATCCGACGCGCGCGACGAACTGCACGAGCGGGGTCGACGACACGGACGGCGTGGTCGTGCGTACGAACAGCACGGCCACCGCCGAGATCACCTTCCACCTCGACCACCTCTTCTGGGACACGCTGGGCTCCGAGCGCGCCACGCTGCGCTTCGACGCGATCGCGGGCGCGAGCGACGACGACGTCGTCACGTGGGACGAGCTCGCGACGCAGCGCCTCGCGAGCCTCCGCGGGCCGGGAGGCGCCCCGCTCCTCGACGGGGCGGGGCAGCGCGTGGTCTACGATCCCGGCAGCGTGCCGCTCGCCGCGCAGACGCTGCAGGCGTTCATGCTCGCGACCTCGGCCGGCCAGGCGCATCTCGACGGCCTGGGCCTCTGCACGGTGTCGCGACTCTGACTCTCCTTGACGCAACGACGTTGCGTTTGCCTTCGCAGTGCGCCATGGTGCGGGCCTCTACGCACTCCTTGGAGGTCCTCCGTGAACGTTCGCATTCTCTCCGTCGCTGCTCTCGTCGGTCTCACCCTCGGCGCGTCCTCGCTCGTCGCGTGCGAGGACGACCACGACCATGACCACGACGACCACGGTGGCGAGGCGATGCCCGCGTCCTGCGAGGCCTTTCATGACCTCTGCGTGCGCGCCTCGCGCACCAATCCCGCTGCCGCCGAGTGTGATGAGTTCACCCATGGCGAAGGTCGAACGGAGGCCGAGTGCGCCGCGCGCAAGGACTCCTGCCTGGCGACCTGCGGCGGCGGCGGAGCGGACGCCGGCGGGGGCGACGGCGGCTGATTCAGGGTTGCATCGGCGACGGACGGCCGTTACATCAGTTGAACGGCTGATGAAGTCTCGAACCGAGGTCAAGAAGCCACGGTCGCGCAAGGCGACCGTCGAGGAGCGCACGAAGACGCTGCGAGACGCGGGGCTCCGCCGGACGGGCCCACGCCTCGCGGTCCTCCAGGTGCTCGAGCGCGCGACGTCCCCTCTCAGCCACGGCGACGTCGCGGACGCGCTCGCTGGGGAGGGCTTCGACCGGGCCACGGTCTACCGCAACCTGACCGCGCTCACCGACGTCGGGCTCGTCCGTCGCACCGACGTCGGCGACCACGTGTGGCGCTTCGAGATCGTGCGGGCGGACAGCCGCGGTCACGACGGGAGCCACCCCCACTTCGTCTGCACCGATTGCGGCACCGTCTCCTGCCTGCCGGACGTGAGCGTCCGGATCGGAGGCAGCCGGGCGTCGGCCGGCGTGGCGCGGCGCGCGGTCGAGGTGCAGCTCCGCGGGCAGTGCGGCGGCTGCGAGCCCCTTCGCGAGCGCGTCAGCGCCCGACGCCCCCCCGCCGCGCGCTGAGGCGCAGCGTCGTCGCGCGCTCGCGCGTGGGGCCCTCGCGCGCCGTTCGTCCCTCGTGGCGAAGGGGCGTCGGCGAAGCATCGTTCAGTTGCAATGCAATTGCATTCGCGGCATGCTCTCGGCCGTCCCGCCATGACGCTCACCACCCACACCGTGTCCGCCCCAGGCCGCGCCAGCGGCGTCGTCGTCGTCTCCTTCGCCCGCGAGCTCCGCCGTGTGCTCGCGCCGGACGTCCACACGTTGCTCTGGCGTCGCACGCCTCCCGAAGTCGTCGGCGACGCACTCGACGCGCTCCTCGAGCGTCACGCGTTCGCGACGCACGTCGACGTCACGCCCGACGAGTTGGAGTCCGTCGGCGCGCTCACGGCCTTCCTCCCTTCCTCGCGGGCGGTGGGCGCGCTGACGGAGGACATCCTCGGGCTGGCGCGCGCCCTCGCGGAGCTGACCGGAGCGAGGCGCCTCTGCGCGAGCCTCGCGACGGTGTCCGACGACAAGTGCCGCAAGTTCCACGCGGACTACAAGGCGATCCGCTTCGTCTGCACCTACGTCGGACGGGGTACGGAGTGCGTTCCGGACGGCGCCGTGCGTCGCGAGGCCCTCGGCCGCGCGACGGAGGACATGGACGCGGCCAACCGCGCGATCGTCCCCGACCGACGTCGGGTGCTCCACGCTCGCACGTGGGACGTCGTCGTCCTCAAGGGCGAGTCCTTCCCCGGGAACGCGGAGCGAGGCGCCGTCCATCGCTCGCCGCCGATCGAAGCGCGCGGCGAGCGACGGCTCGTCTTCAAGATCGACACGGACGACGTTCAGACCGGAGCGTGCGCGTGACCGACGCGTGCCTGCCCGTCACCGTGCTCTCCGGGTTCCTCGGGGCGGGCAAGACGACGCTCTTGAACCACGTCCTCACGAACCGCGAGGGCCTCCGCGTCGCGGTCATCGTGAACGACATGAGCGAGGTCAACGTGGACGCGAAGCTCGTCCGCGAGGGACGCGCCGCGCTGTCCCGCGTCGACGAGAAGCTCGTGGAGATGCAGAACGGGTGCATCTGTTGCACGCTCCGCGAGGATCTGCTCGTCGAGGTCGCGGCGCTCGCGCGTGAAGGCCGCTTCGACTACCTCCTCGTCGAGTCGACGGGGATCTCCGAGCCGCTCCCCGTCGCCGAGACGTTCACCTTCGAGGACGATCAGGGACGCGCGCTCTCCGACGTCGCGCGTCTCGACACGATGGTCACGGTCGTCGACGCTTCGCGCTTCCTCGAGGACTGGGGGAGCGAGGACGACCTCGCTGCGCGCGAGCTCGCCGCGGGCGACGAGGACGAACGCACCGTCGCGGATCTCCTCGTCGAGCAGGTGGAGTTCGCGGACGTGCTCGTCCTCTCGAAGCTGGATCTCGTCTCCGCGGAGGACGGCGCCCGCCTCGAGGCGGTCGTCCGCGCCCTGAACCCGCGCGCGCGGATCGTGCACGCGCAGCACGGCCGCGTCCCGCCGGGAGCCATCCTCGGCACGGGGCTCTTCGACTTCGAGCGCGCCGCCGCCGCGCCCGGATGGCTCGCTGCGCTTCGAGGCGACGCGCGGTCGGAGGCCGAGGAGTACGGGATCCAAAGCTTCGTCTACCGCGCCAGGAGCCCGTTCCATCCGGGGCGTCTCTGGGACGCGCTGCACGACGAGGAGACGTGGCGCGGGGTCCTCCGTTCGAAGGGGTTCTTCTGGCTCGCGTCGCGGATGGCCGTTACCGGCATCTGGTCGCAGGCGGGCGCGGCGGGGAGCGCGGAGCCGGGGGGGGTCTGGTACGCGGACCTCCCCGAGGACGAGTGGCCCGACGACCCGGCGGAGCGCGCGGAGATCCGCCGGACCTTCGAGGGGCCCTTCGGCGACCGCCGGCAGGAGCTCGTGTTCATCGGTCAGGACGTCGACGAGGCCGCCCTGCGAGCGCGGCTCGACGCGGCGTTGCTGTCGCCGGTCGAGCTCGCGGCGGGCGAGGCGTCGTGGCGGGCGCTCTCGGACCCGTTCCCCCCGTGGTTCGACGAGCTGCCCGAGGCCTGAGCCGCTCGTCGTCCTCAGCCCTTCGAGATCTTCTTCTCGACGAAGAGAACGTGCTTGCGCGCGATCGGGTCGAACTTCTTGATTTGGAACTTCTCCGCCATCGTCCGCTTGTTCTTCGTCGTGACGTAGGCGTAGCCGGTGCCGGCGGTCGAGACGAGTTGGATCGTGTCACGCATGGTCAGGATCTCCGTGTGGTCGAGGGGGCGGGGACGGTCGAGGTCTTGCGGATGACGCGGACGAGGCAATCGGCGAGCGCGTCGAGGAAGGGATCCCAGCGCATGCGCTTGCCGATCGCGACGAGGTAGGGGCGCGCAACGGCGTGGGGATAGGGGCGCGTCTCGAAGGACGTCCCGCTCCACTGCACCTCGTGCGCGCGAGCGTCGTCGGGAACGGCGACGAGCCCCTTCAGGCGGACGAGCGACCGCGCGTACCGCCGCGCGAGCGCTTCGAGGGCCTCGAGATCCACGGGTCGGGTCACGAAGAAGCTGCTCGTCGTGAAGCCTCGCGTGGAGTCGACGATGCGACTCGGCCTTCGCCGTGAGGTGGCCGCCGCGGGGCCGCGCGCTCGGCCGCCGAGGACGTGCGCGGGGTCGACGTTCGCGTGCGTCGTGAGCAAGATCTGCCCGCGCGGGGCGAGCCGCCGCGCGAGCTGCTCGGCGCGGCGCGCCTCCGAGGGCGTGGCGAGATCGAGCTTGTTGACGAGGACGACGTCCGCGGGCCGGAGGTGCTCGCGCGCCGCTTCCCACTGCGCGACGACCCCTTCGATGCGCGTGGCGTCGACGACGCCGATCACACGTCCACGACGCACGCCGCGCGTGGTGACAAGCGCCGCGTCGAGCGCGTCCACCGTCTGCGCGAGCGAGGCCAGGCCCGTCGTCTCGACGAACACGCTCGTACGCCGCCGCGCGAGCGCCATCTCGAGGACGATCCGCCCGAGCTCGTCGCTCTGATCGCAGCAGACGCAGCCGCCCGTGAGGCCCACGACCTCGACGGACGCATGATCGTGCGCCTCGTGCAGCCGTCGGCCGTCGACGTCGGCCTCTCCGAGCTCGTTCTCCACCACCCCCGGACGCGCGCCGCGCGCCGCCTCGAAGGCCACGAGTCGCTCGAGCAGCGTCGTCTTCCCGCTGCCGAGGAAGCCTCCGATCACGTGGACGTGGACGGGCTCCTGCTTCGAGCTCGTCATGGTTCGCTCCGGCGGCGGTGTCGGCGGGAGGGGGGCGTCATGGGACCGTCTCCCTCTAGCGTCTCGAGCATGTACATGCAAGACAGTTGCATATGCGTCGCGAGTGCGCCGACTGTCGAGCGCAGAGCCTCGCCCCCGTCAGGCTGGCGCCGCGGCGCGTCGTACGCTTCGGGCGAGTTGGTGCGCCCAGGCTCCGCCGACGAGGAGCAGCACGATCCCGAGCGCCGCGAGGGGGCGGCTGCCGCCGGTCACGTGCTCCGCCACGATCGCCGCGCAGCCGAGGCTGGTGGCGACGAACGGCCCCGCACGGCGCGTCTCGCGTAGGCGACGGATGCCGGAAACCAGCGCGATCGCGACGGCGAGCGCGACGAAGACGGCATGCTGCGACTCGCTGAGCGCCACGCCCAGGCCGACCGAGCCGAGGGCCTTCGCGTAGGTCGTGAGGCAGGCGGGGCAGACGAGACACGCGAGCGCCGGCGCGAGCGACGCGAGGACGTCGGAAGCGCGTCGCCTCGCCCCGGTCGTGGGCCTACCCGCGCAACCGCAGTCGGCCCCATGAGCGTGTAGGCGCACGTGCTGATGCTCTGCCTTCGTCCCTTGCATGGAGCGGATCTAACGCAAGGCCTTCGTAGGAGCAAAGCGATTGCGAGTGTGCGCAAACGAGCAGGTCGCTGGCAGGGGTCGTGCTCGCTAGAGCGAGATGCCGAGCGAGGAGGGGACGCGTCGCTCGCCGAGGTCGCCGCGCACGAACGGGCCGAGGATGGGCGCCATGTTCTCGGGGACGTTCTCCTCCCACTCGTCTGCGCTCACCGCGTCGACCGGACGCGCGCGCGCGTCGAGCTTGTAGAACCAGGGCACCGTGCGCGTGTCGACGCGCATCGCGGCGAGGTCGTCCTCGAAGCGCTCGGCGTCGACGCGGACGAGCGTGATCCCCTCGAGGGCGCGCTGCATGCGTCGGTCGGGGAGGGAAGCCGCGACCTCGGCGCACTCCCGCGACGGGCGGACGTAGGTCTGGAGGACGAGCGTGCGCCCGCTCTTCGACGCGCTCGTCGCGAGCGCCTCGAGCTGCTCTCCCAGCGGCGAGTCCTCGTCGAGATCGACGACGTCGAGGGCGCCGTAGGTGCGCTTGCCCGCCGCGACGGGCACGCGGAACGGGACGTCGACGACGGTCGCCTCGCGCGGGGGGGGCGTGCGCGAGAAGGCGCCCGAGAGCGCCGCCATCCCCAGCACGAGAGAGAGGCCGGTCCCGAAGAGCCCGGTCACGATGCCCGCGGCGGCGAGCCCCCCACCGCGGAGGGTGCCCCCGCCGCGATCGATGTCACGCCGCGAGAGGGCGCCGAGGACGATCGCGGGGATCCCGCCGAGAAAGCCGAGGCACGACAGGCTCGCGAGCCCGAGTACGAGCGCGAGGATCGCCTTCCGCGAGTGGATGGGCGCGGCGACGTACGTGAACGGCGAGGGGGACGACGGCGGCAGGCCCATCGACATACAAGATAGCGGCCATTCCGCCGCGTGCACGTCTCGCCCTGCTGCGGCGTCAGCGCGAGCGAGGTGCGCTCCCCGGCGCCGTGACGCGGGTGACGGTCTCGACGTCGACGCCCGAGTTCCGGACGAACTCCTTCGCGACCTCGCTGCCGCCGTCGACGAGCGAGTCGGGCGGCCCGTGGGCCTCGACCTTGCCCTGGATGAGGAGGACGGCCTGGTGCGCGATCCGGAAGCAGCTCGCGATGTCGTGCGAGATCACGACGCTCGTGACACCGAAGCGCACGCGCATCTCGTCGATCATGTCGTCGACGATGCGGCTCGTGGGCGGATCGAGGCCGCTCGTGGGCTCGTCGTAGACGAGGATCGGCGGCTCGAGCATGAGCGCGCGCGCGAGGCCCACGCGCTTCCTCATGCCGCCGGAGAGCTCCGCCGGGAACTTCGGCGCGACCACGTCGGGATCGAGGTCGAGGACGCGGAGCTTCTCCATCACGCGCTCCTTGATCTCCTTCTTCGAGAGCTTCGTGTGCTCGACGAGGGGGAACGCGACGTTCTCGAGGACGCTGATCGAGTCGAGGAGCGCGGCGTACTGGTAGACCACGCCGAACTTCCGACGGATGCGGTTGAGCTCCCGCTCGCTCCGGAGCGCCGTGACCTCCTCGCCGTCGATCCAGATCTCGCCGCTCGTCGCCCGCTCGAGCGCCACGATGAGGCGGAGGAGCGTCGTCTTGCCCGCGCCGGAGCCGCCGATGATGACCGTGGTCTCCCCGCGGCTCGCCACGAGATCGATGCCGCGGAGGACCTCCTGGTCGCCGAACGCCTTCTTGACCTGCCGGAGGACGACGATCTCGTCGCGACCAGGGGGATGTCTCGGGGCGTCCGGGCCTTCCGCCATGGGGATGCTCAATGTCCCTTCCGGTCAGGGCCCACGCAAGCTAAACCGTGGGTCTCCGGAGGAAACCCGACATGACCCGCGAGCAGATCGAAGCCATCCTGAAGACGTCGCAGGGCAAGCAGGACAAGGAGGGGGCCTACGGCCTCCCCGAAGGCTCCAGCGTCAGCCTCCACATCGCGCACGACGGCGCGACGCTCTCCTGCCAGAAGGTGGACAGCATCCGCTTCGAGGGCGAGCTCCTCTACGCGAAGAGCGCGAAGCAGACCGTCGCGCTCGTGACGAGCGACGTCTTCGCGGTCGTGCTCGAGGGCGCCGGGAGCGCGCCGGCGCGCCGTCCGGCCGGGTTCTGAACGCGTGACGCTGTGAGCGTGTGCCTCAGGCTGCTCGCGGCGCTCGTCGCGTGGCTGCCCTGGCGCGCGCTCGGGGTGCTCGGGCTCGGGCTCGGCTTCGTCGCCGGGTCCGTCCTCCGGATCCGGCGCGCGAGCGTCGAGGAGGCGATGCGACGCGCAGGCGTCGCCGACGTGCCGCGCGCGGCGCGCGCGATGTACGCATCGCTGGGCCGCGGCGTGTTCGAGCTCCTCTGGCTTCGAGGGGCGCGTTCCGACCGGCGCGCCCGCGCGCTCGCGTCGCACGTCGTCTGGGAGGACGGGGCGTTCGAGACGCTCGACGCCGCGCTCCGCAGAGGCCCGGTCGTGCTCGCGGCAGGCCACACCGGCAACTGGGAAGCGGTCGCGTTCGCCGCCGCGCGTCTCCTCGCCGAGCGCGGGAGGCGGCTCGTCGTCGTCGCGAAGCCGTTCTCGGCGCGGGGCTTCGACCGGTTCGTGTCTGGCCTCCGCGAGGCCCTCGGGATCGTCGTCGTTCCCCCGGGCGGGGCGGCGCGGGCGTGTCTCGACGCGCTCCGGCGCGGCGACGTCGTCGTGATGCCGACGGATCAGGTCCCGGAGGCGAAGCGGCACGCCGTGCCCGTCGAGGTCTTCGGGCGGGCGGCGTGGGCCGACCGCGCGCCCGCGACGATCGCGGCCCGCGCCGGGGCCACGATGCTGGCCGTCGTCGCGCGGCGCGACGGAGGCTCGCAGCGCGTTCGCGTCGCGGCGGTCCTCAGGCCCCGCGAGGACGGTCTGCTCGCCACCACGCGGGCCGTGACGGCGGTGATGGAGGCCTTCGCGCACGCGGAGCCGTCGAGCTGGATGTGGCTCCATCGCCGCTGGCGCGAGCCCATCCGCGCGGCGCGTCCACGCTCGACCTTTCCGACGCGTACGCCCGCGTGATATCGAGAGCGCCATGCGCGATCCCCTCGTCCTCGCCGGAAGGAGCTACGAGAGCCGCCTCATCGTCGGCACCGGCAAGTACGCGAGCGTCGAGGAGACGGAGGCCGCGATCGACGCCTCGGGGGCGCAGATCGTCACCGTCGCCCTCCGGCGCGTCGACCTCGCGGACCGCGCGAGCGGCTCGCTCATGGGCCTCCTCATGCGGCGCGCCAAGGACTGGACGCTCCTCCCGAACACGGCAGGCTGCTTCACGGCCGACGAGGCGGTGCGAACGCTGCGGCTCGCGCGCGAGCTCGGCGTGGCCGATCTCGTGAAGCTCGAGGTCATCGGGGATCCGAAGACGCTCTACCCCGACAACGAGCAGACGCTCGAGGCGGCGAAGGTGCTCGTGAAGGAGGGCTTCACCGTCCTCCCGTACTGCATCGACGATCCGATCGTCTGCCGGAAGCTCGAGGACCTCGGCTGCGCGGCCGTCATGCCGCTCGCCGCGCCGATCGGGAGCGGCCTCGGGATCCGGAACCCGCACAACCTGTCCATCATCCTCGAGCACGCGAAGGTGCCCGTCATCGTCGACGCCGGGGTCGGCACGGCGAGCGACGCGGCGATCGCGATGGAGCTCGGGTGCGACGGCGTCCTCCTCAACACCGCCATCGCGCACGCGAAGAACCCGGTGCTGATGGCCCAGGCGATGCGCGAGGCCGTGCGCGCCGGGCGGATGGCGCGCCTCGCCGGGCGCATGCCGCGGACGCGCTACGCCAATGCTTCGAGCCCGACGGAAGGGCTCATCGAGTGAAGACGCCTCGGGTCGCGACCTTCGCGTTCGTCCTCGCCGGCCTCGGCACCGCGCCGCTGCAGTGCAAGCACGAGCGCGACCCGAGTCTCCGTCTCGAGGACACCGCCGGTGACGCGCTCTGGGAGCTCGCGGCGGACTTCAGGAAGAAGGGCAACGAGGCCGCGGCGAAGGACACGCTTCGGTACCTCGTCGAGCGGTATCCCTCGAGCCGCTACGCCCCGGCCGCGCGGGCGGAGCTCGGCGGCGCCGACGCCGGGACGTGATCACCCCACGTGTGTGGCTCGTCACGTCACGCGATGTGCCGTTCGAGCACGTGCTGCGCGTCGCGCGGTCCGCGGGCGCCTCGCTCCCCCGTGGGGACTTCGCGGTGCAGCTCCGGGACAAGCGCGCAACCGGCGAGGAGCTGGCGGCGGCGGTGGAGGCGCTCGGTGACGTGCCTGTCGTCGTCAACGGGGCGGACCTCGCCACGTCGATCGACGGCGTGCGCGGAGGAGCGGCTGGTGTCCACGTGTCCGGGAGCGGCCTCGTGCGCGGCGACGTCCGGCGCGCTCGGGCGGCGCTCGGTCCGGACGCGCTCGTCTCGGCGGCCGCTCACGCCGACGATGACGTCGCGCGCGCGGCGGGGGAGGGGGCCAACGTCGTCCTCGTCAGTCCGATCTTCGCGACCCCCGGCGCGGAGAAGGCGGCGCCGTGCGGGACCGATGCCCTCCGCGCGGCCTGCCGGGTCCTCGAGGCGTCGGGGGCCCGCGAGCGGGTCGCCGTCGTCGCGCTCGGTGGCATCACGGTCGAAGGCGCCGCGGCCTGCGCGGCGGCGGGTGCTGAGGGGGTCGCCGTCGTGCGCGCGCTCGCCGCGTCCGGCGCCGCCGCCGCCGCCGCCGTGCGCGCTTTGGCTGCGCCGTTCGAAGAGGGTCTCGTCATGGCGCGCCGCGTCCTGCCGGAGCCATCGCCTCGGTGACCTGGCCGCCAGGTGACGGGGCGCCAGGTGGGAAGCACGAAGCGAGCTGGCTGGAAGAGGCCGACCGCGGTAGATACTGCCGTCGCATGGTCGCGAGCGCGCGGACTCCTCGACACCTGGCCCCGGCCCGCTCGCCGTCGGTCGCGCGATGACCCGGCACCTCGGAATCGTGGGCGGGGGCCTGTCGGGCCTCGCGCTCGCGCACCGCGCCGTGCAGGCGGGCGTGCGCGTGACGTTGCTCGAGGCGAGCGAGCGCTTCGGCGGCCAGTTATCCAGCGTACGGGACGACGGCTTCGTCGTGGAGCTCGGCGCTGAAGGGTTCGTCGCGCGCAGCGAGGCAGTGCCCGCGCTCGCGCGGGCACTGGCCATCGAGGATCAGCTCATCGGGCAGCTCGCGACCACGAGCCACCGCTGGGACGGCGAGAAGCTCGTAGCGCTCGCGCCCGGCGAGGCCGCCGAGGCGCTGAGCTTCCAGGTGGCGCGCGCCGACAAGGGCTCGGGGATCCGGACGTTCATGGGCGGCATGCAGGCCGTCACCGACGCGGTGGTGCGCGCGCTCGAAGGTCACGTGCACGCGACGCTGCAGACGCGCTCCCCCGTGCGCGCGCTCGCGTGCGCTGCCAGCGGGTCTGCGGTCCTGCTCGATGGCGACGCGCGCGCGTCTGCCGACGTGGTCGTCCTTGCGACCTCTGGAGCGAGCGCCGCCCGCATCCTTCGCGCCTCTGCGGGCTTCGGGAGCGACGTGCGGAGCGCGGCCGAGCATGTCGGCGCGGCGCAGACGCTCTCGAGCGTCACGGTCACGCTCGCGTTCCGCGCGGAAGACGTGGCACACCCGCTCGACGGGACGGGGTTCGTCGTGGCGGAGCCGTTCGAGGGCTTTCGCGCGTGCACCTTCATCTCGTCGAAGTTCTCGCCGCGGGTGCCGGAGGGGCACGTGTCGCTCCGCGTGTTCTTCCGACCGACCGCCGAGGAGCTCCACGCCGAGGTGCCGTGGGCCGAGCGCGCTGCGCGGGTCCTCGGAAAGGTGCTGCCTCTCCGCGCGGCGCCGGTTCGGGCGTGGGTCTCGATCTGGCCCCACGCCCTCCCGGTCTTCACGCCCGAACACCGCGAAGCTGTCGCGAAGCTCTCGGCAGCCCTCGCGCCGCATGCCGTGTTCCTGGCGGGCTCGGCGTTCCACGGCTCGGGGATCGACGCCGCCGTGCGCTCCGCGAACGACGTCGCCGAAGCGCTCGGCATTCGCTGACCAAGGGTCCTCGGCTCACACGAATGCGGGGCCCCGCTAGCCGACGCGACCCGAGACGTACGCGCGGGTCCGTGGGTCGGAGGGCTCGAGCAGGACGTTCGACGCCGCGCCCGCCTCGACGAGGCGTCCGAGGAAGAAGAACGCCGCACGGTCGCCGACCCGTCGCGCCTGCGCCAGCGAGTGGGTGACGACGACGATCGTGTAGACCGCACTGAGCGCGAGCATCAGCGCCTCGATCTCTTCGGTCGCCCGAGGGTCGAGCGCGGACGCCGGCTCGTCGAGCAAGAGGACGTCCGGCTTCGTCGCGATCGCGCGCGCGATGCAGAGGCGCTGCTGCTGGCCCCCCGAGAGCGCGAGCGCCGAGTCGCGCAGACGGTCCTTGGTCTCCTGCCAAAGCGCTGCCGCGCGGAGGGACGCTTCGACGCGCCCCTCGAGCTCGTGCCGCTCACGAAGACCGGCCATGCGCAGGCCGAAGGCGACGTTGTCGAAGATGGACTTGGGGAAGGGCGTCGATCGCTGGAACACCATGCCGACGCGGCGTCGGAGCTCGACCACGTCCACGTCGGGCGCGAGGACGTCTCGGCCGTCGAGGAGCACGCGCCCGCGGATCTGCGCCTCGGGGACGAGGTCGTGCATGCGGTTGAGGGCGCGGAGGAACGTGCTCTTTCCGCACCCCGAGGGGCCGATCAACGCGGTCACGCTCCGCCCTGGCATGTCGAGGTCGACCTCCTCCAAGGCCACCCTCCCCGAGTACGTCACCGAGAGCGCGCGTGCCTGCATTCGTGGGATGAAGTCCTGCGTGTTCGTCACGTGGTCCTCCGGGCTCGATCGCGGACGAGGAAGGCGAGAGCGTTCAAGCCGATGGTCGCGGCGACGAAGACGAGCGCGAAGGCGAACATCGTCGCCTCGCTGCCGCTCGTGGGCGGCGCCTGCGTGGCCAACACATAGACGTGGAATCCGAGGTGTTGGAACCCCGCTCGCACGTCGACCGGGTACCCGGGCACGTAGCTCGCCACTCCGGTGAACAGGATCGCCGCGACCTCTCCGGCTCCGCGGGACACGGCGAGAATGGCGCCCGTCAGGACGCCCGAGCGCGCGCTGGGCAAGACGACGTGGAGCACCGTCTGGAGCTTCGAGGCGCCGAGCGCCTGCGAAGCCTCGCGGAGCTCACGCGGGACCGCCCGGAGCGCTCCCTCCGCGGTCACGACGACGACGGGCAACGTCAGGACGGCGAGCGTGAGCGACGCCCAGAGGACGCCTGGGCGGCCGAGCTCGCCCTCCGCGCCGCTGACGCGATCGAGCCCGCGCCCGACGAAGAGGACGAAGAAGCCGAGGCCGAAGAGACCGAACACGATCGATGGCACGCTCGCGAGCGTTCGGATCGCGCGTCTGACCGCCGCGAGGAGGCGTCCGTCGGGGCGCGCGTACTCGGACAGGTGAACCGCTGTCGCGACGCCGAAGGGGACGACCGCGATCGTCATGAGGAGCGTGCAGAGCACCGTGCCGTAGACCGAGCGCGGCAAGTCGGGATCGTTCGAGAGGCCCGCGAGCGCGGGAGCGCCCGCGACGACGAGCGTGGCGAGCAGGCACGCGAAGCCGCCTGCGAGGACGACGAGCGCGCTCGTGGTCACCACGGTGAACGTCGCGTCGCGCCATCGGCCGCTCACGCGGCCTCCGCGATGCGCGCGGGCGCGTCGCCGCTAGAGCCGACGCTTGAGTGTCGCCGCCGAGCAACCGCGCGGGCGACGGCGTACCCCGTCGTGTCGAGGACGAGCGTGAAGGTGACGAGGGCGAGGCCGAGCACGAACAGCACGTGCCAATGGCTCGACCCGCGCGGCGTCTCCCCGAGCTCGGCCGCGATCGTCGCCGTGACCGTGCGCGCGCCGCTCGTCGGCGCGAGGTCGGTGACGGCTGCGTTACCCGACGTCATGAGGACGATCATCGTCTCCCCCACGGCACGCCCGAACCCGAGCGTCAGTGCGGCGACGAGCGCCGGTGCGGCGCTCGGCAGCGCGACGTGGATCGCGGTCTGGAACCGTCGAGCGCCGAGGGCGTAGCTGGCCTCGCGCAGCTCACCCGGGACGGCGAGGAGACCGTCCAGGGCCACCGCGAAGACGATGGGCGCCACCGCGACCGAGAGCGTGACGCTGGCGAGGAGCGCGCTCGCGGCGTAGGTGCTGCGCAGGGCGGCTTGGAAGAAGGGCGCCACGAGCGTCGAGGCGACGAGCCCGAGCACGACCGACGGGACCCCGGCGAGCATCTCGATGACCGGCGTGACGACGCGCCGTGCGCGGGTGCCGAGAACCTCGGACGCACCGAGCGCTGCAGCGATCCCGATCGGGGCTGCGAACAGCATCGCCCCGAGCGTGATCTTGAGCGAGCCGACGAGGAGAGGTACGACGCCGAACGCTGCCGCGGGCTCGACGGGCTGCCACACGAACGTGCCCGTCTCCGCGGTCCGCCGAAAGAGCTTTCCAACCAGCTCGGCGTCGTCGAGCGCGCCGGCGGCCTCGCGGCCGATGAAGACGAACACCATGACCACGGCGGCGACCGACGTGAGCGCGCATGCCCCGATCGCGCGTTCGACGACCCTCTCGACACGCGCGCGGCTCCTCACGAGAGCTCCTCCGCCGCGAAGAAGCCTGCGGCTTCGGCGAGTCGCTGCGCTTCGAGAGAGCGAAGCCACGTGACGAAGGCGGTCACCTCGGGCCGCGTTCGCTGAGCGTGGTACACGAAGACCGGGCGGGCGAGGGGGTAGACCCCGCTCACCGCGTCCTCGCGCGTCGGCCTCGTCACGGCGCCCGAGGACGCCCGGAGCCCGAGGACGCGCACGCCGCTCGCGCTCGCGATTCCGCCGTAGCCGATCGCGTACCGGTCCCTCGCGACGGCGCGGACCACCGCCGCGGTGCCCGGCAGGCACTGGACGTCGGGAGCGAAGAAGGCGCCACCCAGCACGCGCTCCCGGAAGAAGGCGTACGTGCCCGAGCTGTTCTCGCGCGAGTAGCGGGCGATGCGCCGGCGCTCACCGCCGAGGTCCGACCACACATCGATGGCACCGCGATACACGCGTGCCACGTCCTCGAGTGCGACGACCGCGAGCGGGCTCTCCGCGTGGACGTAGACGGCGACCGCGTCGAGCGCCACCACCGATTCGACGATCGGCCCGCGCCGCACCTCCGTGGAGCGACGCTCCTCGGTCGTCATGGGGCGGCTCGCTGCGGCGACGTCGGTCGTCCCATTCCCGAGCGCCGCGATCCCCGTGCCGGTGCCGCCTCCGGACACGTCGACGCGTGCGCTCGAATACGCGTGCGCCCAGCGACGGAGGAGGACGGCCATCGTGTCGGAGCCACGAACGGTCACGGTCGCGGGGGCGCCGGGCCCCCGCTGCCCGCAGGCTGCCAACAACAGACCGATGGCGACGCGCGCGAGGTCGCGCCGCCGCATGCCCCAAGTCCAGCGAACGTCGCGATCCATGCGCGGCACGCGCATGCAGGCGGGATACCGCGGCGATTCGGTGACCGATGCGCGTCGACGACGCCACGCGCGCGTCACGTCGCTCAGGTCCTCGCGGGAATCACGCGGTCTCGTCGTCGCCGACCTCCGCGGCGGCGACGCAAGCATTGCGGGTCGGTGCAGCGCGCGCGCTGGTCGCGTCGATCCACCCCGCGACGTGCGGAGGACCGGTGGCGGGGTCTCCGTGCGAGGGCGCAGCCGACGTCGACACACGGGCGCTACACGTCTGATACCGTCGAAGCATGAGCTCGTACGAGGAGACGCTCCGCATCACGACCGAGATCCTCACGAAACACGTCGCCGACGGCCGCGAGGTGCGTCCCGCCGCGCACATCCAGACCGACCTCGGCCTCGACAGCCTGGGGGTGATGGAGGTGGTCGCCGACATCGAGGATCGCTTCGGCTTCGTGATCCCGAACGACGTCCTCGACTCGGTCACCACCGTCGAGGAGATCGCCCGTGCGCTCGTGACGCTCGACGCCGCGCGGGGAAGCTCCAAGGCGTCTCTGCCGTAGTCTCCGGGCATGTACGTCGGCCGGAAGCACACGACCACGTCGACGGCCGAGAAGATCCTGACGTTCCGCTGCCCGGGATGCGCGAAGACCGCACGCGCCGCGGTGGTCGGCATCGGCCAGGGTCAGGGCAACAGCGCGTATTTCCTCGACGAGGATGGCGCGAAGGAGCGCGCGAGCTCCCGTGCGGTGAGCGCCGCCGACGAGAACGCCGCTCTGACGCTCTCGCTGGCCCGATGCCCTTCCTGCGGGCGGCGGAACGAGAAGGCGATCACGAGCCTCAAGGTCTCCGCCGTCGCCGGCGGCATCGCGGCCGCCGTCTTCATCATCGGCCTGATGTGGTTCGTCGATCTCCTGAAGAATTCGAGCTTCGGCATCGTGATCGGCCTCCTGCTCGGACCGCCCACGGGCATCTTCATCTTCTGGTCGCAGAGCTGGAAGTGGACGACGGCGGATCGACGCGTCACGTTCCTCGAGGACTAGGTCAGGCCGGCTCGACCGGGCCGATGTCCTCGCCGGAGAGGACGAAGAACGCCTCGCCGTAGGTCTTGAGGAGGTCGAGCGCCTGGTCCATGTCCTCTTGCGTGTGTCCGCGCGTGATGTTCACGCGGAGGCGCTCTTCGCCGTGCTTCACGGCCGGGTAGGTGATGGGGACCATGAGGACGCCGCACTCGAGGAGCGCGATGTGCATGAAGAGCGTCTTTCGCTCCTCGCGGCACATGACCGGCATGATGTGCGTGTTCGACGCGCCGAGGTCGAAGCCCGCCTTCACGAGCTCCGTGCGGAAGTACTCGGACTTCTGGTGGAGCTCGCGCACCATCTTCGGGCCGTCCTCCTCGAGCATGTCGAGGATCGTCGACGCCGCGGCGACGACGGGGACGGGGAGGGACGCGCTGAAGAGGAAGCTCCGTGCGTTGTGCTTCACGAGGTCGACCACCTCCTCGCTCCCGAGGAGGAGGCCGCCGATGCCGCCGAACGACTTCGAGAACGTCGAGACGACGACGGGGACGCGGTCGCGGAGGCCCGTCTCCTCGAGGACGCCCGTGCCGCGCTCGCCGAGCGTGCCGGTGCCGTGCGCATCGTCGACGACGAGGACGGCGTCGTACTTCGCGCAGATCTCGACGAACTCGGCCAGGTGCGCCTTGTCGCCGTCGAGCGAATACACGCCCTCGACCACCACCATGGCGTTCTTCCGCTCGCGCGACTTGAGGATGCGCTCGAGGCTCTTCGCCGAGTTGTGGTTGAAGAAACGGACCTCCGGCGCGCGACCGGGGATGCCCGCCGCGAGGAAGGTGCCGTCGAGGATGCAGGCATGGCTGTAGCTGTCGAGGACGAGCGTCGTGTCCTTGTCGGCGAGAGACACGATCGTGCCGAGCATCGCCTGGTAGCCGGTCGTGAACATGAGGCAGCGCTCGTAGCCGAACCACTTCGCGAGCCGTGCCTCGAGCTCGACGTGCTCCGTCGTCGTCGCCTGGACACGCGAGCTCGAGAGCCCGCACGCGTACTTCTCGACGGCCTTCTTCGCGGCCTCCTTCACCCGCGGGTGGTTCGTGAGGCCGAGGTAGTCGTTCGAGCTGAAGTTGATCACCGGCTTGCCGGCGATCTGCGTATGGAGCCCGCCGGTCTCGAACTCCCGGAAGTAGGGGTACACCTGCTTCTCGCGCGCCTCACGGACGCGCTGGAGCTCTACCTTCGCCTTCTCGTCGATCCAGCTCATGCCGCGCGCTTTTTGGCATGAACGCGAGCCCTTTTCCAGCGGAGCGTGCGGGTGACCAGTCGTCTGACCAATCGACAACCACGCGGCGGTCGAGGAAGCTTCTCGCATGATGCACCTTCGCCTGTCGCGCGTGGTCCTCGTCGTCTCCGTCCTCGGCTCCGGCATCGTGCTCGCGTGCGGCGGCTCGGACGACGACGTCTCGACCTCGCCCCAGGCGGTCCCCGACGCGGGGCCGCGCGGTGTGGAGCCGGCCGGCCAGGCCTGCACGTCGGCGACGCAGTGCTACGCAGGCCTCGCCGACGCGGGCGCCGGCGACGCGGGCGTCCTCGGGGCGATCACGTGCCTCGACCGCGTCCCGAACGGCTACTGCACGCACACGTGCACGCAGGACTCCGATTGCTGCGCGACGCCGGGCGAGTGCCGCACGGGCGTGAAGCAGGTCTGCGCGCCGTTCACGAACGACTCGGCGACGAAGTACTGCTTCCTCAGCTGCGAGACGGCGGACATCCAGACCGCGATCGCCGCGAACGCGTCCGCCGGTTACTACGACGGCGGCGCGCTCGACTCCGGCTCGCTCGACACCGCCTACTGCCAGTCTTACGCGTCGATCTACGCGACGTGCCGGTCGAGCGGCGGAGGCGCCCAGAACCGGAAGGTCTGCATCCCGCAGCAGTGAGCTAGGGGGCGCGCATCACGACGGCGCTCGCGTTGCCGTAGTAGCCCACGCTCGTCACGAGCACGGTCCGGACCTTCGCCGGGAGCGTCCCGCGGACGACGGGCGAAGGGGGCGCGCCGCCGAGCCACGCGAGGGAGGCCGCCATCGCCATCGCACCGCCCGCGCCGAGCGTCTCACCGAGCATCAGCTTCGGCGCGACGACCGCGACGTCGGGGGCGACGGCGGCGATCGCCGCGAGCTCCTCGTCGTCGAAGAGCGGGAGCCCGGACACTCCCGACACGACGAGGTCGACGTCCGCCGCCGTGATGCCCGCGTCCGTGAGCGCGTGCTTCGCCGCGCGCTCCATCGCGTCGCGCGAGGCGTAGATGAGCATCGCGTCGTCGGGCGGGGAGACGAAGGACGTCCCGTACCCCGTCACGAGGGCGAGCACCTTCGCGCCGCGCGCGTTCGCGGTCTCGAGGCGCTCGAGGACGAGGAACGCGGCTCCCTCGCCGATGCGCGTCTCGCCCAGCGCGCCACGCTCGCCGAGCTTCCGGAAGGCGAGGTAGAGAGCTTCGCTCATCGCCTCGCCGCCGCCGGTGAGGATCGCCTCGGCCCTCCCGGTCTCGAGGAAGATGTCGGCGCAGGCGACGGCGTCGAGGCCGCCGCAGTTCCCGTCGGAGACGGTCACGTTGAGCGCGCGGAGCTCTTCCCAGATGCTCACGTAGCCGCTCGCGCTGTTCGAGACCGTGTTCGGGAACTTCGAGGGGTTGATGTACCGCGCGTCCTCGAGCTTGGCGACGCGATCGAGCTCCGTGATCGCCTCGAGGCTCCCGTACGCGTTCGACACGCAGACGCCGACCTTCTCGGCCGCGCCCGCCGTCCAGGCGCCGTCCTTCTTCAGGCCTGACTCGTGGAGCGCGAGGCGCGCGCCGACGAGGAGGAGCTTCGTGAGCCGGTCGAGGACGCGGAGCCCCTTGTCCCCGAGGTACTTCGCCGGATCGAAGCCGGGGACCTCGACGACGAACGAGGGGTTTCCGATCTTCGTGGCGTCGAAGCTCGTGATCGGGTGCGGCGCGCGCTCGGAGAGGCGGGGTCCCCCGCGGGCGATCGCCTCGAGAAAGGCGTCGGCGCCGGTGCCGAGGGCGCTCGTGACGCCGAGACCGGTGACGGCGCGCGGCTTCACGTCAGGCCCCGCCCCGTCCGGAGTCGATCGCCGCCGGCGCGGGGAGCTTGTAGGGCTTCGCGAAGCAGGTGACGGCGTTGTAGCCGCCGAAGGCCAGGGAGTTGTTGAGCACGATGTCGCTCGGTCCCTCGCGCGCCACGTTCGCGACCACGTCCACGTCGCACTCCGGGTCGGGCGTCTCGTAGCCGATCGTCGGCGGGTAGACGCCGCTCTCGAGGGTCATGACGCAGCCGATCGCCTCGAGGGCGCTCGCGGCGCCCATCGTGTGGCCGAGCATGCTCTTCATGCTCGAGATCGGCACCCGGCGTCCGCCGAAGATCTCGCGCATGACCTTCGCCTCGGCCGCGTCGTTGTGCCGCGTGCCGGTGCCGTGAGCGTTCACGAAGTCGATCTGGTCGGGGAGGAGGCCCGACCGCTGGATGGCCTGACGCATCGCCTCGAGGCTGCCGACTGCATCGGGGTGGGGCCGCGTGATGTGGTACGCGTCGCACGTCATGCCGTGGCCGCCGACCTCCGCGAGGAGGCGCGCGTCCCGACGGACGGCGTAGGCCTCGCTCTCGAGGACGAGGATGCCCGCGCCCTCGCCGAGGATGAGCCCCTGGCGATTCAAGTCGAACGGCTGGCACTTCGCGGGCGCCATCGCGGCGAGCCGGACGAAGCCGCTGTACTGGAGCTCCTGCAGCATCTCCGCGGCGCCGGTGACGACGACGTCGGCCTTGCCCGCGCGGATGAGGTCGGCGGCGAAGCCGATCGCGTAGTTGCCCGCCGCGCAAGCGGCCGGGAGGGTGAGGACCGCGCCCTCCGCGCCGAGGGCGCGCGCCACGTGGATGGGAAGGAGGGTCGAGCCGTACTTCGGGATCATCGCGCGGCGGACGGCGCGCTCGCCCTTCTGGATCCAGGCGGCGTCCAGATCGGTCAGGACGTCGGCCTCGCCCATCGTCGTCCCGAGGACGATCGCCGTGCGCTCTCCGCGGAGGGCGCCGTCCGCGATGCCGGCATCGGCGACCGCCATCCGTGCGGCGGCGAGCGCCATCTGGGAGCAGCGGCCCGTCCGCCGGAGCTCCGCGGCGCTCAGGTGATCCCGCGGCCGCCACGCCTTCACCTCGCCGGCGAACTCGCGCCCCAGGTTCGACACATCGAAGGCCTCGACGGGCGAGATGCCGCTCCGACCCTCGGCAAGCGAGCGGAAGAACTCGCCCTTGCCGAGCCCGATCGAGCTGACCACGCCGAGGCCGGTGATGAAGACCCGCACGGGCGCCTTATAGCCTGCGCCTCTCTGCCGGAGCAACGCCTCGTCCGCGCCCGCAAGACCTCGAAATCCCGTGATTCATCGCATGGTTGAACCAGTTCTTGGGCGCGTAGCGACCTTCGCGTGCGACGAGCACTACGCATGTCCAGGGGGGCCAGGGTCGCACGGGCACGGATGTTCCGTGACGCCTTGCGCGGTGCGCCGTCTGGCGGTAGAGAGCCGCGCCCTCCATGACCGACCCGAAGCATGTCGCCCCGACCCTCGTGCAGGCCCTCCGTGACCTGTCGTCGCGGACGGAGCGGGGGTTCGTGTTCGTCCGGACGGACGGGACGGAGCGGCACGTACCCTTCGCAGAGCTCGTGACGCTCGCCGAGCAGCGCGCGGCGGATCTCCACGCGCGGGGCCTGCGGAAGGGCGATCGGGTCGCGATCGCGGTGCCCGATCCCGACGAGTTCGTCCTCTCGTTCCTCGGCGCGGTGATGGGCGGGATCGTCCCGGTCCCGATCTCGCCCCAGCTCACGTTCAAGAACATCGAGGGCTACCACGACACCGTCGCGCACATCGCGAACGCGGCGGGGGCCTCTCTCCTCCTCACGACGCAGTCGACGCGTCAGTACGTCGACCCCGTCGTGCCGCGGGCGCCGTCGCTCCGTGGGGTCGTCACCGTCGACGAGCTCGGCCGCGAGGCCCATCCGAGGGTCGACGTCGCGGTGACGCCCGACGACGTCGCGTTCCTCCAGTTCACGTCCGGCAGCACGTCGCGTCCGAAGGGCGTGATGGTGACGCACCGAAACCTCGCGTGGAACAGCGAGAGCTTCATGATTCACGGCCTCCAGAAGGACTCGTCCTTCGACAAGGGCGTGAGCTGGCTGCCGCTTTACCACGACATGGGGCTCATCGGCTTCGTCATCGGGCCGGTCTTCACCGACATCCCCGTGGTGTTCCTCCCGACGGCGAGCTTCGTCCGGAACCCGCGCATCTGGCTCGACAAGGTCCACCAGCACCGCGGGACGATCACCTACGCGCCGAACTTCGCGTACGCCCTCGTCTCCAAGCGCGTGAAGGAGAAGGACGTCGCGGACCTCGATCTCTCCTGCCTCCGACGCACGGGCTGCGGCGCCGAGCCGATCCAGGCGCGTACGCTCCGCGAGTTCGCCGAGAAGCTCCGTCCTGCGAAGTTCGACCCGCGCTCGTTCCTCCCGTCCTACGGCATGGCGGAGGCGACGCTGGCGGTCACCTTCGTGCCGGTCGACACCGGCGTCCGCGCCGACAGCGTCGAGCGCGCCGGCCTCGAGCAGGGCAAGGCGGAAGCGGCGAAGCCCGATGCGCCGGACGGCGCCGCCCAGGAGCTCGTCAACTGCGGTCGTTCCTTCCCGGAGCACGCGATCGCGGTCGTCGACGAGAACGACGTCCGCCTCGGCGACCGACAGGTCGGGCAGATCATCACGACGGGGCCGAGCATCTGCGCCGGCTACTACCAGGAGCCCGAGCTCACGGCCGCGGCGTTTCGCCGCCGAGCCGAGGACGGGCGGACGTGGCTGTATACGGGCGACCTCGGCTACACCGTGAACGGCGAGGTGTTCATCTGCGGCCGCCTGAAGGACATGATCATCGTCCGCGGCCGGAACTTCTACCCGAGCGACATCGAGTGGCTCGTGAGCGAGATGCCCGGCGTGCGTCGCGGCAACGTCGTCGCCTTCGGTGTCGACGTGAACGGCGAGGAGCACCTCGTCATCGCGGCGGAGGCGTTCGCGGCCGAAGCGCAGGGGCTCCAGGCGAGCATCGCGCAGGTGGTCCTCGAGGGCTTCTCCCTGGCGCCCCACGAGGTCGTCATCGTCCCGCAGGGAACGCTGCCCCGTACGTCGAGCGGGAAACCGCAGCGCCGGAAGACGCGGGACCTGTATCTCAGCGGCACACTGCCCCGCGCACGGTCCGTGCATGACGCGGGGGCCAAGGGCGAGGAAAGCGCCGCGAGCGCGTAGCCCCCTTCGCGCCGCAACCGACCGTCGCCCACGCATCATCGCAGTCACGATCCCCAGGACACGCCCGATGGCAAGCAACCGAACCGAGCTTCTCGAAGTCTTTCGCACCACGGCCGGTGAGGTCGCGGAGAAGGATTTTCACGCTGTCGCCGAGTCGACGTCGATCAGCGAGCTCGGGATCGACTCCCTCGGCATGCTCGAGATCATCGGGTCGCTCGAGCGAGAGCTGAAGATCCACATCCCCGACGAGGACCTCGCGGGGATCACGACGGTCAAGGACTTGCTCAACGCCGTCGAGTCGCGACAGAACGCCTGAAGTCGGCCGGACCCGTCCCGCCTCGCCGATCCCCACGTAGCCTAGTTTCGAGAGGAATCCCCGATGTCCAACCTCAAGGAAGACCTTCGCATGCTCATCGCCGAGATCGCCGAGAAGGACGAGATCCCCGATGACGTCGCGTTCAAGGACCTCGGCATCGACTCGATGATGGGCGTCGAGATCGTCGCGGCGATCGAGCGGAAGTACCAGGTCAAGATCGAGGACGCGGAGCTCGCGGAGATCACGACCCTGAACGGTTCGATGGCGCTCGTGCAGAAGAAGCTCGGCGCCGTCGCGGCCGCCTGAGGACGTTCGCTAGCGCGTCGCGGTCGTGGCCGGCACCGAGGGCGCCGGCTTCGCCATCGCGATCGCGCCGATCTTGCCGACGAGGGGCGGCGCGACGTGGAAGCTCACGGCGCCTGCGAGGATCGAGAGGAGCACCCACGCGAAGAGGGGAAGCCTGCGCAGCGAGAGGCCGCGCTTCCGCCGCGAGGGGCCGGTCGCCTTCGATCGGTCGCGCGGCTTTCGCGGGATCGCTCGCGGCTCGGACGCCGGCGCCGAGGGGCGGAAGTTCGGGATCGCGCGCGGAGGCGGGCCCATCGCGTGACGGCCGGCGCGCGCGTT
>JALHPN010000111.1 GCA_022842465.1 Polyangiaceae bacterium | reverse complement strand
CGCGCCCGACCTGGCCGCCGACGGCGAGGCCGAGGACGTCGGCGAGGGCCCACGCGACACGCGCGTTCTCGCGCTGGTGCGCGCCCGGGAGCCCGACGGGGGGGATCACGTCCTCGGGCGCCCACGGGAGCACGGTGCCCCCGGCCGCCTCGATCGTGCGGACGGCGGCCTCGCGGACGGAGCCTTCGAGCGGCCCGAGGACGACGGGCATCCCGGGCTTCGCGATCGAGGCCTTCTCGTAGGCGATCGCCTCCAGCGTGTCGCCGAGCTTGTCCTGATGATCGAGGGCGATCCGCGTGACGGCCCCGGCGCGCGGGGAGGGGAGCACGTTCGTCGCGTCGAGGCGACCGCCGAGGCCTACCTCCACGATCGCGAGATCGAGCCCGGAGCGCGCGAAGACGAGGAACGCCGCCAGTGTCGCGACCTCGAAGAACGAGAGATCGGGGCCGAAGGCGAGCGCGTCGTGGAGCGCGGACGCGAAGACGGCGTCCTCCGCGGGCGCGCCTTCGACGCGGATCCGCTCCGCGAAGCGGACGAGGTGCGGCGAGGTGTAGAGCCCGGTGCGGAGGCCCGCGGCGCGCGCCATCGCCTCGAGCATCGCCGCCGTCGAGCCTTTGCCGTTCGTGCCGGCGACGTGGACGGCGGAGAAGGCGCGCTCCGGGTGCCCGGCTCGCGCAGAGGCCGCGCGCATGGCGTCGAGGCCGAGGACCATGCCCATCGGCGCGCGCTCGTAGAGCCGCGCGAGCGCGCTCGCGAGATCAGGCACGCGCGCTGCGAGGACCGTGACCGCCGAGGTGCCGGAGGATCGTCGAGATCTCCGCCTTCATCTCGAGCCTTCCCGTGATGCGGTCGATCATCCCGTGCTCGAGGAGGAACTCGCTCCGCTGAAACCCCTCCGGCAGAGTCTGCCGGATCGTCGTCTCGATGACGCGCGGGCCCGCGAAGCCGACGAGCGCCTTCGGCTCGGCGATGTTCACGTCGCCGAGGAACGCGAAGCTCGCCGCGACGCCGCCCGTGGTCGGGTGCAAGAGCACGCTCACGAACGGGACGCCCGCGTCGCGGAGGCGCTCGCGGGCGCTCACCGTCTTCGCCATCTGCATGAGCGAGAGGATGCCCTCCTGCATGCGCGCGCCGCCGGAGGCCTGGAGGAGGACGACGGGGAGGTGACGCTCCGCGGCCCGCTCGAAGAGCCGCGCGATCTTCTCCCCCACCACCGAGCCCATCGAGCCGCCCATGAACGCGAAGACGAACGCGCCGTACGCGAACGGGATGCCGTTCATCTTCGCGCGGCCGATCTCGATGGCCTCCTTCGCGCCCGTGCTCTTCTGCGAGGACGTGACGCGCGCCGGGTAAGGCTTGCCGTCGGCGAAGCGCAGGGGGTCGGTCGGCTCGAGGTGCGCGTCCCACTCCTCGAGCTCGCCGTCGTCGAGGAGGAGCCGGCGCCACCCGGGGGCGCCGAGCTTGTGGTGCTGGCCGCAGAGCGTGCAGACCTCGAAGTTCGCCTCGAAGGCCTCCGCGGTCAGCGTCTCGCCGCAGCCGTCGCACTTGCGGAAGACGCCCTTGCCGATGCTCGTCTTCTCGTGCGCGTCGAGGCCAGCGGGTTTCTTGTCGGGCCAGGGCATGACGCCCTGCGGATAGCACGTCGGGGGAGGAGCGTCAGGGGGGACCCGCCAACGCCTCCAGCGCGTCGCCCTCGAGCCGCACCGTGAGCCACTCGCGGAGCACCTTCGCGCCGAGCCGCTCGTAGAACACGATCGACGGCTCGTTCCAGTCGAGCACCTGCCACACGAAGCGCCGGCACTCGCGGTCCACCGCCTCCCGCGCGAGGGCCTTCATGAGCGCGAGGCCGGCGCCCTTCTTCCTGTGCTCGGGGGCGACGAAGAGGTCCTCGAGCCACAGGCACGGGCGCCCGCGCCACGTCGAGTACGTGAAGAAGTAGAAGGCGAAACCGATCGGCTCGCCCTCGTCCTCCGCGAGGAGGACGTGGAAGGCTGGAGCGCCTTCCCCGAAGCCGTCGCGGAGGAGATCCGCCTCGGTGGCGAGGACGGCGTCGGGCTCGCGCTCGTAGGTCGCGAGCGCGCGGATCAGGGCGAGCACGACGGGGACGTCCTTCGCGAGCGCAGGGCGGATGACGAGCATGGCGGGAGCAGTGTAGCGTCGGTCCCATGGAGCTCACTCCGCTCTACGCGGGCGCCTTCGCGGTGGGGACGACCCTGGCGCTCTTGATCCTCTTCCGCCTCGGCCAGCGCGTGCTCGCGCCGGACGTGGCCGTCGCGAAGACGTTCGCGGAGGCGAACACGGCCCGGCACCTCTACGAGGTCGGGCAGGTGCTCGGCGTGTTCCTCGTCGCGGCCGCGGTCGTGAAGAACTGCGTGCTGGGCCAGGACCTCGTGCACGACCTCGGGCGGGCCGCGGGCTTCGGCCTCCTCGGCCTCGTGCTCGTGGCGGTGACGGGGCGGCTCGGCACGAAGCTCCTCATGCAGTCGGCGCTCCCCGTCGAGATCGCGCGCGGGAACGTGGCGGCCGGGATCGCCGGCGGCGCGCACTACGTCGCGACCGGGATCGTCGCGGCGGGCGCCGTCGCCGGGACGAAGCTCGGGGACGTGGCGCTCTCCGTCTTCTTCTTCGGCATCGCGATCGCGACGCTCTGGCTCTTCGTGACGCTCTTCCGCGCGCTCACGACCTACGACGACGCCGAGCAGATCCGCGGCGAGAACCTCGCCGCCGCGCTCAGCTACGCGGGCCTGACGATCGCGGTCGGGATCATCGTCGGCACGGCGCTCGACGGCGATTTCGTGAGCTGGGCGGTGTCGCTCCAGGGGTACGGCGCGATCCTCGCGTTCGGCTTCGCGCTCTACCCCGTGCGCCAGCTCTTCGTGCAGACGCTCCTCCTCGGCGCGCCGCTCGCGCTCCGCGGGGGGCGGCTCGACGCGGGGATCGGGACCGATCGCAACGAGGGGCTCGCCACCCTCGAGGCGGTGACCTACGTGGCGACGGCGCTCACGATCGCGCGACTCGCGTGACCGACTACGACGCGTTCGCGGCGCGCATCTCGGCGAGCGGCCTCGTCACCGATCCCTGGCTCGCGGGCGAGCCGCGCTTCCGCGAGGAGCCCGTCGTGCTCGACGCGAAGGCCGCGCGCGCGATGTCCCGCGCCGGGGAGGCCGTCGCCGAGGTCTACAACGAGGTCTGCCTCCTCGTCGCCGACGAGCCAGATCTGCTCGACTCGTTCTTCGGCCTCACCGGGTGGCAGAAGGCGATGTGGCTCTCGTCGCAGCCGCTCTGGCACGGCGTCGCGCGCGCCGACGTGTTCGTGACGAAGGAAGGGCTCCAGATCGCGGAGCTGAACAGCGACACGCCGACGGGGGAGGCGGAGGCGATCGTCCTCGGCGGCCTCCTCCGCGAGACTCGCCCCGAGCTCGTCGATCCGAACGAGCGCCTCGGCGAGCGCATCGCGGAGGCGTCGATCGCGATGGCGGAGGCGGTGCTCGGCCGCGCGCTCGAGCCGCGGGCATGCGGCGTGATCTACCCGACGGAGCTCCCGGAGGACCTCGGCCTCGTGCGGCTCTATCGGTCGCTCTTCGAGGCGCGCGGGTTCGAGGTCGTCCTCGGCTCGCCGTACAACGTCGCCTTCGAGGAGGGGGACGCGAGCCTCCGCGTCTTCGATCGGCCCGTGTCGCTCCTCCTTCGTCACTACAAGACGGACTGGTGGGGTGAGCGGCAGAGCGTGTGGACGGACGAGGAGCTCCCCGATCCTGCCGCGCTCGACGAGGCGCTCGAGGCGATCCTCGCGGCCGAGCTCGCGGGGAAGGTCGCGGTGGTGAACCCGTTCGGGGCCGTCCTGCCGCAGAACAAGCGCGCGATGGCCTTCATGTGGGAGCACATCCATCGCTTCTCTTCGCGCGCGCAGGACACGATCCGCGCCTTCGTGCCCGTCACGAAGCGGCTCGAGGCCGTCCACGTCGAGCAGCTCCGCGCGCAGAAGGCCGACTGGGTCCTGAAGAGCGACTACGGCGCGGAGGGGGACGAGGTCGTGATCGGGCGCGTCGCGACGGACGACGCGTGGAACGCGACGCTTTCGCTCGCGCGCCCCGGGAGGTGGATCGCGCAGCGGTTCTTCGAGGCCGAGGCGAACGATCGCGGCGAGGTGGTGAACCACGGCGTGTTCGTCGTGGCGGGCGAGGCGGCCGGCATCTATGGCCGCGTCCAGGCCGGCGCGACGGACGAGCGCGCGTTCAGCGTCCCCGTGGGCGTCCGCGGGTGAACGAGCGCCGGACCGCGTCGAGGAACGCGGGGTCGTAGACGCCGTCGACGCGGATCGAGTAGCGGAAGAAGGGCGCGGCCTTCACGCCGTGCCAGTCCATGTCGTTGAACCAGTAGATCGGCGCCTCGACGGCGACCTCGCGAAAGCCGTCCGGCGTCGCGAGCGTGAAGCCCTTCGCGCGCGCGTCGACGGCGCGAGCGGGCTCGAAGCTGATGGACTGCGCGACGGTGAGCGACTTTCCGGGCTCGCTGTCGCGGTGCATCGGGGCGTGGTCGTTGGGCAGGAGGCCGAAGAGGACGACGCGGCCGATCTCGACGAGCGGCAAGGACTCGACGAACGCCACGGTCTTCGGGAAGAGCCTGCGCGCCTCCTCCGTGAAGGCCTTGCCCTCGCCGGAGTGCTTGTCGTCCCAGCCCTCGTTCTCGAGGAGGTGGACGCACGCCTTCCAGGGGAAGTACGCGCCGCCGCGCATCTCGAGGAAGAGCTCCTGGGCGCGGCTGAAGGGTCGGTCGGTCTCGTCGCCGAACGTGTACTGTGCACGTGAAGCCGGATCGGAGTCGATCGCGGCGAGGTCGTCGGGATCGAGATCGCCGAGGGCGAGGAAGTCCTCGAAGTCCTCGCGGCTCATCGTGCGGATTACGTGCATCGCGTCGGGCCACGACGCCTCGTCGATCACCCAGGGCGCGCAGACGCCCATCCACTTGAGCGTCCCGCCTGTGTAGCGGAGCTCGGCCTCGGCGAGGCCGCGCGTGATCTCGCGATGGAGCTCGGGGAACGACGACGTGTCGAGGTGAGGGGAGAGATCGAGGTAGGGCTGCCCGAAGATGCCGGCGAAGCGGTCGCCGCCGGGGGCGCGGGGTCGCGGCTCGCTCATCCCGCGCACGGCCGCGGCGCCCTCCTCGACCGGGGACCACGCCGGCGGCTGGGCGCCGGGGGAGATGAGCCCGAGCTCCTGGCGCTCGCAGGCGACGCGGTCCTCCTCGTAGACGCGAGACCAGAAGTCGAGGACGTCGGCGAGCGCCTCCTCCGGTGCGGCTTCGTCGACGTACGTGCACGCGACGACGTGCGTGCGCCCCTCGCCGGCGGGGAAGAGCGTGAACGTGAGCAGATAGTCGGGCTGGAGGCTCGTGAGGAGGTTCGGAAAGCGCATCGCGTCGTGGACGACGCGACGCTCGTCGTCCGGCACGACGAACGGGCGGCCGTTCCGCGCGGCCGACAGGCTCACCGTCTCGGCGCTCGCGACGAGCGGCATCCTCCCGCCGAGCCACGGGCCGGCCTCACCGGCTCCGGGCATCCACGTTTCGGCGAGCGACGACGGCGTGAGGGCCTCGAGCGCGGGGTGCACGGTGGCGAAGTGGAGCGACTCCTGGAAATTCTCGAGGAGGAGCGACCATCGCGCCGCGACGTCGTACGCGACGCGCCGCGCGCGGCGAAGGCGGCCGGCGCGGGCGCCGAGCGCGACGAGCCAAGGCGGCACCTCGCCGAGGGCCTCGTCGAGGGCTGGCGCGTCGGCGTCGAGGGTGACGAAGACGAACCCGTGGGCGACCGCGAGGCGGACGGGGGAGAGCGGACCGGAGGGGCCGCACGGGGAGCCGTCGAGGCCGAACGCGTAGCCGTGGTACTTGCAGGTGAGACGGCCGCCTTGGGCGCGGCCCTCGTCGACCTCGACGAAGGCGTAGCCGCGGTGGGGGCAGACGGCGTGGAAGGCGCGGAGCGTGTCGCCGTCGTCGCGGACGACGACGACGCCCGCGCGGGTGAGCGGGGCCTTCAGGAAGGCGCCGGGGGCGGGGAGGTCTTCCAGGCGGCCCACGCAGAGCCAGCCGGTCATCGCGGAGCTGCGACTCGCGAGGCTCACGACCACGTGTCGCGAAGAGCGCCGTACCAGACGTGATCTTCCCACCGGTCGTCGATGCGGAGCTGCTCCACGAGCCGTGCCTCGCGCGTGTAACCGGCCTTCTCGAGGACCCGCTGGCTTCCGACGTTGCTCTCGTAGAAGCCTGCCTGGCAGCGGTGGAGGCCGAGACGCTCGAAACCGAAGCGCGTGACGAGGCGGACCGCTTCGGTCCCGTACCCCTTTCCCCAGGCCGAACGCTCACCGATGAAGTAGCTCACGTCGGCGTACTGGTGTCGCGCGACGACGGGGCCGATCTTGATGTTCCCGACGTGCTCGCGTGACGCGCTCTCGACGATGGCGAAGAGGTAGCTGTGCGGGCTGTCGATCATCGAGGCGACGAAGCCGCGGATCATCTCGAGCGTCTGCTCGGCGTAGCGCGTC
This sequence comes from Polyangiaceae bacterium, assembly GCA_022842465.1. Taxonomy (GTDB): domain Bacteria; phylum Myxococcota_A; class Polyangia; order Polyangiales; family Polyangiaceae; genus Labilithrix. The sequence goes on along the minus strand of JALHPN010000111.1, from coordinate 22,537 downwards.
TCGAGGTACCGGTTGACCTCGGCGTCAGCCAGCCAGCCGACGTAGCGCTCCGTGCAGTCGTCGAGGGTGACGAGCCGTAGCGCGACGCGTTCGCCCTCGAGCCATTCGGCGGGAAGGATCCCTCTTGTCACGCGCCGAACGCTATCATGGGCCGACGATGCCGTCGCACGGCGAATCTCGCGCGAGTCTGGCTGGAAGATGGCTCTTCGCGGCCATCCTCCCGGCCTCTGCGCTCGCCATCGGTGCGCTGCACACGACGACGCTCATCATCGTGAGCGCGCTGGCCGCGCTCGCGTGTGGCCTGCTCTGGTCGGGAAAGACGGTGCGCGTACCGCGCGGGGGCCGCTGGGTGCTCTTTGCGCTGGCGCTCCTCGTCGGCTTCACGATGCTCCAGCTCGTGCCGCTGCCCGCAGCTTTCGTGAAGGCTGTCGCGCCGCGGAACGCAGAAATCTGGGCCATGGCGCTCGAACCCTTCGGGGAGGTGGGGCCAGCGCTTCATCCGCTCACCGTCGCGCCGTCGGCGACACGGGTCCAGGTGCTCCGCGGCTTCTTCTACCTGTGCATCTTCCTCGGCGCGCTCCGTATCACGGGCTCGCGGGGGGGGACGACGTTTCTCGAGCGCGCGATCGTCGTCTCGTGCTGCCTCGCCGCCGTCGTCGCGCTCGCACACCCGGCAGTGCAGGCCAAGAGCGTCTTCGGGATCTACAAGCCGCGCGAGCTCTACGCCTACCTCGAGGGCCGCTACGGACCGCTGCTCAACGCGAACCATCTCGCGGCCTACCTCGGCATCGGCGCGAGCGTCGCGCTCGGCAGCGCGCTCTCGAAGACGCCCGCTGCCCCGCCCGTCATCCTCGGCAGCGCGACGATGCTGCTCGCCGGCACCAACGTATGGGCAGGCTCTCGCGGCGGCACCGCCTCGCTCCTCTTCGCGATCACGCTGGTCGCGGGTTTGTCCCTGTACGTGCGCCGCCGCTTCGCCGCGGGCTGGGCGGGTCCCGTGCTCGTGTTCGTGGCGCTCGCCTTCGCCGCGGTGATGTTCGGCCTCGCGAGCTCCGACTTCGCGCGGGACGACCTCGCGAGCCGTGACCTCAGCAAGCTCTCGCTCGTCCGGCAGGCGCTCCGCCTCGTGCCGCTGTCCCCGTGGTCGGGCTTCGGTCGCGGTGCCTTCGAGACCGTATTTCCCGCTGTTCGAGACGGCGATCTCTACGTCACGTTCACGCACCCCGAGAACATCGTCGCGCAGTGGTCCACCGAGTGGGGCCTTCCAGTCTCCGTCGCCGCCGCCGGCGCGCTCTTCGTCGCGATGAGCCCGCGCCAGCTGCTGGCGTCGGTGAGCCCCGCGGTCGGCGCCTGGTGCGCGATCGTGGCGTCGCTCGTGCATGACGCGGTCGACTTCCACTTCGAGACGCCCGGCGTCGTCGTCGCCGGCCTCGTGTGCGTCGCGATGGTGGTCGGTGGGCGCGGCCGGATGTCCTCCTCCCGCCGGTCGGGAGACGAGCGCGACGACGACGGCGGCGCGCGCAAGGCGGCGCGCGTCGACCGCACCCGGCTCGGCGCGTACGCCGTCGCGGCGGGCGCCGTGGTCGCGAGCGCCGCGGTCATCCCCGAGGTCGGGCATCTGCTCTCCGACGACCGCTACGCGATGAGCGGCATGACCCTCGACCCGGGGGTCGCGGCGCCCGCGTTCCGCGGCGCGCTCCGCGAGGCGACGCTGCGTTACCCAGGCGAAGCGTTCTTTCCGCTCCTCGGGGCCGTGCGTGCCCAGCGAGATCGTCAGAGTGTCGTCCGGTGGATTGGACACGCGCTCGAGCTGAACCCGCGCTTCGGGCGCGCACACTACGTGCTCGCGCGTAGCCTCGTCACCGCCTCTCCGGCCCAGGCCCGCCTCGAGTACCGCCTCGCGTACACGAACGACATCGCGCTCCGCGAGACGATCTCGAAGGAGGTGCTCGGCCTCGTCGATGGCCCCGCCGCCGCGCTCGAGCTCGTCCCGGAGGGGCCCATCGGCCACGAGCTGCTGGAGCAGCTCGCGGCGGGGATTCAGGCGCGGCTGCCGGCGACGTCGTACGAGCTCGATCGGGAGCTCGAAGCACGCGTACCCGAGTCGACGGGCGTTCTCCGCCGTACGGCGGAGGCCTGGCTGAGCGACGCGCAGAACGACGCGGATTGGTGCCGTGGTGAGGTGCGCTGCCTCGACCGCGCGTTCGCGTCTGCGGAGCGCCTCGCGGCGCGCGCGGCCGACGTGTGCTCCTCGCACCTGCTCCTCGCGCGTGTCCGCATTGCAAAGAACGAAGTCGTCCAAGGGCTCGAGGGTCTCGAGTCGGCGGCCGATCGCGTGACGGACGGGCGCGCGTGCTCGCGGGAGCTCGTGACCCTGTCCCTCTCGGTGAACGCGAGGGCGCGCGCGGACGCCGCGATCGACCGAGCCTTGCGACGCGGATGCGCGGGCGGGATCGACTGCGTCGACGTCTATGGATGGGCGGCTGCGACCGAGGAAGCCCGCGGAAATATGCGGAGAGCGGTCGTCCTCTACAAGCGGGCTTACGAGGCGGACCCCATGCGCGACGACATCCTCGAGCACATCGGAGGCCTGGCATTCCAGGTGGGGCTGACCGCCGAAGCCGTGGACGCGTATGGCAGGCTGGCGGCGCGCCACCCCGAGAACCCGGTGTGGGCCACGCGGGTCGCCGAGCTTCGTCAGACGGTCCAGGCAGGAAGCCTGTCGGCCCCGCGCTGAGCCTCCCGGGCGCCGGAGGGGCGCCCGGCTTGCCATCGGGCGCTACCTGCGCAAGAACGACCCTGCCCATGTTCGAGGTCATCGTCACGACGCTGGTGATCGTGCTCGGCCTCTTGGCCGTGCTCGGCACGACAGCACGGTTGGTGTCCGAGGAGCGAGGCTTGATCCGCGGTTCGGCGGCGATGCACGTCCTCTTCGCCCTCGCGCTCCGCTACACGCAGGGCAACATCTACGGAGAGGGGGATCTCTACCACTTCCGTGAAGGCAGCGAGCCCCTCCTCAACCTCATGTACCAGGACGTCGTCCGCTGGCTACCCGAGGTCGTGGGCGTGATGCTGCGCCTGCCGAACAGTCTCGGCATCGACGACGGCAACTCGACGATGAGCATGATCGCGCTCACAGGGTTGCTCCGGTACTTCCTGCTCGACTCCTTCTGGGCGATCTACGTCTTCATGGCCTTCCTCTCGTTCTTCGGGAAGTGGGCCCTCTACGCCACGGTCCGCGACGAGCTGAAGCTCCCGAGCCGCCGACCGCTCGTCGTCGGCACGATGCTCCTACCGAGCATGGTGTTCTGGTCGTCCGGCCTCGTGAAGGAGGCCGCCGCGATGACGGGGCTCGGCGCGCTCGCGTATGGGCTGCGCGCGCCGATCAAGGGCTCTCGCCTCGCGCTTGCGCTCGCTGGCGCCGTCGCCGTCGGCGTCATCAAGCCGTACCTGCTCTTTCCGTTCTCGATCGGCGCTGCGGCCTGGCTCGGCCTCCGGAGCTCGAAGCGCTCGTTCCAGGCGAAGCCGATCTACCTGCTCCTCGGCATCGCGGCGGGCTACGGCCTCGTCATGGTGCTCGGCGCGCTCTTCCCGGCGTTCGCGCCCGACGCGTTCGCGGAGCGCGCCGCCGAAGCGCAGCTCTACGGTGAGCGCGCCGGCGGCGGCTCCTACTACCAGATGGGGGATGCCAAGGCGAAGACGCTCGCGGGGCAGCTCGTCTACGCGCCGCTCGCGCTGCTCACGACGCTCGCGCGGCCCGCGCTCTTCGAGGTCCACAACATCACGAGCCTCATCGCCTCGCTCGAGATGACGGCGCTCACGCTCTACGTGCTGCGAAGCATCGCGCGCGGCGGCGCGACGGGTGTTCGCGCGGCGCTAGGGAGGCCCGTCATCGTCCTCTGCGTCCTGAACACCGTCTTCGCGGGTACGGCGATCGGGCTCGCGACGACGAACTTCGGCACCCTCTCGCGCTATCGCATCCCCGTCCTGCCGTTCTACGCCACGATCGCCGTCGCCCTGGCCGCAGAGGGCTCGCGCTCGACGCTCTCGCGCATGCGCTCGACGACGGCGTCCGGCGCGCGTGCAGAGCTCGGTGCTCGTGCGCGGCTCGGGCTGCGTGGCTCGCGGCGTCGGAGCGAGGTCCCGGTGGAGTGACGCCGGTCAGGCGTCGGAGAGCAAGAAGGCGCTCTCGACCACGAAGAGGTTCTTGTTGAGCCTCCCCAGCGCCACCGGCACGCGCGGGTCGACGTAGTGGAAGACGCGGAGGCGCTTGTGCGCGCGTCCTGCCGCGTGACGCATCATCTTCTCGGCCTGGGTCGGCGTGAACATCCAGCGATGGCGGTCCGCGGGCCGCCCGAGGGGCATGCCGTGCGGCTGCGCCGGCCCGTCCTTCAGCGCGGATCGGAGGAGCGTCGAGAAGATCATGTCGTTCGGCAGGATGACGAGGACGTTCTTGCCGACCCGGAGCATCTCGGCGAGCAGCGCGTGCGCGTTCTCGATGTGCTCGAGGCAGTGGGAGCACGTGACGAGGTCCTGGGACTTGTCGTCGAGGGGGATCTTCCCGGACTCGAGGTCCAGAAAGCGGACCTCGAGGCGCTCCGCCGCCGGCCCCGTCGGCTCCACGGGCAAGAAGTCGAAGCCGGTACAACGGAGGTTCGAATACGTCTCGGCGAGCGACGTGAGCAGCGCGTTGACGCCGCAGCCGATGTCCGCGACGGTCGACATCTGCCGGAGGTGCAGGGTGTCGGCCATGAGCCGGAGCCAGGTCGGTCCACGATCCTGCGATCCGTCCGCGCGCGTATCGTGAATGGGGCGGAGGAAGCGGACCTCCGACGGGGCGACGTCGAACGCGGGCTCGAGCTTGTCGGCGTCGAAGGTGGCGACGGAAATCCCGCACTGAGGGCACGTAGCGCCCGCGCTGTAGGGCGTCGCGTTCCCGCAGAACTGGCAGAGAACGCGCGTCCCGGCGGCGTGCGCAGATTTGTCTCGCTTCAGGCTGTCCAGCATCGGTGAATCTCCGTCTTAGCACTCGAGGCGAGGCGCGACACCTAGGAGCTGAGGCTCGAGACGGGCGGTGCTGCCGCCGCCCCCGCGCCGGAGCGGCGAAGCCTCTCGAGCTTCCCCATCAGCGCGTTCGCGAGCAGCTCGAAGTTCTCCGGGGTCTGCGCCGCGAGGTGACCCGGATGGGTCGCCTGGAAACAGGCGTGGAGGAACCGGTAGACGAGCTCCATGTCCGGCGGGGACGCGACGGCACGTGCGAGCGCACGTGGCACGTCGGCGAGCTGGTCGACGTCGGTCGTGATCCCGAAGCCGCGGTAGAAGCAGCGCCCGAGCGAGAGCACCGGCTTGCCGTAGAGCAGCGACTCGAAGCCGACGGTGCTGTTGATGACGCACACGCCCTCGGCCGCGGCGATGAGCTCGTGCGAGACGACCGGCGGATCGATGAGGCGGACGTTCGGGATCCGCGAGATCTCGTGCAGCGTTCCCAGCGAATAGGCGTGCATCGCCGCGGGATGCGGCTTCACGTAGAGCTTGGTTCCGAGCGGCAGGGCGCGCTCGGCGATGTACCGGACGATCTCCTCCTGCCGCTGGAATTGCGGCGCGCGCACGGTGATCGCCGAGTCGTCCGAGAGGTGCAGCGGAAAGAAGTAGAAGCGCTCGCCGGGGACGGGCTGCTCGAAGAGGACCTTCGCCGCGCGAACGCGCGCGAGGCTCTCGAAGCGCTGGTAGACGAGCGCGCCGTAGCGGACGTCGGAGCGCTCGGCGAAGAACCGCCGCGCGTACTTGAACGCGTTCACCACGTTCTGCGGGCGGATCTTCAAGTAGTTCGGCGGGTAGAAGGGCTTCTTGGCGGTCGTCGCTCCCTCGACGTACGCGACCATCTCGGCGCGCTCGGCGGCGGTGAGGACGGGCAGCTCCTTCGGCAGCTCGTCCCAGTGGATCTCGTCGGTCGTCACGGTGAGCCGCCCGTGGATGGGCGCGAAATCGAGCACGAGGTTCTGCGGACCGCCGTTGTCGCGGATCCGGAACATGACGCGCCGGACGAGCTCGGGGCCGAGGTTGTTCAAGAACGAGTCGACCTGGTGCTCTTCGCAGAAGCGTTCGAGGAACCGGAACACGTGGAGCGCGCGGCGGAAGAGGATCTCCCGGGGCTGCGTCGCGGGTACCACGCTCTCGGGGTAGACGAAGTCGCGGAGCGAGCCGAGGTCGTACTTCTTCTCGAGCGCGCTCAGCTCCGCCTCGGACGGCTCGCGCTCCTGGTCGTACCCCTCGTAGAGGAAGAACACGTGCTCGTGTCGCTCGCGCATCGCGCGCTCGCCGTAGCGGGTGTGAACGAGGTAGGCGACCTTCGCGCCTCGGCCCTCGAGGACGCGGCCCAGCCCGTCGTTGAACGTGATGTCCTGGTCGTTGTAGACGACCGGAATGAGGAAATCGAAGTGCATGCGAGCGGCCTCTCCGAGCCAGCGACCCTAGCCTGACGATCCTTCGGGACGCAAAGCGTCGTCCGCGTTCACGAACGAGGGCGGTTCATGCTACGAACCCCCGCCGGATGCAATGGCCGTTCCGGTCGAGGTCCCGCGGCGCGCGGCGCGAGGAGCATCGTGGCTGACCACGCTGAGCCCATCGCCGCCGCGCGCGTGCCGACGACGCGCGAGCGCCTCTTCCGGATGGCGGCGCAGTACTCCGTCGGCACGCTGCTGGCGATGACCGCGAGCATCGCGCGGGTCGGTGTGACCGCGCGCATGCTGTCGGACTCCGAGAACGGCGTGTGGCTCGGCCTCCAACTGCTCCTGAACTATGCCGGGAACCTCCACCTGGGCTCGCTCTACGGCATGTTCCGCAGCGTGCCGATGCTCCGCGCCAGGGGGGACGACGCCGCCGCGGAGGAGGAGAAGCGGAACGCCTTCGCGTTCGTGCTGATCATGATCGGTGTGGGCGCCCTCGGGATCCTCGCCATCGCGCCGCGCCTTTCGCGGGCGAGCTCGATGCACCACGTGCTCCTCACGGTCGTGCTCCTCGCCGTGAACCTCCTCCGGGCGTACTGGACGAGCATCCTCAAGGCGGAGAGCCGCTTCAAGGAGCTCTCCGTCGGCCTCGCGCTCGGCGCGGGCGCGACGGTCATCTGCCTCCTCCTCGTCGCGCGCTTCCGCCTCGACGGCCTGCTCGTCGGCATGCTCCTCCAGGCGGGCGTCGAGGTCTCGTACATGGCGTGGGTCTGCCGGCCACCGAAGCCGCGGATCGTGCCGGCCGTGCTGAAGGCGCAGCTCCGCGTCGGGCTCATGACGCTCGGCACGACCCTCGGCGTGCTCGCGCTGTCGTCCGGCGACCGCGCGATCATGCTGCGCATGCTCGGGGCCAAGGCGACGGGCACATACTATCTCGGCGCGAACATCCTCCTGCTCATGCCGATGCTGATGCTCATCCCGGTAGGCGTCCTCACGCCGAGCTTCTTCGAGCGCGTCGGCAAGGGTGAGGACCTCCTGCCTCTCGTCGATCGCCCGATGCGCGCGATGGGCCCGGTGCAGGCGTGGATCTGCGCGTCGCTCGCCGTCGCGCTCCCGTCCGCGGTGCACGTCATCTGGCCTCACCACGCGCCGGGCGTTCCCGCCGCCATCGCCGCGCTCTTCGGCACGTACCCGCTCGTCCTCTCGGGCCTCGTGACGAACGTGTACTACGCGCTCGACCGGCAGGGGATCCACGTCCTCATCCTCGGCCTCTGCGCGACCCTCGGCTTCGCGCTCGCCGCCGTCGGGATCCACCTGACGGGCGGCATCGTCGGAGCCGCCGCCGGTCAGGCCGCTGCGCTCGGCGTCTACTTCGTCGTCACGTCGTGGGCGGCGATGCGGCTCGTCCCCTCGCTCGCGACGACGCACGCGCGCGCCACGCGGCAGCTCCTCGGCCGCGCGATCGTGCCCATCGCGTGGGCCGCGGTCCTGCTCGCGGGCGTGTGGCTCGGCCTCGGCGAGGCGTGGCGTGGGGGGTCGATCGCGTATGGCCTCGTTGCCGAGGCGATCGTCGCGCTCGGCTTCGCGCCGTTCGTGCCCGCGATCCTCGGCGCGTTCCGCGGCCGCCACGCGTCGGCTGCGTAGCCTGTCGAGTCCACGGCCTTGCCGGTGAAGCCTCGACGCAGGCCTCTTCCCGCTCGGCTCTCCGCTCCTCAGTGGCACCGGGGCCACGAGAACGGAAACCTCGCCGTGGTCCCGCGCGCGTCGCGCGAGACCTCGAGCCAGATGGTGTTCAACGTCAAGTCCTACGGCGCGGTCGGCGACGGCGTGGTCGACGATCGAGACGCCATCGCAGCAGCCATGGATGCGGCGAACGCCGCGAACGGCGGCATCGTCTTCGTGCCGAAGGGACGCTACCGCATCGACTCCGAGCTGCCGGTGCTCGGCGAGAACGTCACGCTCCGCGGGGAGACGTCGACGAACGCGTTCTATACGGACGGCACGTTCTTCGAGACCTACGTCGAGGACACGGTCCTCTACTTCGGGAAGTTCGACGACGCGAACGTCAGCACCTACAACGTCGTCGAGCACATCTCGTTCCGGCGGATGATCGACACGGCGATCGCCTTCGAGACGACGGTGACGGACGCCACGAACGCGTCGCCGATCGTGGTCGAGACCAGCGCCGCGCACCCTTATGCGACGGGGCACACCGTCATCGTCTGAGGGCTCCCGTGTCCAGGTGAAGCTCGAGGCCATGGTCGTCCAACGCTGAGCCGGCGATAGTCCCCGCGTTGACCCGGGGGCGCCGGAAGGCTAAGTCCGCCCGTGGTTTCGAATGCCTGCGGCGGGCTCGGCACCCCAGGGTGCAGGACCCCTCCATCGCGCGGGCACGAGGCCAGGAACGCTCCATGAACGACCCGAGCTCCCCCATCACGATCGCCGGCTGCGCGGACTGCGCGCGCGGATGCAAGAACCCGCTCGTCAAGTGCACGAAGTGCGGTCTGCCCCAGACCTACGAGACGATCGAGTTCGACGCCGAGGGCGTCTGCAACGTCTGCCGTGGGCACGAGCACAAGCGCGAGAAGATCGACTGGGCGGCGAAGGGCGCGCAGTTCGACGAGATCATCGAGCAGTACCGCGGCAAGTACGAGTACGACTGCATCGTGCCGTTCTCGGGCGGCAAGGACTCGACGTTCACGCTTCATCACCTCGTCACGAAGTACAAGGTGAAGCCCCTCGTGGTTCAGTTCAACCACGGGTTCATGCGGCCGACGCTGCTCGAGAACAACGAGCGCACGTTCAAGCGCCTCGGCGTGGACGTCCTGTCCTTCACGCCGAACTGGCACCTCGTCCGGCGTGTCATGCTCGAGGCCCTCATCCGCAAGGGGGACTTCTGCTGGCACTGCCACACGGGGATCTTCGCGTATCCGATGCGCGTGGCGCTGAAGTACGCGACGCCGCTCATCGTCTGGGGCGAGCCGTCGAGCGAGTACACGGCGTACTACGACGTGAAGGGCGACGAGGAAGAGGTCGACGAAACGCGCTTCAACCGCTTCGTGAACCTCGGCATCACCGCCGAGGACATGGCCGGCATGATCTCGAAGGACTTCGACTTCGACCCTCGGGACCTCGCGCCGTTCACGTACCCGAAGCTCGCCGAGCTGAAGAAGCTCCGCGTCCGCTCGCTGTGCCTCGGCTCGTACATCCCGTGGGACACCAAGAGCCAGTCGGAGCTCATCCAGAAGGAGCTCGGCTGGAAGGGCGACCAGGTCGAGGGCATGCCTCCGGGGCTCTACGACTACGAGAAGATCGAGTGCTGGCTCCAGGGCGTCCGCGACTACATCAAGTTCCTGAAGCGGGGCTACGCCCGCGTGAGCCAGATGGTCGCCCTCGATCTCCGGAACGGTCGCCTCACGAAGGAGGAGGGGGACAAGCTCGTGCGCGAGCACGAGGGCCAGAAGCCCGCGGCGCTCGCGCTCTTCCTCGACTACGTCGGCCTCACGGAGCCCGAGTTCTACGACGTGGTCCGGAAGACGGTCGTGCCGCCGCACGAGCCCGACCTCGCGACCATCGGTGAGGCCCCGAAGACCTGGGACAACGCTCGCTGGTACCGCGAGACGGTGCCCCTCCGCCTCCGCAAGTCGTCCTGAGGCGCCGGGCACGCGGACGGGCATGATCGGCATCGTCGACCTCGACATGGGCAACCTCCGCTCGGTCGCCAACGCGGTCGCGGCCGCGGGCGGGGAGAGCGCGTGGGTGCGCTCACCCGCCGATCTCGAGGGCGTCACGCACGCGATCCTGCCGGGGGTCGGCTCGTTCCGCGTCGCGGCGGAGCGGCTCGCCGCGACCGGCCTCCACGGTGCGCTCCGCGCGTGGGCTACGGACGGAAAGCCCCTCCTCGGCATCTGCCTCGGCATGCAGCTCCTCGCCTCGTACGGCGAGGAGGGCGGCGGGGCCGAGGGGCTCGGCCTCGTGGCGGGGCGCGTCGTGCGTTTCGAGGAAGCGCGCGTCCCGAAGATCCCGCACGTCGGGTGGAACGAGGCGAAGCTGACGCGCAAGCACCCGCTCTTCGAGCGCGTGCGGAGCGGCGTCGACTTCTACCACGTGCACTCGTTCCACGTGGTCACCGAGCGCCCGGAAGACGTGCTCGCGACCGTCGAGTACGGCGGCCAGGACTACGCGAGCGCCATCGCGCACGGCAGCGTCGTGGGCCTCCAGTTCCATCCCGAGAAGAGCCAGTCGAGCGGCCTCCGGGTCGTCGAGAACTTCTGCTTCTGGGACGGCGCGTGCTGAAGAAGCGCATCATCCCCGTGCAGCTCCTCTCGGGCGGGCGGCTCGTGAAGACCCGCCAGTTCGGCGCCTCGCGCGACGTCGGCGATCCCGTCGCGAGCTCCAAGGTCTACAGCGCGCAGCAGGCCGACGAGCTCGTGTTCCTGAACATCGAGCGCGGCGCTCGCACGGTTCTGCCGATGCTCGCGCTCCTCGAGCGCGTGAGCGAAGTCGTCTTCATGCCGCTCGCCCTCGGCGGCGGGATCGGCACGTTCGAGGACGCCGAGGCGCTCCTCCGGCACGGCGCGGACAAGGTCGTCGTGAACTCCGCGGTCTACCGGGACGTGTCCATCGTCTCGCGCATCGCCGATCGCTTCGGCGCGCAGGCCGTCGTCGTCGCCATGGACGCACGGCGCGATCCCGAGACGGGCCGGGCCATCCTCTTCTCGGACTGCGGGAGGAGGCGCGAGGATGTCGAGGTGCTCGACCACGTGCGCCGCGTCATCGAGGCCGGGGCAGGGGAGCTCTTCGTCCAGTCCATCGATCGCGACGGCGTGATGACCGGCTACGACGTGCCGCTCGTCGCCGAGGTCGCCGAGGCCTCGAGCGTGCCCGTCATCGCCTGCGGGGGCGCGGGCACGTACGAGCACATGCGCCAGGCCTTCGTCGAGACGCGCGCCAGCGCGCTCGCGTGCGGGAGCCTCTTCAACTTCGGGGACAACAACCCCATCCGCGCGAAGGCCTTCCTCGGGAACTACGGGATCCCGTTCAAGGTCGTGTGATGCGCATCCTCCTCGCGTGCAACACGATGGGGCGCGGCGGCGCCGAGATCCAGGTCCGGGATCTGGCCGTGCGCCTCGTCGCTCGCGGTCATCACGTGATGGTCCTCTCAATGCTCCCCTTCGAGGACTTCGAGGAGGAGCTCCGCGCGGGCGGCGTTCTGACCGTCACGCTCGACATGACGAAGGGCAAGGCGTCGGCAACGGGCCTCGCGAAGCTCGTCGGCGTCATCTTGCGCTTCCGCCCGGACGTCGTGCACGCGCACATGTTCGCGGCCATCGTCGCCACGCGCCTCGCGCGCGCTGCGCTCGCTCCGATGCGCCTTCTCGGTATGCCGATGCCCGTCATGATCGGCACCGCGCACACGCCCTTCGAGCTCTCGCCGCGCCGCTACCCCGTGTACCGCGTCACGGCGCCCTTCGGGGACATGTGGACGAACGTCTGCCGCGAGGGCATCGAGACGCACGAGCGCTTCAAGGCCGTCAAGAAGGGCACGGGCGTGCTCACGATGAACGGCATCGATACGTCCACCTTCAAGCCCGACGCCGCCGTGCGCGCCTCGAAGCGCGCCGAGCTCGGCCTCTCGGACGGCGACTTCGCGTGGCTGTCGTGCGGCTCGTTCCGTGACGAGCAGAAGGATTTCGGCACGCTCCTCCGCGCGTTCGAGACCATGCGCAAGCAGGGCTCGCGCTCACGGCTCTTCCTCGCAGGCTCGGGCAAGCTCTTCGAGGAGAAGGTGGCGCTCGCGAAGAGCCTCGGCCTCTCGGAGGCCGTGACGTTCCTCGGACTCCGCTCGGACGTGCCCGCGCTCATGCAGGCGGTCGACGCGTTCGTCATGGCGTCGGCCTGGGAGGCGCTCTCCCTCGTCATCCTCGAGGCGCTCGCGAGCGGACTTCCCTCCGTCGTCACCCGCGTCGGCCAGAACGAGGACGTGGTGGTTCCGGGCACCGGCGAGATCGTGCCGCTGAAGGACGCGCCTGCCCTCGCCACCGCCATGCGGAGGGTCGAGGCGCTCTCGCCCGAGCAGCGCGCGCGGATGGGGGAGGCCGCACGCGCGCACATCGTCTCGCGGTACGACATCGACGTCATCGTCCGCGACTGGGAGAGCCGCTACGAAGGCGCGCTCGCGGAGCGGCTAGCCGGCGGCGCGCGCTCCGCGACGGCCCCCTGAGAGAGCCACGCCATGCTCTTCAACTCGCTCCCGTTCCTGCTCGTCTTTCTTCCGATCGTCCTCGGAGTGGCGCGGCTCGCGCGTGGCAAGGCGCTCCTCGCCTGGATCTGCGCGGCGAGCTGCGTGTTCTACGCGTTCGCGGGGCACGCCTGGTTCCTCGTGCCGATGGCCGTCACCACCGTGCTCGACTACTGGGTCGGCGCGCGCATCCAGGCCTCTCCCGCCGGGAGCAAGGCGCGGATGGCGTTCCTTCTCCTCTCGCTCTGCGGCAACCTCGGCCTCCTCGCCTACTTCAAGTACTCGGGGCTCCTCGTCGACACGGCGGAGACGGCGCTCCACGCCTTCGGTCTCGCGAGCCACTCCTCCTGGGCCTCCGCGCTCCGCGTCGTGCTCCCGGCCGGGATCTCCTTTTACACGTTCCAGACTCTCTCCTACGTGCTCGACATCTATCGAGGGCACGCGAAGCCCGAGCCGAGCTTCTTCGCCTACCTCGCGTTCGTCGCGTTCTTTCCGCACCTCGTCGCGGGGCCGCTCACGCGCCACGATCAGCTCATCCCGCAGCTCCACGCGATCGAGAAGAAGGGGATCACGGCGCGCTTCTGGCCCGGCGTGAGCCTCTTCTCGCTCGGGCTCGCGAAGAAGGTGCTCATCGCCGACCGCATCGGCACGCTCGTCGATCCGATCCTCGGCGACGTGCATCACCTCGGGCTCGTCGCCGGCTGGGTCGTCGCCGTCGGGTATGCGATGCAGCTCTACTTCGACTTCAGCGGCTACTCCGACATGGCCATCGGCCTCGGGCGCCTCTTCGAGGTCGAGCTCCCGCAGAACTTCGACAGCCCCTACAAGGCGAGGGATCCGAGCGACTTCTGGCGCCGCTGGCACATCACCCTCAGCCAGTGGCTTCGCGACTACCTCTACATCTCGCTCGGCGGAAACCGCGCGAGCCCCGCGCGCGTCCAGCTGAACCTGATGATCACGATGATCCTCGGCGGCCTCTGGCACGGCGCCAACTGGACCTTCGCGATCTGGGGCTTTTACCACGGGCTCCTCCTCGTCCTCCACCGTCGGACCGGCGGCTCGTGGGCGAAGCTCCCCGTGTGGACGCAGCGCGGGCTCATGTTCGTGCTCGTCTGCGTCGGCTGGGTGTTCTTCCGCGCGCCCACGCTGGGCGCCGCGCTCGAGTGGCTCTCGGCGATGGCGGGGCTCCAGGGGATCTACGTGGCGAAGGCGTTCCTCTCGCGCCTCGCCGTCTTCGTCGTCGTCGCGACGGTCATCGCCATGACCGCGCCGAACGGCTACGAGATCGACCTCGACAAGATGCCCGCGTGGCGGCGCGCGGCGCTCGGCCTCGCGACGGCGGTGGCCGTCGTCATGATGAACTTCTCGTCGAAGTTCCTCTACTTCCAGTTCTGAGCAAGACGCCCCGATGAGCACGCGCCCCTACGTCGTCGGTCTCCTCGCCCCGCTGCTCGCGGTGGTGGCGATGAACCAGCTCGTCGACGCCGGCGGCATCGGCAAGACCGCCGTGGTCGCGCGTGTCGCGGCCGAGCAGGGCCCGTCGGACCTCGTCGTCTCGCCCTTCCAGCTCGAGCACCGCGCGTGGGTTCGCACGCGGCTCTTGATGCCGAGCGAGTGTCCGGACGTCATGGTGATCGGCTCGAGCACCGTCGGCGGCATGAAGGACGGCTTCTTGCCGGGTGTGAAGCTTCGCAACGCCTTCCTCGGCGGCCCCACCGTGGAGGACTTCGAGGCTGTCACGTCGGTGCTCCGCGCGTCGTCGTGCCGGCCGAAGGCGCTCGTCGTGGGGGTCGACCCCTGGTGGCTCGGCAACCCCGCGCTCGACGAGCGCCGCTGGATGGCGTGGGTGGACGACTACCTCGCGTACCACGAGCGCGATTCGCTCGCGTTCCGCGTCTCGACGAGGGTCACGATCGCGTGGAGCAAGGTCGAGGAGCGCCTCAACTTCACGACGACGCGCGAGAGCGCGAAGCTCCTCTTCGGCAGCCTGCGCGGCCAGGTCACGCTCGGCCCGCGGCTCTCGCACGATACCCCCGAGGCCTTCTGCGCGAGCATCACGAGCGAGCACTACGTGCGCACGGCGGACGGTCACTACGTGAGCTGCCCGGTGCAGATCCCGAAGCCCGCCGAGCGCAGGGCCATCGCCGAGGGCTACCTCCGCGGCAACATGCACTCGATGGGCGAGTGGCGCGAGGTCGCCCACGAGCGGCTCGACCGCTTCGAACGCCTCGTGCGCGCGTGGGGCGCGGAGTACGGGCGCGTCGTGCTGCTCGGGATGCCCTACAACCCGATCACGCATACGGCGCTCCGTCGAGACGAGCGCGTCAACCGCAACCTCGACGAGCTCGACGCCCGGCTCGCGCGCATGCAGGACGAGCACGTCGAGTTCCTCTCCTTGCGTGACGCCGCCCGCGTACCGTGCGCCGAGGACGAGTTCGAGGACAGCCATCACGCGGCGCCCGCGTGCGTCGCGAAGGTCGCGACGGCGCTCGCCGAGCGCACGAGGTTGCTCGTCCCGGCCGGGGTTCCCGTGCCGAAGGCGAGCGCTCACTAGAGAGGGGGAAGAAGACTCCATGGTCCCTGAAGTGCTCCGGTCCAAGATCGCGAACGTCATCCAGCGCTCCCCGACGTTGAGCGTCGCCGTCACCCTCGCCGAGAGCGCACGGGGCCGGTCGGTCGAGGTCGTCCGTGACGTCTACGCGGAGGAGTGGGGCCGCTACCGCGCGTGGCTCGCCGGCGCGTCGACCGTCGAGGCGTGGCTCCGCATCCCCGGCGTCGAAGACAAGGCCGAGACCGTGAACGTCGACGGCGCGCTCGTTCACCAGCCGTTCGACCACCGCACCTTCGTGCTCGACGAGCTCACGAGCGCGATGCGCGACTTCTTCCCCGGTGTGACGAGCGCGACCGAGTTCGGCTCCGGCGTCGGCCGCAACTGCGTAGGCTTGAAGGCGCGGTGCCCGGACATGCGTGTGCAGGGCTACGAGCTCACGCCCGAGGGCGTCTCCATCGCGCGCGCTTCGGCCGAGAAGTTCGGCCTCGACGTGCCCTTCGCGCAGCTCGACTACGTGTCCTCGCCGGAGTCGTCCTACGTGCATCCGAAGAGCGACGTCGGCTTCACCGTCTACTCGCTCCACGAGGTTCCTGGGAACGGCGCTCGCGCCGTCGCGAACATGCTCGCGCACGTCGAGCGCGGTCTCGTCCTGCTCGAACCCGCTCCCGAGGCCTTCCCGCTGACCTACCGCGGCGCGCTCGGCCGCGTGTACGCGCGCGCGCGCGGCTACCTCCACGGCCTCGACCGCGACGTCGACCGCGTCTCTGCCCGTCGCGTTCACCGGCGCCGCCTCGCGACCTCGAACAACCCCGTCTTCTTCCCGACGCTCTACGTGCTCGAGAAGTAGCGAGGGCCGTGCGCGTCCGGCCCTCAGGGCACCGGATCGTCGGGGATCTCGGTGGCCCAGCGCTCGGGGAGCGGCCTGGTCGACGGGCGGAAGGTCAGCGCGAGGATGTCACGGTCGTAGCCCGCGCGGGGCACGCCCGCGCGGTGCAGGCAGAGCTGCGCGTTCGCGAGGCACGACGCGCCTGCGTCTCCCTCGAAGTACGCGATGCGCGACTCGTCCTCGAGCAAGCGTTTGGCGCGCGGCAGGATCCGCGAGCGCTGGAGGTACTGGCCCGTGCGGCAGATCTCCTGTGTCGAGCCGATGCGATGGCAACGGAACGCACCCGTCTCCTTCGTCACCCCGTCGGAGAGATACACGAAGAGGCGGACCCACGACGTCGGGTAGCGGTCGTTGTGCCACTGGTTCGAGTACGCCTCGACGGACGTCTCGTCCGAGAGGCCGCCGACTGGCGACGTGCGCCACGCCTGGACCGTGATGACCTCGAAGTAGCCGCGGTAGTGGGCCTCGAGCGTCCGGCGGAGCTTCGGCGTGACGAGCGCGTCGACGCCCGCGAGGGCGCGGCGCGGGTTCTGGATCGCGCGTGAGGACTGCCGGTGCTTGCCGATGCCGTTCCAGCGCGAGAACGCGTCGTCCGCGATCATCGCGCGGTACTGGTCGCGGACGCGCTCGAACGTGCCGGCGGGGAAGTCGGGGTGAACCACCGCGAAGCCGTTGGCGTCGAGGTCGCGCGACTCATCCGTCGGCTCCGGGAGGCGGCCGAGCTCCGACTCGTACGCGCGCCGTCCACGCAACCGGTCGAGGCTGCCGCGCAGGTTGCCGCGGAAGCCGGCGTCGTTGCCCCAGACCATGCGCGGGATCGTGCCGATGACGGGGTGCACGAAGTAGAGGTTGGCACGGGAGACGACCGCGTCGGCGACGCGGCGGGCCGAGATGGGTCCTTCGATCGGCATGGCGGGTACGTGCTGGTGATCGGTTGGGTGACCGTCAAATTTCGGGGGCCGCGTGCTCCGCGAGGTGCGTCGCGACGATGGCGTTCTGCGTGAGAAGGCACGGGATGCCGGCCACGATCGGGAAGGCCATCCCGTCGTCGTCGGAATACATGCAGTCGTCGACGCGGCGGAGCGCCTTGTGGCAGAGCGGCGAGGCGAGGCTGGGGAGCTCGTTCTTCACGTCGCGGGGCCGCGCCTTCTTCTGCACGACCGTGAGCGCGGCTTCGTTCGCGTCGTCGGAGTCGAGCTCCCAGCGTTCGAATCGGAGGACGTCGCACCCCATCGCCTCGAGCGTCGCGCGGACGTTCTTCACGTAGCCGTGCTGCTCGATGTGACGCTGGGTGCGCTCCGAGCCGAGCTCGTTCGATGGCTCCACGAGCACGAGGTGGTGCTTCGTCACCCGGAGCAGCTCCGTCAGGACCTCGCGCTCGCGCCCGCCGTTGGGCTCGATCGAGTGGAACGTGTAGACGAGGTCGACGGAGTCGTCGGGCAGGGGAATCGAGCCGAGCGCGCCCGTGAAGAGGGTCACGCCCTTGGCGCCCCGGATGCCGAGGTGGGTCCGCGCGAAGAGCAGCCGGGAGAGCGAGATGTCGAACCCGAGGAAGTGCATCGACGCCGGCGCCGCCCCGACGACCTCCGCCAGCGTGGTGGCCTCGCCGACGCCGGCCTCGCAGACGACGTCCGCGCCGAGCTCGGTGAAGAGCTGAGCCAGCTTGGCGCCGGTCTTCTTCTTCAGCTCGCTCATCGCCGGGTTCTTCAGGTCGGCGACGTAACTGCCGGCCTGGAGATCGTACGAGTAGAGAATGGCCGTCTCGTCGTTGGTCTGCATCTCACGCGAGCGACGCATGAGCTCCATCAGGTTGCGCCCGGCTGCGTACTCGCGCCGCAGATCCGCAATCCCGAAGGGGGGCTTCGACGGGGTCATCGAGAGCCGACGAAGGTAGCGTGGTTCATCTCGTACGCCTAGTACCGCGACGCGGCCGAAAACAATCAGCGGGGCTGCACGAAGTGGCCGTTAGCGGCGGGTAAGAGGGCCTCGCCGGCCCCCCTGGAACGTGGTAACTCGTGAGCCACCGTGGGCGTGGTCATCGTCGATACCGGGATCGGCAACGTGCAGTCGGTTCGGCACGCATTCTCCGCCGTCGGCGTGGAGGCGACGGTCACGTCCGTGCCCGAGGACCTCGCCCGTGCGAGCCATCTGGTGCTCCCGGGGGTCGGCGCATTCGGCGTCGGGATGGATCGCCTGAGCGAACGTGGCCTCGGCGCCGCGCTCGTGGAGCAGGTCCGCGGGGGGAAACCCCTGCTCGGCATCTGCCTCGGGATGCAGCTCCTCATGAACGAGGGCGACGAGATGGGCGTCCACGCCGGTCTCCGCCTGGTCCCGGGTCGGACGCGTCGCCTGCGGAGCGAGGACCACGGCCTCCGGCTTCCCCACATCGGCTGGAACGACGTGAAGCCGGTCCGGTCCCACTTCGTGTTCGAGGGGCTCGCGCCCGGCGCGACCTTCTACTTCGTGCATTCCTACGCCGTGGAGCCCGAGCGCACCTCCGACGTGCTCGCGACGTGCGCCTACGGCGAGACGTTCGCGTGCGCGATCGCGCGGGACAACATCGTGGCGACGCAGTTCCACCCCGAGAAGAGCCAGCGCCACGGCTTCTCCGTGCTCGACCGCTTCGCCCGCTGGACGCCCTGAGGCGCTCGTCCCGCTCGGGTCAGGTCAGTCCCAGAGGCTGTCCTTCACCCAGCGCCCGTTCTCACGGCGCCAGACCCGTGGATCGCGGAACGTGTCGGCGAGGCGATCGAACTCGTCCTCCTCCATCCCGACGTAGTCGAGCCAGCGGTAGAGGTCCTTCGACTTCACGTGGTCCATGCGGCGCACGCGCTCGATGCCCTCGTCGCGGGACATGAGGCCCGCGCGGACGTCCTTGCAGACGTGGTCGGTGCAGCGGCCGTACCCGAACTTGATGTACTTGAGGTAGTCGTGGACGCCGTTCTCGTACGCGTCGTCCAGGTTCGACATCTGCCGGTACGTGCGCTCGAACGGCTCGTCGTGGACGCGGAAGCCGTACTTCTCCACGACCATCTTGGAGTGCTCGTTCGCCTCCCAGTAGATGTAGTTGCCGATGTAGATGCCGCGGAGGTCGAGGTTGTAGATCTCCTCGTCCGTCGGGTACTTCCACGGGTTCATGTCCCGCGCGGTGAGCCCCTCGAGCCCGACCATGTAGTTCCAGTCGTAGCCGCGCGAGAAGTGCTCGAGGCGGTCGCGATAGTTCATCTCCGGGTAGTCATCGAGCGAGAACTGCCCGCAGAGGTCGAGGTACCCGTGCTCGCCCCAGATGACGAGCGGGATGTCGTACTTCACGGCCACCTGGCACGGCGCGGTCGTGATGCCGGTGTGACCATGCCAGTTCATGTCGCCCATGATGAGGAAGCCGAGGCGGTTCAGCTTCTTCAGCACCGACACGCTGGGGGACACGAGCACGTGGTCCGCGTCGAAGACCTCCTTCATGCGATGGAGGTTGTACCAACCGGCCTCGAGCCAGTTGTTCGCGTTGTAGGTGACGAGAAGCGGGCGGAGGCCGAACTCGTTGCGGATGACGTGCGCCTGGAAGTAGCTGTCCTTCCCGCCGCTCACGGCGATCACGCAGTCGTAGCCGTCGTTCTTGGAGCGGTACTTCTCGAGCATCTCCCGGAGCACGCCTCGGCGGCGGTCCCACTCGGACATGGAGATGCCCTTCTTCACGTCGGACATCACGCAGCCCATGCAGACGCCGTTGTCGTCGAACTCCATCGGCGCGGCGTTGATGGCCGGGTAGACGCAGCGCGTGCACCAGCGCGGCTTCTCGCGGCGGGGCGTGTTCTCGGGCAGCGGCTTCTGCGAGGCCTCGACGCGGGCGGCGACGCGGCGATCGCGCTCGGCGAGGTCGTAGCGGGGCTCGCGCGGGGCATACGGCCCGGCGAACTCGACCGGCCGGAGGCCGACGCCGACGTCGATGCAGGCCTTCTTGGCGAGCGGGTAGGAGTTCTCGAAGAAGTGGAAGATGTTCGCCGCGGCGGCCGCCGAAGCGCCTGCGTCGCGGATGACCGGCGCGAAGTGCTCGTACGCACCGACGCCGCCGCACGCGATGACCGGCACGTTGACGGCCGACGTGACGGAGCTCACGAGCTCGAGGTCGTAGCCCTTGCCGGCTCCGTCGCGGTCGATCGACGTGAGGAGGATCTCGCCGGCACCGAGCGACTCGGCCTTGCGGGCCCACTCGACGACATCGAGCCCGGTCGGCGTGCGACCGCCGTCGCTGAGGACTTCCCACTTACCGTCCGGCGTCGCCTTCGCGTCGATGCTGACCACGATGCATTGCGAGCCGAACGAGCGCGCGGCCTCGGTCACGAGCTCGGGGTGGAGGACGGCCTGGGTGTTGAGCGTGACCTTCTCTGCGCCGGCCTGGAGGCGGCTGCGGATGTCCTCGATGGTCCGGATGCGGCCGCCGACCGTGAAGGGCACCGGGCACACGCGCGTCACTTCACGGAGGACGTCGGCGACGGTGCTGCCGGTGTACTGGATCTGGAGATCGTCGCGCCGCAGATCGTGGAAGTCGTCGCCGCGAGAGATGTCGAGGAGGATCAGCTCGTCGACGTTCCAGTTCGCGAGCCGCATGATCGTGCTGATCGGGTTGCCGATCACCTGGTGGACGCGGAACAGCTGGCTCCGGACCAAGAGCCCATGCTTGAGCAGCAGGACCGGAATGAGCCGCGGCTTCACGCCTGCATTCGGAGCCATTTGGGGGAGAGTCTACAGGCTTGGATGCTCGGTCGCTACAGCGGGAAGCCGCATTCCGCGAAGATTTCCGGGGTCTCGTGGCGGATGCTTGGAGCTCCAACTATCCGGAGGGCTTCCGCGCCAGGAGCAGCATGTTGGACGACAGGCGATTCTTGGTCAGGAAGTCCTGGAAGGCGTCCCGTACGGCGACGTCGGGCGCGCACACCAGGTCCCGGAGGAACGGGTCGAGCTCGACCGGCGGCAGCGCCGCGTCCTCTACCCGCTGACGCACGATGTCGACGTCGAGCACGCCCGGCGTGCGCGTCTCGACCGGCTCGAGGCCGACCCGGCGGACGAGCCCGCCCAGCGACGCCGGCGAGAAGAGGTTCAGGTGCTCGTGGTCGATCGTGTCGGAGTGGCGGCCGAGCATCCGCGTCTCGAACCCCTCGATGTTCGGGCAAGTCAGGAGCAGGTGTCCGCCGGGCTTCAGCAGCGCCGCGCACGAGCGGAGGAACGTCGACGGCTCGAAGAGGTGCTCGATCACCTCGAAGCTGACGATCACGTCGACGGGCTGGGGGAGCGCGATGTCCTCGACGAACTTCTCGAGGACCTCGAGGCCCTTCGTGCGGCACACCCCGGCGAGGTCCGGCGTCGGCTCGACCGCGAGCACGCGGTCGAACACGCGCAGATCCTGCATGCACTCGCAGAAGAAGCCGTAGCCGGCGCCCACCTCGAGCACGGTGCCGCCGGCGATGCCCTGCTCCTTCGCGATCGCGGCGACGAGCTCGGCGCGTCGCCGGAAGATGCGCTCCTTCCGGGACGCGGCGGTGGCCGGAAAGATGTGCTTGGCCCAGTAGGCGTAGTTCTTCGAGCCGCGGTAGAAGTCGCGGAGGACGGGCGGGGGCGGCCGGGGCGAGGCGTACTGCGTCGGGCACGCGGTGCACCGGACGTGCGGGACGGCGTTCTTTTCGTAGAGCGGCGTGTGCTCGCGGGCGCCGCACGCGGGGCAGGGGACGTCGACGAACTCGGCGCGTCGCGCCGCGAGGAACGCGATGTCCTCGTTCATCGCCGCGATCTGCCCCGCGAGCAGGGCCTGCGGGCTGATGTCCTCGTAACGAAGGGGCTTGGGTTCGGCGTCGCTCACGGGGTCGGGCGTAGCACGCGGGCGGGATCCCGAGAAGCCGTCACGCTCGGTAGGGCGTGAGGCGCCGCTCGGCGTGCCAGTACTCGGCGCCGCCTTCGGTGCGCGTCACGAACGCGTGGTAACCGGCGCGCTCGAAGGCCGCGAGGCTCCCGGCGTTGTCCTTGCGGATGCGCGCCGTGAGGAGGATCGCGCCGCGGGTGCGCGCGACGGCCTCGGCGGCGACGAGCATCGCGCTCGCGAGGCGCTTGCCGCGCGCTTCCGGTGCGACCGTGATCGAGACCTCCCACGCGTCCGCGGGCTCGCGGTCGAGGCGCACCGTGCCGACGGGGGTGCCCTCGTGCTCCGCGACGAGGAGCGTGCGGTCGTCCGACGCGAGCGAGCGCGCGAGCCACGTCGCGTGGTCGGCGGCGGCGACCTCGCCCTGGGTCACCGACTGGCGACGTGTCTCGGGATCGTTGCGCCACGCGAGCAGGCGCGCGCCGTCGTCGCTCGTGGCGGCGCGGAGCACGACGGCGGGGCGGGCCGGCGCGGGGCCGACCATGTCCCACGCGAGGGGGGTGCC
>JALHPN010000110.1 GCA_022842465.1 Polyangiaceae bacterium | reverse complement strand
CGCCGCGGCTGCTGCGCGTGCTGCGGAGCCGCCCAGCGCTCCCGCGCCGACCGCGAAGGCGGCCGCGAGCGGCGCCACGACGGTCGCGAGCGCGGCGAGCATGACAGCGCCGTCGAGCACCTCCCTGGCGCCCACGATCAGCGTGCCGAAGGGCGCGATCCTGTCGTGCAAGACCACGGACGGCGAGACGAAGAAGGGCGCGAAGGAGTGTGGGCCGCTCGCCGCCCTCGACGCGATCGTCCTTCCGCGTCTCCGCAAGCTCGCGGCGTGCTCGGGCGCCGAGGGGCAGAGCGGCAAGCTCTCCGTGGTCGTCACCGCCGACTTCGGGACGAACAAGCTGCTCAGCGACATCGGCAAGACGTCCACGGTCGGTAACCTCGACCAGATCACAGGCTGCGTGAAGAAGGAGCTCGCGGGCGTCGCCCTCGGGAACGTCACGCACGAGCACGCCCGGTACACCGTCTCGTACCACGCGACGTTCGCGCCCCCGAAGGACGCGGCGGAGGCTCCCTCGACGAAGGAGACGTCGACGAAGGAGACGTCGTCGAAGGACAGCGCGAGGAACGCGAAGAAGGACGACGGCGAAAAAGCCGAGCCCAAGGACCGTGTCGCGACGAACCCCGGCGAGGGTGCCGTGGCCTGGGAGGTCGCGCTCGTACGCGACGTCCCGAAGACGGGCGAGGTGCTCGCGCGCCTTCCGCGCGGGACCAAGGTCAAGGTCGGCGCGCTCAAGGACGGCTGGTACGGCATCAAGTTCGGCGACGGCTTCGGCACCGACGGGTACGTGCCTCGCGCCGCGATCGGCCGCTGATCACGGGAGGGGCAGGTCGAAGGCGACGCTCCAGTTCGGGAGCGCCCGCGCGACCTCCCCCGTGACCGCGTCGGAGTCGCGCACGTTCCCGCGCGGCCCGCTCTTCGGCCCCGGGCAGGTTCCGGGCTTCGCCTCGAGCGCGTAGCGGAGGCGTTTCTGGCTCCCCGTCGGCGGGTAGGCGAGCCGGATGCGGACGGTGTCCGTCCCGGCGAGCTCGACCCCCACCACCGCCGGTGGCGACCCGCTCCCGTCGTCGATCACGAAGCCCATGCCGCCCGGATCCGTCACCGCTTGCGTGTCGAGGACGAGCGGGGGCTTCGGCACGAGGTAACGCACCGTCACGACGTCGCGATCGAGCGTGGCCGAAGCGGGCCGCAGCGGCTCCCATGGGGCGCCCTCGATCACGATGCGCGCGTACGCTTTCGCGAAATATTCGCCCAGGAGCTGCTGCCCCTGGCTCGTGAAATGAATGCAATCTGCACCGAAAGGAAGGGCGTAGGTCGGCGTCGCGAGGACGACCTTGCCCGGTGCACGCAGGTGGGCCTCGAGCTGCCGGAGCGGGATCTCGCTCGTCACGCGGTCGTTCCAGTTCGCCATCTGCGAGACGAGGAGCGGGACCTCCTGCGTCTGCCCCGTCTTCGCGCGGATCTCCTGATCGTAGTCGCGCTGCCACTCGAGGAGCGCGTCGGTGTACGTGCGGACCGAGTCCTTCGCGCCGTCCGAGCCCACGAGCGGGAACGTCGGGATGTAGTGGTCGGACTCGCCGTGGACGGCGGTGACGGCGCGGACCACGTAGGAGCGACCCGCCGCCTTCGCGAGCGCCATCGCGTCGTCGACCTGGCGAAGCCCCTCCTCGAACGGCGCGGAGTAGCCAACCTCCGTGCGGTACGTGCAGCTGCCCTTCCGCAGGCACTCGTAGACCCAGCCGCTCCGCCCGTGCACGCTGACGAGGACGTCGTGCGGCGCCTTCGCGTCGCGGTCCGTCGCGAGGCGGGAGGCGAGGTTGGCGAACGCGGACGACATCGTCTCGACCGGCCCGGCGTCGTACGAGTCACCCTCGACGAGAGGCACGAAGCCGCTCGGCGTCTGGTAGCTCCGACAGCCGTCGGCGTCGCATGCGCCGCTGGTCATCACGCCCACGTCGAACGAGAGGTTCCCGTACGGCTGGGCCGTCGAGAGGACGGGGGAGGCGCGGAAGCCGATCGCGTTGCTCTGGCCCGTCGAGAGCACGTGATTCACCGCCCGGCTCGCGTCACCGGCGGCTCCTCCGCTCGCCGGGGCCTCCCCCGCCTCCGAGCCGTCGTCGCTCGTCGCCGGATCCGTCGGGGCGCGGGCCTCGGTGCGACCCGTCGGCCCGTCCTCGCTGCTGCATGCCGCGGCGAGGCCCAGCACGACGCCCGCGAGCACTCGCTTGTCCCTACCGCGCAGAACCATGCCGCAGGGGGCAGCAACCGACGTGCCGCGCGGCTCCATCGTCGGGCTCACGGCCCCCGGCCCCGCGCGTTCTGCCGCGTGACGCGGAGGAGGCACGGCGGCCTGCGACACGGCGTCGTCGCGTCGGGGACGCGTGTCACGCGCGAGCGTGACGTACCCGCCCGCTCGGCCCGCGCGGCGTTCCTTCCACGCGGGAGGGAAGGAGTGGCTAGAGTGCTCGGCCGTGCGTCTCCGGCAGTACCTCGTCGTCGTCGCGTCTCTCGTGGTGAGCGCCTTCGGAGCGACGGAGGCTCGAGCGCAAGGAAACTACCGGACGATCCCGATCGGCGGGCGCACGACGCTCGTCGGAGGGACGGGCGTCGTCTACGGGAGCGACGGAGCGGCGGCGTTCTTGAACCCGGCGACGGTCGTTCGCGTCGATCCCGGTCGCCTCACGTTCGCGGTCAACTTCTACTCGATCGGCTACTCGCACGCGCCTCGCTGGTACGAACCGGGGGAGGTCGACCGTGCGCGCTTCGGCGACATCTCGAGCGCGGGGGCCTCCGTCTCGAACGTGAGCTTCGAGGCGCTCCCCTCGACCCTGTGCCTCTTCCTCCGTACCGGTGACATCGGCATCTTCACGCGGCAGGCAGAGGCCGAGCTCCGCGCGCGCGGCGCCCGCATCGGCGTGTGCTTCGGCACGACGCAGAGCCGCGAGTTCGCGTACTCGGCGGAGAATTTCTCCCGCTCCGGAGCGGGCTTCGCCACGCGGCAAGGCCAGACCCTGACCGAGGCGTATCGCCGCTTCTCCGTCGGTCCGACGTACGCGATGAACGTCGACGACCACCTGTCGATCGGCGCCTCGCTCCACGCGAGCATCGCGAGCTACCGCAGCCTCGTCGCCGCGACGTCGACCACGTACGGGCCCGGACCGTCGCCGATCAGCACGAGCTTCTACGCCGCCTCGCGCGGCGTCTCGTTCCAGGGGACTGCCACGATCGGCGCGACCTATCGCGTGGGCGGGCAGACGCTCGGCCTCGCCCTCGAGTCTCCTTCGCTCCACTTCTTCGGGTCGGGCGGGGCCAACCGCGCCACGCACACCGAGGGCCCCGTCGACGCGTCGTCGATGCTCATCGCGGACGGCTCCTTCCAGTCGGCTTCGCCCGGGCGCATCTCGATGGGCACCGGCATCGAGGACACGTGGGGCAGCGCGGAGCTCGACGTGTCGGTGTCGCTGCCGATGCAGCGCGCCTACCGCGCGGACCTCGAGGGTACGCTCGTGACCGTCGACCAGAGCCGCGTGACCGATCAGCCAGTCACGCTCGCCCTGTCTGGCCGCACGAAGGGCGTCGTGAACGTCTCCGCAGGCGGGCAGCTCTGGGTGAACTCTCGCGTGAGCGTCCTCGGCGGCATCGGCACCGACATCAGCGCCGTGCCGAAGGGCGGCCTCTCGCGAGACCAGATGAACTACCTCACCGTGCTCGCGGACCGCTACTACGCCTCCTTCGGCGTCGGCTCGCACGGGACCGGCGGAGACCTCCTCGTCGGCGCCGAGCTGTCGTACATGGGCGGTCAGCGGCTCGCGCTGAACAACTACGTGCTGCCGCCGACCATGACGCCGACGGGCTACGGGGCCTTCTCCGCGGTCTTCGTCGTCTCCGGCTCGACGAGCCTCACGGCGATCAAACGCGCAGTGAAGGACGTGCAGCAGGTGTTCGCGCCCGACAAGGGCAAGTGACGCGTCACTCCTCGCGCTCGCCGCGGGTCTCGAACGGAGTCGTGCGCGGCTTGCCGTCACGGTCGAAGCCGAGCAGCTCCTCGACGCGCTTCTGAGCCGCGTCGAGCCGCTCCTGCGAGGCGCGCGACAGCTTCACACCCTCCTCGAAGAGAGCGAGCGACTCCTCGAGCGGCAGGTCCCCCTTCTCGAGCGAGGTGACGATCTCGGAGAGGCGCTGGATGGACGCCTCGAACGTCTGCGCTTTCTCTGTCATGAGGCGAACACGTTCGTCCGTCCTCCGCCTCGCGTCAATCGCGCGGGAGCCTCGGAGCGAGCACGAGCCGGGACTCG
The DNA here is from genome assembly GCA_022842465.1 of Polyangiaceae bacterium. Classification (GTDB taxonomy): domain Bacteria; phylum Myxococcota_A; class Polyangia; order Polyangiales; family Polyangiaceae; genus Labilithrix. The sequence goes on along the minus strand of JALHPN010000110.1, from coordinate 24,821 downwards.
CCGGGCGGAAGATCGCCCACGATCGCGTAGCCCTCGGCGTCGAACGCGATCGGCAGAGCGAGGCCGTCCGGCCGGACGAGGGCCGCGGCGAAAGGAGCACCCGGCGCGCTCCCGTCGTCTCGCGCGAGGCGGAGCCAGGCGACCTCGCGCTTCACCGGCGCCCCGACGGGCGCCGCGTTCCCCGTGAGCCCGCTCGCGGCGAGCGCGCGGACGAGCGCGTCCGGATCGAGCCTGGAGGCCTGCTCCAGCGTCGTCCGCCGCGAGGGCGCGTCCTTGTCGGCCACGCGCGCCGCGAGCGCGGTGATGACGGCGCGGCGGACGCTCGCGTCCGTCTCGAACGCATAGGCCCGCGCCAGCCGCCCCGTCGCGTCTGGGAGCGCGGCCCGGCCGAGGCCTAGGGCGACGTGCGCGCGGACGAGCAGATCCTTCGACGCGAGGAGCTGGGCGATCTTCGGCGCGTCGGCCTCGTCGGCGCGCCGCGCGAGCGCGAGCGCCGCGAGCGGGCCGTCGGGACCTCCGCCTTCGGCGCGATCGAGCAGGCGATTCGACGGGATCGAGGCGCCGCCGTCCGAGCCGGTGAGCGCGGTGGCGAGCACCTGCCGCGTCACGGCGTCGGGCTCGGTCCCCATGCGGGCGAGCATGGCCCGCTCGGCCCCGTTCGTCGGATGCGCGATCGCGCCCATCACGGACGCTCGCCGGATCGACACCACCGGATCGCCGAGCGTGTCCTCCGCCGCCGCGTCACCGAGCGCGATGCGCGCGAAGACCCCGAGCGAGCGCTCCGTCTCGTCACGCGAGCCCGAGAGCCGGGCGATGACCTCGTCTGCGCTGCCCTCCCGCTCCCCGCGGAGCATCGCGCGGACGACGTAGGCGCGCACGCCGATCGACCGGACCGCCGTGGTCTTGCTCGTCGCGAGCGCCGCGACGAGGGCGCCGGCGTTCGGCGCCGGCGACCGCGCGAGGGCGAGGGCCGCGGGGTAGGCTACCTTCGGGTCGTCGACGATCGGCTTGCTCGTGAGCCCGATCGCGGCGGCAGGATCGGGCGAACGGCCGAGCGCCTGGATCGCCGCGAGTCGGAGCTCCGCGTCCGGATGCACCTGTGCTCGCGGGAGGAGGAGCTTCACCACCTCGGGGTGGAAGACGCGCTCGGCGAGGCGCACGCCGATCATCGACGTCGCCTCGTCGGAGACGAGCGCGGTGACCGCCCGCACGCGCTCGGGGGCGCCGAGGAGCACGAGCGCCTCACCGGACGCCGCCCGCATGCGCACGTCGCGCTCCACGATCGCCGCGCGCGCGAGCGCGATGCCCCGCTCGTCGCCGAGCTGCGCGATGGCGAGGATCGCGGCCGCGCGGGTGAGCGGGTCGGGCGAGCGCGCCGCGCCGTGGAGGCGCTCGAGCGCGCGCAGATCGCCGAGCTCCCCGAGGAGCTTGACGACGGGGATCGGCAGCTGCGCGTTCGCGCTGCCGAAGAAGCCCGGATCCCGCGGCGGGAACACGGCGAGGGCGTGGAGCGCGGCGGTCTGCCCGCTGCCTCCGCCGCGCGCGGCGCCGTAGAGGAGCTCGAGCGCGCGATCGGTGCGCGACTGACCGAGCGCGAACGCGGCGACGTGCCGGGCGAGGTCCGCGCGCGCGACCGGATCGCCGTCCTCGAGGCTGAGGCCGCCTTCGCCTCGGCCCTGCGGCATGCGCCCGGCGAAGCCGACGTTGCCGGTGTTCGTGATCGCGAGGAGCGCGTTCCGCACGCGCTCCTGATCGGCGAAGGGGGCGAGCGCGCGGGCGAGCGCGACGAGCGCGCGGCCGTCGGTGCGGACGGGGGACGTGGGCTCCGCCGCCTGGACGAGGAGCGCGACGGCCTCCGCGCTGCCGATCGCCGAGGCGCGCTCGATCCCGCGCAGGCGCTCGTCGGGATCGACCGACTTCACGAGGCGACTCGCGGCCTCCGCGCCGACGAGCGCGCGGACGTTCGTGGGGCTCGCCGCAGGCTCGGCGCTCGCGCCGCGCCTCCCTTGCGCATGCCCTCCGGTCGAGGCGGTGAGGACCGCGAGGGCGAGGCCGAGCAGCGCCGCGCGGCTCCTCACGGCGCCGGCGCTCCGCTGGCGGGCGGCGTGACGAGGACGAGGAACCCGAGGCCCGATTCGGCGGCGCCCGGCGTCCTCGCGACGGTGTCCCACCCCACGGTCTCTGCGATGCCGTCGCGCCTGGTCATCGAGGAGAGCTCGCGTACGACCGCGAGCGCGCGGGCCAACGACGCGAGCTGGGCGACGGTCGCATCTCCACCCGCGGCGGGGCGTGCTCCTACGGCCACGGTCCAGTCCGGGTGCTTCGCCAGCTCGGTCGCGAGGGCGCGGAGCGAGGGCAAGCTCGCGGGCGCGACCTCGGGCGAGTCGGCCGCCCCGACGAGCGCGATCTTCGTCGCGAACCGGATGCCCCGCTTGTCGTCGACCGTGACGAGCGGCTTTCCGCCCTCGTCGGGGCAGCCGTCGTCGTCGGCGACGCCGTTCCACGTCTCCGCCTGCTCGGGGCACTTGTCGACGTCGTTCGGGATCGTGTCCCCGTCACGGTCGCGGCTCGGGCACCCGTTCTGGAGGGGATCGGAGGAGCGCTCGCCCTTCTCGTCACGGCACGCGTCCTCCTTGTCCGAGACGCCGTCCCCGTCATTGTCAGGATCGGGGCAGCCGTCCTCGTCCTGGAAGCCGTCCTTGTCCTCGGCTTGCGTCGGGCACTTGTCCTTGTCGTCGGGGATCCCGTCCTCGTCGGTGTCCTTGTCGGGGCATCCGTTCCGCTTCGGATCCTTGGAGGGCTCGCCCTTGTCTCTCGGGCAGGCGTCGAGGGCGTCCTCGATCCCGTCGCCGTCGGCGTCGGGGAGCTTGCAGCCGTTCTTCTTCTTGTCCGGCGACTCCATGCCCTTCTCGTTCGGGCACGCGTCTTCCCTGTCGATGATGCCGTCGTCGTCGTTGTCGATCTCGGGGCATCCGTCCGAGTCCTCGAAGCCGTCCCTGTCCTCCGGGATCTCGCGGCAACCGTCGAGGTCGTCCTTCACGCCGTCGTGATCGACGTCGTGGTCGCGGGGGGCCCAGCCGACGGAGGCGATGACGCGGAACGCCGGCACGCCGACCGCGCCGTTCAGGCCGATCTCCGCGCCGCCGAGGAGGAACGTGTCGCGATAGCGACCGAGCTCGATCCGGTCGGAGAGGGCGAGGAGCGCGGGCGAGAGCGCCGCGCTTCCGCGCTCGCCCGTCCCGAACGGGCCGACGGGGCCTGCGGGCAGCCAGCCGTGGGCGGCGACCTCGATGCGCTGGCGGTTGCCGGGGTCGATCCCGAGCACGGCCGGCCGCATGGAGAGGCCGAGGGTCCACGGGATCTCGTCGCCGAACGTGTAGCCGCCCGCCTCGGCCGCCGGCCACACGCGCTCGGCGGTGCGGAGGCGGTAGCCGAGGCTCGCCTGCACGGCGGCGACGATGAGCGTGTATTCTGCAAGGAGACGAGCGGTCACCGTCGTGGACCCTTCGCTCGCGAAGCTCGACTTGCTCCCCGTCGGGAGGCCGACGTAGCCGAGACCGGCGAGCCGGAAGCCGCCGCCCGCCTTGCGGTCGGGGTCGCTCTCCTCCTGGTCGGTCTGCGGGCAGCTGTCCTTCGTGAGGCAGAGCGGGAGGATCGCCACCTTCATCGAGAGGCCGATGTCGCCGATCGCGCTCGTGGGCGCGCGTCCCGCTGCGGACACCGTCGTCGGCAGCCCTTCGGAGCCCTCCTGCCAGAGGACGAGCGGCACGAGCGCGCCGACGGCGAAGCGCTCGCCCAGGCCGAGGTTCACGGTCCCGTCGAGACCCACGACGTTCCGGAGCGGGCGGTACGCCACGTCGTCCGTCCCGACCCGCTTCAGGGCGAGCGGGCGGAAGGAGTAGTGCGACCACGCCCCGAAGCTGAGGACGCCGGCCCCCGGCGTGACCGCGGGCTCGATGACGAGCGACGCGCTCGGATCCGTCGACGGGCGCCACGTCCGCGCGTCGATCGACGGAAGCTCGGCGCGCGCGATGCCCTCCGCGCTCGCGAGGAGGGCGCCAGACAGCACGAGCGAGGTCGCACGCGAGCGTGCGCGTCGGGTCGGGGCGGAGGTCATCGGCTGCGCCGCACGATACGGGAATTCGTGCGGTGCAGGGAGGGGTTACTCGGCTTCGCCGAGCGCCACGACGAGCGCCGGCGAGGACGCACCGTTCGCCTTCGCGAGGTCGCGGGCGGGGGCGGAAGGTAGACCCCCGTCGGGTAGCAGGTGGTCCATCCGCGCCCGCTTCGCCTCGAGGTAACCGACGGAGTGCGGGTTCGGCGCGACGATGACGGGGAGGCGCGACACGACCTCGACACCGAGGCCCTCGAGCGCCTGCACCTTCGCGGGGTTGTTCGTCATGAGGAGCACGCTCTTCACGCCGAAGTGCGCGAGCATCTCGGCGGCCGCGTCGTACTCGCGCGCGTCGTCCGGGAGGCCCAGCATACGGTTCGCGTCGACCGTGTCGTGGCCGCGCGACTGCAGCTCGTACGCGCGGAGCTTGTTCGCGAGGCCGATGCCGCGACCCTCCTGGCGGAGGTAGAGCACGGCGCCGGCGCCCCGCTGGGCGATCTCGGCGAGGGCGGCCTCGAGCTGCTCCTTGCAGTCGCACTTCAGCGAGCCGAAGACCTCGCTCGTCATGCATTCCGAGTGGATGCGGACGGGGAGGGCGACGCGGCCTTCGATGTCGCCGAAGACGAGGGCGACGTGCTCCTTGCCCGCGTTCAAGAAGACATGGGTGCGGAACGTGCCATGGCGGGTCGGAAGCTCGGCCGAGGCCTGCCAGGCCGTGCGTGGCGTCTGAGGCCGGATCACCCTGACGGGGACGTGCATCTCGAGGACTCCTGGATTCTGAGAGAATGTCTCTGCGATGTCGTGGTGTTGAGCAGCGCCGCCGGCCCAACCGTGAGGAGGAGGACGTCGCTGACCCCGAACGTAGGGCGGGGGAGGCGTTCTGTCATCCATGCGGCCGCAGCGCAAGCCGCCGTAGGCAAGGAATCCTTGCAGCTGGAACGCGTCAGGCCGCCCGGCGACACAGGCGCGTGAGCATGTCCTCGAGGATGGCCTCGGCGGGCCTGCGCGAGCTCTTGAGCGCGAGGTCCGTCTCCTGGATGACGAGGAGCCAGCGCTCGAGCTCGCGCGGCCGGAACGCGCGGAGCTTCTGGGCGTGCTCGCGGGCCCGGAAGGCGGGGTAGATCCCGGCCTTCCGCGCGGCCTCGTCGAGGCCCGCGCCCGCGTCGAGCGCGCTCTTCAGCTTGAGGAGCTGGCGGAGCGACCAGGCGAGGGCGCCGACGAGGGGGAGCCCGCGGTCGCGGGGATCGTAGACGTCGGCGAAGAGCGTGAGGGCGGCGCCGAGATCCTTCGCCGAGACGACGTCGACGAGCTTCCACGTGTCGGCGAGGCGCACGCGCGTGACGCACGTGGCGACGGCGTCCTCGGTGATGGGGGCGTCCTTGCCCACGTAGAGCGAGAGGCGCTCGAGGACGTCGTCGAGCGTCGAGAGGTCGGGCCCGGAGATCTCGGCGACGAGCTCGCAGACGTCCGCGTCGATCGCGTGGCCCTTGGCCTTCGCGCGCGCCGCGATCCACCCCGGGAGCTTCCGGGCGTCGACCGGCGCGCACTCGACGAGGAAGTCCCCCTTCTTCGCCGAGGTCATGATCTTCCGCCGCCCGTCGAGCTTCTGCGCGACGAGGACGAGGCAGGTCGAGTCCACGGGCGACTTCGCGTACTCGGCGAGCTGGTCGAGCGGGGACAGCGCCTTCGCGTCCTTGGCGTCGCTCGCTTCCCCCCCGCTCGCGTCCCAGCGCTCGAGGCCGCGCACGAGGATCAACCGCTTCTTCGCCATCATAGGCACCATCCTCGTCGCCCCGAGGATCTTGCCGATGTCCGCTTCGCCCGCCGTGTACTTGTCGAGGTTGAAATCCGCGAGCCCGCCGGCGAGCGCGGTCTTCGTGATCGCGTCCAGCGCTTGATCGCGGAGGAGTCGCTCCTCGCCGACGAGCAGCCAGACCGGGAGGAGGTCGCCGCGCGTCGCGCGCTGGATCGCGTCGTCGGGGGTCACGTCAGGCGGCGCGACGACGCCGACGGATCGCCGCGAGGCCGACGCCTGCGAGCGGGAGGAGCGCGAGGAGCCCGGAGGTCTCCGACATCCCGGGGACGTCGCAGCCGCAGCCCTTGGGGCGGGTCTTGATCTCCTCCTCGGGTGTCTTCTCGTAGCCCTCCGGCGGGATGAACGGCTTCGCCGTGCCCGTCGCGGTGACCTCCCCGTTGCCCCCGGCCGCTGCCGGCGCGGGCTCGTCGTTCTTCGCGACGTTCGCGCCTGCGTCGTAGCCCTCGACCTTCTTGATGCTCTTCTCCTTCGCGTTGAAGGTGATGGCGCGGCGGTCGACGACGGGGTTGTCGCCCTTGAGGACGAGGGTGGCGGGCGTGCCGATGTTGGTGCCGTCGGACGTCCGTAGCTCGACCTTGTACTCGCCGGCCTCGTAGTCACGGGCGCGGGTGAGCATGAAGTCGAAGAAGGTGATCTTGAAGATCTTGCCCGTCGCGTCGGCGAAGTCGACGTCGAGGCTCTCGAACGAGGGCTGCTGGTTCGTGAGCGCGGTGCGGTTCACGACCGGCTCGGTCTTGCCGTCGACGAGGGCGCGCTCGTAGGCCATCGTCTTCGTGAAGACGAACTTCATCGTCTGGTGCGCCGTCAGCGGCGCCTTCGGCAGCTCGATGCGCACGCGGATGCGCCAGCCGCCGGACACCTCCGTCGACTCCGTCGACTGCAGCTTGAAGCTGCCAGCCGCCGCCGAAGCGTCTCGCGACGCGCCCACGAGGACGAGGAGGACGAGGAGGAGCGCAGCGAACCGCGCGAGGACCGAATGGCGATGAGCCCGCATCACCGGGGACGGTAGCCGAACCAGCCCCCTCGCGGTAGAGGGTGATCGACGTCGGCGTCGCCGCGCAGATCACGCGGCTCGTTTCTCGCCCGTCCGTCGCGAAGGCGGCGGAAGCTCGTGCACCGTCGCGTTGGGGGGCACGGGCGCCGTCGCGACCGCCCCGTGCTGTCCCGCGATCTCACGCACGTCCGAGGTCCGCGGAGCCGGCTCGCTCGTGGCGACCACCGGAGCCAGGCCGGCCGACGGCGTCGGCCACCTGCGCGCGAGGAGCGCGCGCAGCGGAACGATCGCGCGCGGCGCCTTGCCCGTCGTCCAGCCCTCGAAGCCGCTCGGCGTCCACGGCGTCTCCGTCCAGCCGAACCAGAAAGATCCGAAGGGGACGTCGTTCACGAGCACCGACCGGACGGCGAGGGCGAGGAAGCGGCGCACCCGGAAGCCGAGCGCGACCCGCTCGCACCCGCCGCGCATCAAGGTCCACTCCGGCGCGAACTTCGTCGCGTTGCCGAAGAAGAGGAGGTCGCGCGACACGCCGTACACGCAGCCGAAGAAGTTGATCACGATCGAGTGGAGCGGTGCGAGCGGGAGGACGAGGAGGACGGCCCAGTAGTCCTTCCGCTCCTTCTCGAGGCCGAGGGCGAGGACGGTGTAGAGCGCGAACGCGAGCGTCTGGGCGAAGTAGCCGACGAGATACGCGAGCACCGCGTTCGTGTTCCCGAAGCACAGGTACGGGAGGAGCACGTAGTACGTCGTCATCTCGAGCACGGTCTGGAGCACGAGCCAGAGGTGACCGCCGACGGGGAGGCCGATCTCCCAGTGGAACCAGAAGGCGCGCCAGAAGCGTCCCGCGCACTCGAAGCGCGACGAGTTCCAGCGGACGCGCTGGATCCATAGGCCCTTCAGCGTGACGGGCGTGTACGTGTAGACGCGCGCCTCGGGCTCGTAGTCGTGCGAGCGCTCGAAGAAGTAGCCGCGGACGAGGCGCACGAGGGCGTGGAGCGGCGTCGGTGGCGCGTCGAAGTCGAGGCGTCCGTCCTTCCACGAGCCGATGCTGGCGAGGAACGCGATGCACGTGTCGTCGGACGCGCCGGTGAGCGCCTCGGGGAGCGCCTTCGCGGTCGACTCGGAGAACTTCGGCGGCGGGCGACCGATCCACCAGCCGAGCCACTGCGAGAAGCGGAGCGACTGCATGAAGCCCATGTAGCGGGGCGCCTGCGTGATGAGGTCGGACCACGTGCAGTAGAGCGCGCCAGGGATGCCGATCTTCGGCGTGAGCTTCCAGTTGTGGCGGGCGACGTTCGAGACGATGAACTCGCGCGCGACCTGGGCGTAGATCTGGCCCTCGACCGTGAAGAGCTTCTGCCATCCGCGCCACACGAGATCGGGACGGATGCAGATCTTCCCCGACACGACGCGGCGAGGGTTGCCGGTGACGGGGTGCGGGCGCGTGAGACGAGCGGCGAGGCGCTCGAGGGCGTGGGCGCCGAGCGTGCCGTCGCCGTCGATCGAGAAATAGAGCTCGGGGAAGCGCGCGTGCGCGGGGTGGCCGCTCGCGACGAGCTCGCGCATGTGGTCGAGGCCGGCCTCGACGGCCATCATCTTCCCGAGGCGGGTCTCCGTGCCGGCGACGTAGACGTGCACGTTCGCGGGCCAGGAGGCGGCGCGCTCTTCGACCCACGCGAGGAGCTTCGCGTAGAGGTGCGGGTGCTCCGTGCGACCGTCGACGCTCGCGACGACGACGAGCTGCTCGGGATACTCGTTCCGGGCGCAGCTCTCGACCGTCGTCGTGATCGCCTCGAAGTCGTCGTCCCCGCGGAGCAGCGACGGGATGACGACGAGCCCGGTCGGTCGCTCGCCGCTCCCGGACTTTGCCGGGCGGAACGGGCCAGCGCTACCGAGCACGCTGCGGGCGAGCGTCGCGAAGCCGAGGAGGATGAAGTCGATCTGCGCGATCCCGAGGCAGATGGCCAGGTTCAGCAGGATCGGCCACGCGAACGCGAAGCTGTCGAGGGTCCGGAGGCTCCAGAGGATCCCGTCCACGCATCACCTCGACGTCACCGCGCCGCCGCGCGTGCTCTGGGCCTTCGGCGGCGCCGCGCCGCCGGAGCGGACGCGCAGGATCTTCGAGCGCGCCGCGCCGTGGTCGCGCAGATCGAGGATCGCGTACTGACCGCGGGCCTGGTGACCCCAGGGATCCGGGAGGACGACCTCGCCGGGGACGATCTCGGCGACGGTGCCCACGGGCTTGCAGCGGAACATCCCCCAGGTGCAGTCGTGGACGACGCCCCCGCGCTCGACGCCCTCGAGCTGCGTGTACGGCACGAACGCCGCCTCGACCCGCGCCTGCGTCGCCCGGTAGATCGGGCGGGCGCGGAGCTGCGCGTCGAGCTCGTCGATCTTGGCGAGCTTCTCGGTCAAGGTCGCGCGCTCGGAGCGCTTGGTCCGCTGCTCGGCTTCGAGCCGCATCAGCTCGAGCGCGATGCGCGTCATCTGCTCCTCGCGGGCGATGAGCTCCGGCATCGTCGGACCGGAGCCCTCGAGGGCCGTGCGCGCGAGGCGGGCCTGCGACGCGTCGAGCTGGGACTTCACCCGCGCGCGCTCGGTGTCGAAGAGGGCGAGCTTCAGGTGGGAGAGCGCGAGGACCTCGCGCGTGTACTCCGGCTTCGTGATGACGTTCGCCTCCACGTTCGCCTTCGCGCCCTCGGCGATCTGCTCCTGCTCGCGGATCATGTGCGCGAGGTGCGCCTTCTGCTTGCCGATCTCGGCGAGCTCCCTCGCGCTCGCGGAGGCGGCCTGGCCCTGGACCTCCACGAACCACGCACGCGGATCGCGCTGCGAGGTCACGAGCGCTTCGAGCCGCGCGATCGCGCTCGCGCCGGCGGTCAGGTCCGCGTCGATGCGCTCGAGCTCCGACGCGGTCTTCACGCGCTCGGCCTCGAGCTGGCTCGCGTGGAGCTTCGTCGCGAGCACCGCGTCACTCTCCGGGGAGAGGATGATCGGCGCGACGAACGAGTCGGTCGCGGCGCGATACCCCTCGCGTCCCGCCCACCCGACGAGCGCCGCGACGCCCGCGAGGGCCGCGAACGAGAAGATGCGCGTCCGCGCGCTCGGCGTCCCGTAGGCCTTGTCACTTCCCATCGTTCTTCTCCTCCATGCGCGCGAGCTCTTGCGAGAGCGACTCCAGGAGGACTCGCTCTCCTTCCACCGACTGCTGCTCCAGCGTCAGCACCGCGAGGGTGTGCAGCGCCTGGGGCGCGGGTGACCGCTCGAGCGTGGCTTTGCCCTCGACGAGACGCCTCGTCTCGTCGTCCGTCGCGGTGAGCTGCTCCCGGATCGCCCGGCGCACCTCGACGACGTCCTTCCGGAAGAGACGCGCGCGGTCGGCGACCTCGCCTCGCGCGCGCGCGAGCTCCTCGGCGCGGGCGTCGAGGTACCTCGACTCGTTCGCGTTGCGGGAGAAGGCGCCGAAGTTGAACCCGACCGTGACCATGCCGAAGTAGTCGACGGGCCTCTCCTGCGGGATGAGGCCGCCCATCACCTGCACGTTCCAGGGCTCGAGGGAGCGGACGTGGGAGACCTGCCGCTCGTAGGTCATCGACGCGCCCTCGGCCTTCGCGACGAGCGCGGCGAGGGAGGCCTGCCCCGGCGAGGGCGGGAGCTTCGCCTCGAGCCGGCGCGCCTCGCCCGCGAGCTCGGCGCGGCGCCGCAGGATCGCGGAGACGCGCTTCTGGACCTCGGTCGCGTCGACGAGCGTGATCGCCTGGGCGGCGAGGCGCTCGTCGGTCTTCGCGACGATCTGCGCGCGCTCCTCCGCGCGGCCGTCGAGGAAGGCGACGGCCCTCTTCAGGGCCGGGAGGCGTGCGACGTCGGCGCCGGCGGCGAGCGCTTCGAGCGCGGCCTCGCGGGCCTCGTGCTGGCGGCAGTCGGCCTCGCCGGCGTCCTTCACCTGCGTGCCCTTGTAGATGTCGAGGGGCGAGATCGAGAGCGCGGTCCGGAGCTGGAAGCCTGCTCCCACGACCGCGCCGGCGTCGGTCGTCCGGTTCTCGGGGAACTTGATGCCCTGCACGGAGGCGGTCGGGGCGAAGAGGAGCGCAGCATCGGCGCTCGAGCGTGCGCGGACCTTCGCGCAGTACGGAGTGGCGGGCTTCGGAGGATCCTCCGCTCGTGCCGGTGCCGACATCGTCGCCGAGACCGCGGCCGCCGAGACGACGGCGGCGATCACGGGGGCGAGGCGGGCGCTCCGGTCGTGGGACCTGACGCGGGACATGCCGGACCCAACGGCGGGGCGGGGCCGGCGGTTAAGGGAGGGCGGGTCGGGGCCGTCGCGGCGCGGAGGCCGCAGGCCCGAAATCGCGCGAAATGACGGGCCTACGTTGACTTCCCCCATGGGGAGCGGTCACACTTCGGGTAGCGCGGCGGCCTGGAACTTGCCAGGCTGGCCCAGGAGCTTGCTTCGATGTCGGATGGGAACGCGGCGACGGCGACGAAGGCAGGGGCACCAGACCCCCTGCTCGGTCGTGTCATCGCGGGTCGCTTCAAGATCGTCAGCCTGCTCGCCCGTGGTGGGATGGGGAAGGTGTACGTGGCGGAGCAGGCGCCGCTCGGCCGCGTCTGCGCGCTGAAGGTCCTGAACCCGAACTACGTCGGCGACGCCGACCCGGAGTTCCACCGCCGCTTCTACCGCGAGGCCAGCATCGCCTCGAAGATCACGCACCCGAACTCGGTGACGATCTTCGACTACGGGAAGACGGACGACGACGTCTACTACATGGCGATGGAGCTCCTGGAGGGGCAGACGCTCCACCAGGCCATCCGCGAGGCCGGCACGTTCCCGGAGGAGCGCGTCGGCCGCGTCGCCGCCCAGATCTGCCGCGCGCTCCGCGAGGCCCACCTCCTCGAGGTCATCCACCGCGACCTGAAGCCCGCGAACATCTTCCTCACGCGCCACGGCGACGGCGACGACTTCGTGAAGATCCTGGACTTCGGCCTCGTGAAGCACATGAGCGAGCGGCCGGAGGAGCAGCTCACGCAGACGGGCCTCTTCATGGGGTCGCCGAAGTACATGGCGCCCGAGCAGATCCAGGGCGGCCACGTCGACGCGCGCACCGACGTCTATTCGCTCGGCATCATGATGTACGAGATGCTCACGGGGAAGGTGCCCTTCGAGCGCCCGACGAGCGTGAACATCCTCATGGCCCACGTCGGCGAGCCTCCGCCGCCGATGCGCGCCGTGAACCCGAACCTCGTCTGCACGCCGCTCTTCGAGGACCTCGTGATGCGCTGCATCGCGAAGGACCCTGCCGAGCGCTACAACTCGATGGACGAGGTGCTGCAGGCGCTGAAGCGCGCGCACGGCGTCTCGCTCACGGGGCAGCTCGCGGCGCTGACGAGCGGCGGGTGGTCGCCGCTCACGACGATCCCCGGGTCCACGCCGCCGCCGCCGATGAGCACGGGCAACCCGCCGGCCGTCGTGACGGGCGCGAGCGGCGCCATCTCGGTGCGCCCGCCGAGCGCGAACACGAGCGGCTCGCAGACGCCGATGGGCGTGATGCGCGAAGGGTCGCTCGCCGACGGGAGCATCGGGATGAGCGAGCTCCGTCCGCGCTCGCGGATGTGGGTCCCGCTCGGGGTCCTCGGCGCGGCGGTGCTCGGCGGGCTGCTCGGGATGGTGGTCTTCCGCTTGAGCGCGCCGCCGCCGCGCCCGAACGGTGGGCTCGTCGCGGCGCCGCCCGCGACGGCCATGACGGCGACCGCAGTGACGACGGCGAGCCCACCTCCGGTGACGTCCGCGCCGGTGGCCGCGCCGGCGACGCTGGTGCCGGCGACGCGCACGATCGCGATCACGACCGAGCCCGCGGGGGCGACCGTGCGCGAGGACGGCGTCGAGCTGTGCGTCCAAACGCCGTGCGAGATCACCTTGCGCGGCGCGGCCGCGGACGCGGCGAAGGTCCACAAGCTGGTCGTCACGAAGCCGGGGTACCGCGTCGAAGCGCGCTCCGTGCGGGCGGGCGACGCGCCCCTCGTGATCAAGCTGACGCGCTGGTCCGGCGCCGGGCATGCCGCGCCGAAGGCCTCGGGTGACGCGCCCGCGGGCGCGAACCCCGAGGGCTATCGCGAAGTCCCGTACTGAGGAGCTTCTGCCGCGCGCGGCATGCGAGCTGCATCACGAGGGGCATGATCAAGCACCTCCTCGTCTCGCTCGGCCTCGCGAAGGCGCCGGCTCCTTTCCGCTCCTACGTCGCGGCCTCCAGCTTCGTCGGCGTCATCCCGGCCCTCGCGTTCGTCGCGTGGAAGTACCGGGCGAACATCCGCCCCCTCCTCGGCAAGCTCGTGGCACCGCGCCACGCCCAGGCGACCTGACGCGCAGGTCGCGGACTCGCGTCTGCTGGACGTGGGACGAGCGTTGGGGGAGTGTCCGAGCCGATGCTTCTCCGCTCGCGTCCTCTCGTGTGGTCGTGGGACGCGGTCGCCACATGCGTCGCCATCCTGCTCGCGTCGGGCTGCTCGTCGGCCCGCAACGACGCCGCCCATACGAGCGATGCGGGCTCCGATGCGGGTGACGCCGCGTGCACGCCGGATCGACCGACGTGCAGCCCCGTCGCTCCGCAGGCGAACGCCGACGCGCCGGCGACGACGACCGACGGCGCCGCGCTCCACCCGCGGGGCTTCATCGGCGACCCTTCGATCCTTCTCGAAGGTGGCCGGTATCGCATGTGGCATACGTCGAGCCGCACCACGACGCCGTGCGCGGGCCAGTGGTTCGAGTGCCTCGTCCAGGGCTTCGGGTACGCGGAGAGCGAGGACGGGCAGCGCTGGACGCCGCATCGGCTCCCGGCGGCGGACGCGGAGATGGCGACGCTCGTCTTCGAGCCTCTCGCGAGCGGGTGGGATCGCGTCGGCGTCGAGACGGCGTCGGTGCTCCGCGGTCACGACGGTCGCCTGTGGATGTTCTACACGGGTCATCGCACGCCCAACCAGCCCGACCTCCCCTGGGACGCGATCGGCCTCGCGTTCTCGGACGACGGGCTCACGTGGACCCGCTCCGGCGGCGCGCCCGTCCTCGAGCCCACGCTGCCGTGGGAGCGTGTCTGCGACGACGCGGCATGCCTGAAGCCGTGGGGCGGCCTGCTCGAGCCGAGCGTGGTCTGGGAGGAGGACGCGAAGCGCTATCGCATGTGGTACGCCGCCGTCGGCACGCTCGCCGACGTGCCGACGTACCGCATCGGCACCGCGACCTCGCCCGACGGGCTCACGTGGACGAAGCACCCAGAGCCCGTGCTCGTGCCGGGCGCCGTAGGGGCGTGGGACGCGTACGTGGTGAGCCACGTGAACGTCGTCCGCGATCCGTGCCGCGGCTACCACGTCTTCTACCACGGCTACGGCGCCGCGGAGGACGCGCGCTGTGCCGGTGGCACGTGTACCGGCTACACGCCCGGCTCGATCGGCTACGCGTTCGGCGAGGACGGGATCACGTTCGAGCGCGCGAGCACGCCCCTCGTCACGCCGAAGGCGGGCGCGTGGGACGCGTTCTTCGTCGGCGGCCCGAGCGCGCTCTTCCGCGGTACGGACATCGAGCTCTTCTACTTCGGCAACCGCGATCTCGAGAGGGCGAACGCGTTCGACAGTCAGGTGGGCCGCGTCACGCTGTCGTGCGCGCCGTAGACTCCCGGAGGTCGAGTCCGCTGGCGCGGCGTCCGGCTCTGGCCCATGCTCGAGGGATGGTGTCGCTCGTGCTCGACCGCGGCGCGTCGAAGGCGCTCCTCGGACTGAAGGGCGTTCGCGACCTCGAGGCGCGCATCGGCGCGATCCGGACGCGCTTCGTGAAGCTCGGCGCGGAGGACTTCGCGGCCGCGCTCGAGCACGTCGTCGTCGGCGCGCGAGAGGGCGGGCCTGCGCACGCGGACGTGCTCCTCGCGAGCGCGCTCTGGCTCATCGGCGAGGGCGCGGAGGTCCTCGGCGCGCTGCGCACGGCCTCCGAGCGGTCGGGTCACGTGCTCCTCGCGGCGATGCTCGGCGCCGACGCCGCGCACGCTGCGGGCGACCTCTCGGCGCACAAGACCATGTCTCCCCATGGCCGTCTTCCGGACGTGGGGCTGCTCTCGACGGTAGGCGTCCGACTCGAGGCCCACTACGTCGAGCCCGAGCTCCTCGCGCGAGATGGAGACCCCTGGGACGACGGGCCGCCCGCGCGCCAGCCTTTCGCGAGCGGGAGGGGGCTCGCGCGGTGGACGGTGACCTTCCGACCCGAGCACGCGTTCGTGCGTCGCCAGGTCGAGCGCCTCGTCCAGCATCCCGACCCGGGAGCCATCGCGCGCCTCCTCCGCCATCGGGCGACCAAGCTCGGGGACGTCGTCCGCGTCGCCGCACGCCGGCCCATGACGCCCGAGCTCGCGCGCGCGATCACCGACCATCACCTCTGGATGAGCCACCTCCCGGTTCGTGTCGCGCTGGCGTCGAACCCCTTCACGCCGACGCGCACGGCGTTGCTCCTCGTGCCGACGTGCCGACCGCGTCTGCGTGTGCTGGCGAGCGCCAACGCTCATCCGCGGGTTCGCGCGCTCGCGCAGCTACTCGCCTGAGCGCGCGAGATTCGGCGTCTCGGTCAGGAGGCGTGAGCCCTCGTCCGGGACGGACCCCCCGTCGGCGCGAGGAGGTCGCCGCCTCCCGCGTCAGCGCGCTGCCGCCCGTGCCAAGAGCCACGCATGGGCGTCGGCGCCGTCGAGGATGTGGGGCTGCTCCGGCGGGCCGACGTCGATCGTGTTCGCCACGACCGAATCGAGCCCGACTGCGCCGACGAGGATCACGTTCCACAGTCGCGCGTCCGTGAGATCCATCTCGCGGAGGTCGGCGCCCGAGAGGTCACACGCCACGAGGAGGGCGCCCTCGGCGTCGCAGCGGCACAAGCTCGCGGACGAGAGCTTCGCCCCCGTGAGATCGGCGTCGAGCATCTCGGCGCGGATCAGACTTGCTCCCGAGAGGTCCGCGTCACGCAGAACCGCACCTTCGAGGTTGGACTTGGCGAGGTTGACGCCTCGCAGGTTCGCTCGGACGAAGGTCGCTTCGGGCACGAACGCGCCGAACAGATCCGCGCGCTCGAGGTCGGCGTCGTCGAAGTCCGCGCTCGGCGCCTCGATGCCGGCGAGGTGCGCTCCACGAAGCCGGGCGGCCCGGAGGTCGATGCCGATCATCCTCAGCGCCTCTCCTTCCTTGCCGGCGCTGCGGGTGTACGCCTCGTGCAGCCTGACGAGGGCGAGGTCCTCGACGTTCACGGGACGATGACATCCGCGGACGTCAGGTATGCGCGAACGCTCGCGACGAACACCCCCGTGAGCGACCGCATCCCTTCCCCATCGGGGTACCCGACCTCGGGCAGCCCGCGCTCACGCGCGCCTCGCAGGGCCTCGGCGCTCAGCGCGGCGAGCTCGTCCTCGAGCACGCGATCGAGCGCCTCGCACTCCTCGGCGGGCAGCGTCGCCCGCAACCATGCGTGGACGTCCCACGCCAACTGACCGTGCGCCGTCTCGTCGTGCGCGATGCGGGTGAACGCGCGCCGGGTCTCGTCGTCGGCGGCGTGCGCGGCCTGAACGCGCGCGACGAGGGCTCCGAAGGCCTCGCGGACGCAACCCTGGCGGGCGTTCTGGACCGCGAGCTCCCACCGGTCGATGGGAGGCTCGACGTCGCGCTCGAGGACGGGGAGGGGGACCGCTCGCGCCGTGAGCCGGGCTTCGCAGAGCCTCGCGTGGCGCGCTTCGTCCCGCGCCGCGGCTCGTGCGCGGCGCACCAGCTCGGGCGTGGCTCCGTGACGTCCGAGCTCGTCGGCGAGCTCCAGGAACGCGGAGACGGATGCGCGTTCGAGGTGAGCCATCGACCGCCAGTAGGCCGCGACGGGATCGACGGCCGCGAGCCCGTCGCTCGCCAGCGGACGCAGCCCCGCCGGCGCGCGACCACCTGCGCTGCACTTCTCCATCGCGACGGGCGGCGCTTGGTAGCAGAGGAGCGTGTGACGCGCGACCGAGGCGCCGTCGACCATGCAGAAGGCGGTACCGCAGACATCTCGGCACGTCGGCGCTCGGACGGGGTCGTCGTCGCGCGCCTCGCCGCCGGGCCATCGGGCAACCACGGGGAGGTACTCGGGACGACTCGGCCCTGCGTCGTTCACGGTCGAGCAGGTCACCTGCTTGGGGCCGAAGGAATCGATGGCGGCAGCCTGGGCGACGTCGCATGCCATCCCGACGCCGGCGCACGCGTGGACGCACACGTTGACGTGGTACGCACGGAACGCCTCGGTCGCGCCGCCGACGATTCGGGTAGGGGGGACGCCCGGCATCCCGTCGACGCTCTGCGGCGGACACGGGCAGCCGTGGAGGAGGCCGACTCCCGCCTCGAACGCCAATGCGCGCTCGATGAGGCGCCTCACGTTCATTCGCTTCCACCCGAGCATCGCGGCCTCCCGAGAGCGTATCGCGCCGCCATGCCTGTGCCAGCGTCATCCGCCTGCGCGGGCTTCCTCGAATGCGAGCAGCCCGCAAGAGCGGACTCGAGCACGCGGCCGAGGAAGCCGTTCTCGGCGACCAGAGCTGCTAGACAAGAGACATCCCTCGTGCGCCGCTCTGCATCGCTGCTCGTCCTGATGGCGTGGCTCTCGGCCTGCTCGAAGTCGTCGTCGGCGCCGCCCGTCCAGGACGCTCCCCTCACCCGTGACGGAGGCATGACCGTGGCGCCCTCGACCTCGAGCACTCCGACGCAGGTGGCGCGGGTCGTCGCCGAGCTCCAGGCGAGGCCGGACCGCGTCCTCGCCGCCGTGTTCCTCGCGAAGATGCTCGGTGAGCCGGGCTTCGTCGCGCGCCTGGAGAGCGGTGCCGTCACCCATGTGCTCCTCCCGTCGGGGCCGATCGACGATGCGGCGGGCCTCGCCCGCGTCCAGCAGCTCGCGGCGTCGTCGTCGCTCGCGCCGCTGTACGGGGACGCGCGCCCGGTGCTCGCGCCGGGGACCGCGCTCGTCGCGGAGGAAGTGTCGCCGCCGCTCGTCCTCCTGTTCGCGGACGGGCCCTTGCCGCTCCCGACGGCCCGTCCGATCGTCGCGCCGCCCAAGGCGCAGTCGTCTCCGCCGGCCGTGACGCCGCGGACGTCTGCCGAGTGGCAGGCGCTGTTCGACGCGAACGTCGCCGCCACCAAGGCGCACGGGCCTCGCCGCGTCGTGATGGCGCCGTCGAAGAAGGCGTATGCGCGGGAGCTCGTGCATGCGCTCGGGGTGAAGCTCGACGAGAGTGCGATCTCTTGGTTCTCGCCGACGCACGCCGAGGTCGAGTCGTGCGAGCGACGCTTCCTCGAGACGGCGCGACGCGAGCTCGAAGCCGGCAAGATCGTCGTCCTCCCGAAGGAGCGCGCCTACGCGCTCGCGCCGATCTTCTCCGACTTCCCCCGCTACGAGCGTCAGGCCGTCGGTTGGTCGGCCCGCGGCGCGCGGTACGTTTACCTCCGCTTCCGGCTCGAGAACGCGGTGCGACCGCAACCACTCGACGAGGAGTACGACGTGCGCGACGGGGGCCGCGCGTACTGGGAGCTCCAGTGCGCGGTTCCTGGGCTCTACCTCTTCAACGTGCGGGTCAACGGCGAGGCGTGACGCGCGAGCGACCGCCTGAGACGGTTCAACGCGGGCTCGCGCGGACCGGCTGGAAGGTGCCGCCGACCTCCTCGATCCGCGAGCGCGTCTCCGCGCTCAATCCGACTGCGTCGGCGAGGGTCGTGCCGTCGAATCGGTTGTCTCCGAGCACGGCATCGGAGAGGAGGACATCGCGGATCTCGGACGCGGGGTGAGAAGGGGGTCTCGACGTTGGGTTCGATGTGCGATTCGGAGTGCGGGGCCAGCGCCGTCTGCGCGCACCCGAGGGGTGCCGACGAGCCGAACGAGAGCAGGAGCACGACGGAGAGCTCAGCGCGCACGAGCACTCTCCTTCTTGGCCGGGGCCTCCCGGTCGACCGGCGTGCGGAGCGCGTCGAGGATCGTCCAGCCCCAGACGGGCCGGGGCAAGATGAGGGCGCCCTCCGCGGCCGTCAGCTGTTCGAAACGCTGTGGGCACGACGTGACGAGGAGAGCGCGCGAGGGCGGCTTTCGCGCCGCGAGGCTCATGAGCGTCGCGACGACGTCCTCCCACCGGTAGTCGTCGGGAAAGGCCAGATTCGGGCGCGTTCGTCGTCGCGAGCTCGTGCCCTGCGAGTGACGCGACAACTTGTCATGATGGCCGCGGGCTCCGCGCCTCTAGCGCGCTTGACGGCGTCGATTTGTCGTGGTCAGGAGCCTCGATGAAGCGCCGGCTGGATGTCGTCCTCGCCCCCGTGATGTCGTCCTCGAACATGCGCGATCTCGACCGCATGGTTCGAGCCGTGGCGCCCAAGGAGGTCGTCGTGACCCTGATCGGCGAGAGCGGATCGGGGAAGGAGGTGCTCGCGAGGCGCATCCACGAGCTTTCCAATCGACGCGCCGGGCCCTTCGTGCCCATCAACTGCGCCGCCATCCCGGAGTCGCTCTTCGAGAGCGAGCTGTTCGGTCACGAGCGCGGCGCGTTCACGGGCGCCACGGAGCGGGTTCGGGGGAAGGTCGAAGCCTCGTCCGGCGGAACCCTGTTCCTCGACGAGCTCGGCGAGCTGCCGCTCGCGATGCAGGCGAAGCTCCTCCGCTTCCTCGAGAACCGCAAGTTCATGCGTGTCGGCGGGAGCGCGAAGGTCAGCGTCGACACGCGATTGGTCTGCGCCACGTTGCGGCCGCTCGAACGCGAGGTGGAAGTCGGGCGATTTCGCGCCGACCTCTACTACCGGATCGAGGGGATCACGCTCAACATCCCGCCCCTCCGTGAGCGGCCCTCGGACATCCCCGCGCTCGCGCATCAGTTCATCGCGGAGCTCGCGGCCTTCCACGGCGTTTCGCCTCCGAAGCTCGGGCGGAAGGCGCTCGCCGCGCTCCAGCGCTTCTCCTGGCCTGGCAACGTTCGGCAGCTGCGGAACGCGATGGAACGGGTCTGTCTTCTCCGCCCAGGCCTGCCCGTGCGTCTGGTCGACCTTCCGCGGGCGCTTCAGCTCGACACCGCAGGCGAAGCTGAGGGCGTCCGCAAGCGCACGCTCCAGATCTCGCTCGACCAGCCGCTGGCGCAGACGGTCCACCAGGTGCTCCTCGCCGTGCTCGAGGAGGAGGGCGGCAACCGCTCTCGCGCCGCGCGTCGGCTCGGTGTGAGCCTTCGGACCGTCCAGAGGCACCTCGTGAGATCGGACACGTGACCCGCGCCCGCCTCCGAGTGCGCGTCACTCTGACGCGGCATCCTCGTCCACGCGCGGGAACTCGGCCTTCGGGCGAAGCGAAGGGGCCTCTGGCGGCGAAAGCCTGCAGACGAACTGCGTCAAGGTGACGTCATCGAGCTCCCAGCTCGGTGCCTGCGGGCGATCCGCGAGCATTGTCTGTCGGCACGCGCCTTGCTGATCGATGGGACTTCGTGAGCAGCACACCTTCGCGCAGCCAGGCTCCGCAGAGTCGCCCTTCCCTGCTTCCTCCCAGGAAAGGGCGCTCTCCGAGGCCGCCTACCTCGCCGAGCGTCTGCGTCGGTCAGCACGCCACCCTTCGCGACGTCCTGCGAGGCGGCGAGCTGATCGCCGATGATTCGTTCGACGACGTGTACCCCTTGGCGGTACGTCGCGCGTCGCGAACCCATTGGACTCCGGTCGCGGCGGCGGTGCGCGCCACACGGCTGCTCGTCGATCGACCCGGCGCTCGCCTCCTCGACATCGGCTCCGGCGCGGGCAAGTTCTGCATCATCGCGGCAGCGGTCGCGAACGCGCGAGTGTCTGGCGTCGAGCAGAGGGGGCACCTCGTGGAGGTCGCCAGCCAGACTGCCGCGAGCTTCGGAGTCGACGTCGATTTCCGGACGGGCACCCTCGCAGACTGTCATCCTCGGCACTTCGATGGCTTCTACCTGTTCAACCCATTTGCCGAGAACCTCTGCTCGTCGACGCATCGCCTCGACGACACGGTGGAGCTCAGCGAGGCACGCTTCGTCCGCGACGTGGCGGGCGTCGAGTACTTCCTCCGCGGAGCGTCCGTCGGAACGCGCGTCGTCACATACTGCGGCTTTGGCGGGCACATGCCGAGAGGCTATGTGCGCGTCCTTCGCGAGCGAGCCGGGGGGATCCTCGAGCTCTGGGTGAGGACGGAGCGACGGACCGCTTCGTCGGCCGCTGGCCCACGCCGCATCGGCGACGCCGTGAGGGATGCGCACATCGGGCGCGCGAGCGTCGGGAATCTCGGAGAGAGCAGAGCGATGAGCACGAGAGTCAATCCAGGGCGGATCGCTTGAGCGGGCATCGCCGCCACGCGGCGGCGGCCGCAGAGGTCGCGGACCCGCTGGCGTTTCCTCCCTTCACGCACCCGCGTCGTGTGAGGGCCGAGCTCGTGGCCGGGATCCTGCGAAGCGGGCGTGTCGTCCCCGACGAGACCTTCGACGAGATCTACCCGGATCTGGTGAGACAGGCCTCGCCCGTTCACTGGACTCCGCTTCGCGTCTGCGCCCGCATCGTCGAGCTCGTTCGGCTTCGATCCGAGGACCGCCTGCTCGACATCGGTGCTGGAGCGGGGAAGTTCTGCATCGCGGCGGCCGCCATGACAGGCGCGCAGGTGCGCGGCATCGAACGGGAGCCGCAGCTCGTGGAGGTGGCGCGCGAGGCTGCACGTCGGCTCGGGGTCGACGTCGAGATCGACGGAGGCGAGTTCGACCCCCACGAGACGGAGGGAGTCGACGTCGCCTACCTCTTCAATCCCTTCGCGGAGACGATCTTGCTCCCGGGCCGGCGCGTCCCCGCGTCCGACCGCTTCGCGAGGCGCGCGGCCGAGGACATCGCTTCTGCGGAGCTGTTCCTGGAGGAGGCCAGGCCCGGGACGCGCGTCGTGACGTTCTGCGGCTTCGGCGGAGCGATGCCGGACGACTACGAGCGGCGCGCGAGCGAGGTCTGGGACGGCGGCGCGCTCGAGATCTGGGTGAAGGCGAGGCCTGTCGCGGCTCGATGCTAAGCTGAAGGCGATGCTGCGTTTCGGGCGCGTAGGCCTTTCGTTCGGCGCGCTCGTCGCGCTGGCGGCCGCGCTCGCGCCGGCGGCCTGCTTCTACGATTGGACGCCTCCGCCGTCCGAGGACGCGGACGGCGGGGGCACACGCAACGGCGGGGCGACCGACGACGGGACGACCGGCAAGTGCCGCAAGAGCGCCGAGTGTGCGAGCGGCGAGACCTGCCGCTTCGCCGACGGGCTGTGCGGCACCGGCCAGTCGACGGGCACCTGCGCGGCGGCGCGCACCGGCTGCGCGAAGACCGCGGCCGTGTGCGGATGCTCCGGCAGGACCTTCGTGAGCGTCTGCGCGGCGGACCAGGGAGGCGACGACGTGGACGCGCGCGGCGGATGCGTGGCGCCCACCGGAACGTTTCCGTGCGGGGGCGCCACGTGCGCCACGACGACCGAGATCTGCGTCGCCCTCGGGAAGACCTCCACGACGAAGTGCGAGCCGATCGCGGGCTGCGCGAAGACGCCGGACTGCACCTGTGTCGGGGCTCTCTACAAGGGCTGCACGTGCTCGGCGAAGGACGGCGCGCTCCTCGTCGACTGCCCCTGAGTCGCCTGCGGAGTCGACTCCGCAGTGCGTCGGGGTCCACGCCGCACGGGCGACCCTTCTTGGTGTCCAAGTGTTCGACATCATTCGCGATGGCCCGCGGCACGTCGGCTGCTCCAGAGAGGTCCCGTACCCCCGAAAGGACCTCCCCATGACCAAGCACATCGCCCTCGTCGCCGCCGCCCTCTCGTTCACCGTCCTCCAGGCCTGCAGCGCCGAGATCGACTCGGACGACGACGGGACCTCGAGCCAGGGCCTCTTGACGAAGGGCGCGGACGGCAAGCCGACGGACGGCAAGCCGGCCGCGGACAAGCCGACGGACGGCAAGCCGGCCGCGGACAAGCCGACGGACGGCAAGCCGGCCGCGGACAAGCCGGAGCCCGCGGACAGCGATGCGAGCGCCGGATCGAAGAAGCCGGGCGACGGCCAGGGCGGGAGCTGCCCGTCGATGCGCCTCGGCGACGGCAAGGCCTGCAAGAGCAACGCCTCGTGGAAGCAGCTCGCCGAGGCGAGCTGCGCGGCGCCGTCGAGCCTCTCGTACGCCGACGATTGCGCCGGCGGCTCGACCCTCGTCAAGTTCGTGTGCTGCAAGTAGCGGCTTGGCTACGCTAGTCCGGGTGAGCGTCCCTCGCGGCACGGCCACGCTGGTCCAGGGCGGAGCGGTGCCTCGGCCGCTCGAAGCCGTCATCCGCGTCCTCGACGCGCGCGCCCGGCCGAGCGCCTTCCGGCTCACCAGCGGGGTCTGCGTCGTGGGCGCGGCCCCCGATTGTGACGTCGTCGTCGACGACACGACGGTGTCCCGCCGCCACGCCTCGCTCGAGCTCGTGCCGGAGGGGGTCTCCGTCACGGACCTGGGGAGCCGCAACGGCACCTTCTACCTCGGGCAGCGGGTCGAGAAGATCACGCTCTCGCTCGGCGCCCGTGTCCGCCTGGGCGGCACCACGCTCTCGCTCGACGCCGACGGCGACAGCCTCGGCGCGGGCGCGATCCACGCCGCCGATCACTACCGAGGCATCCTCGGGGCCTCGCTCGGCATGCGCCGCCTCTTCGCGATGCTCGAGCGCCTCGAGGGCTCGCTCGTCCCCGTGCTCGTCAACGGCGAGTCGGGGGCGGGAAAGGAGCTCGTCGCGCGCGCGCTGCACGAGGGGTCGCGCGTCTCGGGCGGTCAGCTCGTGGTCGTCAACTGCGGCGCCATCCCGCGCGAGCTCGTCGCGAGCGAGCTCTTCGGCCACCGCAGGGGCGCGTTCACCGGCGCGGTGGAGGCTCGGAGGGGCGCCTTCGAAGCGGCGCACGGCGGGACCATCTTCCTCGACGAGATCGGCGAGCTGCCCATCGAGGTCCAGCCCGTGCTCCTGCGCGCGCTCGAGACCGGCGAGGTCCAGCCCGTCGGCGGCGAGGCGAAGCGCGTGAGCGCCCGCGTCGTGGCGGCGACCAACCGCGATCTCGCCGAGGAGGTGAGCGCCGGCAGGTTCCGCGAGGATCTGTACTACCGACTCGAGGTGGTGAAGCTCGTCGTGCCGCCGCTCCGCGAGCGCATCGAGGACATCGAGCCGCTCGCACAGAAGTTCGCCCACGACACGGGCGGCGGCCCTCTGCCGGCCAGCGTCATCGAGCAGCTCAAGGCCCGCTCCTTCCGAGGCAACGTGCGCGAGCTGCGAAACGTCGTGTCCGCCTATACCGCGCTCGGCACGATCCCGGAGCCGCCGCGGCGCCGCGAGGCGGACCTCGAGCAGCTGCTCGCCGATCTGGTCGACGTGCGCCGCGGCTACGCCGAGCAGAAGGACGAGATCACCGATCGCTTCACGCGCGTCTTCCTGCAGGCGCTCCTCGCGCACACGGGCGGGAACCAGTCGCAGGCTGCGCGGCTCGCAGGTCTCGACCGGACCTACCTCGGACGCCTGCTCGTGAAGTACGGTCTCGCGCGCGGTTGAAGGCGCGCTCGATGGTACCCTCTGGGAGGATGTCCCGCCTCGCTCCTCGCCTCGCGCTGGCCCTGGCGCTGGCCGCTACGACGGCGCGCGCCGACGACTCCCGCAAGGAGGCCGCGCGCGAGGCCTACGAACGCG
The DNA here is from genome assembly GCA_022842465.1 of Polyangiaceae bacterium. Taxonomy (GTDB): domain Bacteria; phylum Myxococcota_A; class Polyangia; order Polyangiales; family Polyangiaceae; genus Labilithrix. Next base: position 193 of record JALHPN010000110.1, on the reverse strand, counting down.
GCGCCGCGGCGTACGACGCGGGGGAGAACGTACGCGCGGCGACGGAGCTCGCGCGCGCCGACGAGATCTCCCCGAACCCCATCGCCCTCGAGCTCGCGATCAAGGCGGCGGTCCGCGCCGACGACCCGCGTCTCGCGCTCGCGCTCGCCTCCCGCGCGGAGAGCCGTCGCGGTCCGGCCAGCCTCGACGCGGC
>JALHPN010000109.1 GCA_022842465.1 Polyangiaceae bacterium | reverse complement strand
ACGCGGGCCTCCTGCTCGCGGAGGCGCGCCTGGAGGTCCGCCGCCGCACGGAGCGCCTCGTGGGCTGCCGCGATCTCTGCGGGCTTCGCCGCCGCCCGCGCCGAGGGCACCGGCGGAGGCGCCGCCTTCGGGCGGGCCCTGGCCTCGACGCTTCCGCGAATCGCCGCGACGAGCTCGTCGAGCACGACTGGCTTCCTGACGTAGCGGTCGGCCCGCGTCTCGAGCGCCTGGTGAGTCTCGACGGGCGACGACGCGTCCGCCATGAGGACGACGGGGGTACGGCCGACGTTCGCGTCTCGCTTCACGCGGGTGCAGAGGCGGAAGCCGTTGACGCCCTCGAGGTCGGCCGACACGCAGATCGCGTCGAACCGGTCCGTGACCGCGCGCGCGAGGCCGCTCTGCCCCTCGCGGAGGAGGACGACCTCGTACCCGCTCGCCGCGAGCCCGTCCCGCAGCTCGCGGGCGAAGACGGGATCTCCTTCGAGGAGAAGGACCCTGAGCCCTGCGTCTGCATGCGACCCCACGCGGCGATCCTATGCCGACGCCGAGCCGCGGTCATCCGAAGGCGCAGCGCACGTCCTCGTACCGTCCCGCCAGGCGTCGGCCCGCCGCCGTGGACTCCGAGAGGTCATTCGCGCGGGAGAAGCGCCTTCGCCCGCGCGCGGACGAGATGGCGGCGGAGGAGCGCGAGCCAGCGACGCAGACCTCGCTTCGTGAGCGTCCCCGAGACGTACGCGTCACGGACGCGGCGGCGCATCAGCTTCCCGCTCGTCGTGAGCGGGAGCGAGCCCGGATCGAGGAGCACGACCTCGGCGAGCACGACGCCTGTCCGCTCGTGGACGTGCGCGCGCAGCCGGCCAGGGAGCGCGGCGCGCTCCGCGTCGCGCGTGCCCGTCTTCACCTCCGCGGCAACGAGCACGTCCTCCGTCCCGGTCTCGCGGCGGGCCACCCCGAAGCACACGACGCGCCCGGTCCGGACACCGATCACGTCCGCCGCGGCCGCCTCCACGTCGCTCGGGTAGACGTTGGCTCCGCCCTGGATCACCAGATCCTTGCAGCGGTCCGCGACGAAGAGGGCTCCGTCGGCGATGTAGCCCATGTCTCCGGTACGGAGCACCGTCCGGGCAGCGCCCTCCTCGCCGACGTAGCGCGGTGACAGCGCCAGACCACGCACCCAGATCTCCCCGAGCCGCCGCTCGGGCAGGAGGGCGCCGGCTCCGACCGCGCGGATCTCGAGCGAGGTTCCCTCGAGCGGGCGACCCACGGAGACGATCTCCACCGCGTCCGCGTCGGTCTCCGTCACGTCGGCCCGCCCGCGCGCGAGCGCCTCGCGAGCGACTCGGTCCACGCGCAGTCCTTCGCCGAGCGCCGGGAAGGTCACGGCGAGGGTCGCCTCCGAGAGCCCGTACACCGGATGGTAGGCCGCCGGCCGGAAGCCGTTCTCCTCGAAGCGCGCGATGAACGCCCGCGCGTTCTCCGCGCGAACGGGCTCGGCGCCGTCGAGCGCGAGCCGCCACGACGACAGGTCGAGCCCCGACGTCGCCTCGCGCGAGAGCTTGCGCGCGCACAGGCTGTACGCGAAGTGCGGAGCCGGGCTCAGCGTCCCGCGGTGTGCTGCGATCGCCTCGAGCCACGACAGGGGACGCAGCACGAAGCCGACCGGTGACGAGAGGTAGAGCGGAACGTCCCAGTAGAGGCCGAAGAGCAGCGCTCCGACGAGCCCCATGTCGTGGTAGAGCGGCAGCCACGACACGATCCGATCGTCGTCGCGGACGACGACGGCGCGTCCGATCGCCTCGAGGTTCGCCCGGAGGTTCGCCGTCGTGACCACGACGCCCTTCGGCGCGGCGGTGCTCCCGGCGGTGTACTGCACGAAGGCTGGCGCGTCCGCGTCGGGCTCGGGGAAGAGCGGGACCGCGTCCGCCTCGAGCGCCGGGGGTGGCCGTGAACCGGCGACGAGCGCGGCGTCGGCACCCATGGCGCGCGCTACCGCGATCGCGCGCTCCTCTCCGATCACGGCCCGCGGTCGAGCATGTGCGATGACGCGTTCGAAGCGCTCGATACCCGCGCCGCCGGCCGCGCTGGTCGGGCTCGGGACGGGGACCGGCACCGCGCCGATCGCCATCGATCCGAGGAGCCACCCGACGAACGACGGCTTCGTCGTCGCAGTGAGGACGACCCGATCGCCGCGCTCGATACCCTCCTCGCGGAGCATCGCGGCGCACGCGCACACCGCGGCGCGCACCGCCGCCCGATCGAGGACGTGCTGGGTGACCCTGGGGTCGCGGTCGGACAGGAAGTGCACGAGCGCGCGGTCCGGCGCGGCGCCGTCTCCGAAGAGCCTCGCGAAGAGCCCGTCCGTCATGTCGACCGTCCGCGCTCGTCCGCGAGCCAGCGGGAGAAGCCGCCGAGCTCGACGGGCATGTCGAAGAGCGCGTGGACGAGCACGTCGCCCTGCGACACATGGCGGAGGACGCCGCGCTCGACGGCGCGATCGATGGTGGTCTGCCAAGCGCTCGCGAGGGCCCTGACGCGCATCCTGGCCGTCCCGTCCGCACGGGTCGTGGTGCGATCGTCGTCTCGGCGAGCCCCTCCGAGGACGCGGAGCGGATCGGCGGCGCCCAGCTCCCAGAAGGCGGCCTCGAGCGAACGGAGCTCGGAGGTCTCGTCGAGCCCCGATTCGCGGAGGAACGCACGCGTCGTCCGCACGAGCTCCGCCGCCACGTGCGCACCGCTCCCGAGCGACACCACGACCTCGAAGCCCTGCCAGGCGAGCGCGCTCGCGACCGCGCGCGCGGCGTCCCGGTCGCCCGGCGCGGCGGAGATCTCGCAGAGACGCGCCTCCTCGCCGAGCGGATGGAGCACGTCCACCCCCGGGTGAACGTCCATCTCCACGGGCGGCGCCGTCCGATCCGCCGAGCCCAGCGACGCGGCCCGCGCCGCATAGCGTACGAAGAAGAACCCCATCGCGCGCTTCGCGGCCGGTGAGGTCACCGTCCGCGCGAAAGCCTCGACCTCTCGCGCACGACAGGTCTCCACCGGTTCGACCGTCCCGCGCGCGAGGAGCTCGGCGACCTCCGCCCACAGCGCCGCGCGCGACGGCGGCACGATGCGCGAGCGGGGCGGTCCGCTCGCTTCGGCCCGAGGTCGCCGTCGCGCAGCGCGCGCCGCGGCCCCGACCTCTTCGCCCTCGATCACCGCGTCGACGAGCCCGCGCGTCAGGGCTTCACGGGCGGACCAACGCTCGCCGTCGAGGAGCAGCGCCGCCGCCGCCTCGGCGCCGACCAGCCGCGGCAATCGCCACGTTCCTCCGAACAGGGGCACGAATCGGTAGTCGGTCAGCTCCGTCATCCGCAGCTGAGTCTCGGGCAGGTCCCGCGCGAGGCGGACGTCGCACGCCGCGGCGAGCTCGAGCCCGCACCCGAAGGCGTTGCCCTCGATCACGGCCACGGTGCGGACCGGACATGCCGCGAGCCGCTCGTACACCGCGCGCACCGGCGCGCTCGTCGCGATCGCGTCCTCCGCGGTGCGCATCGCGTTCGCGTACAGGAGTCCGGCTCCGTTGACGAAGCTCCCGCGCTTGCCGCTCCGGAGGACGAGCATCTCGACGCCCTGCGGCAGCGAGCGGAGGACCGCGTCGAGCTGCGCGGCAGCCGGCGGGCCGAAGACGTTCACCGACGAGCCCGGCGTGTCCAGCACGAGCTCGAGGACGTCACCGGAGCGAACGGCACGGATCGGCTCCACGCGCCCTCAGCTCCCGGCGTCGAGCCGCGCCGCGAGATCGGCCACCGTCATCTCGGCGGGGTCCTCCGCGTCGGCGAGGACCTCACCGAGATGGATCGGGTGCTCGAAGACGTCCTCGAGAGCGAGAGACAGCTCCGCGAGCTTCAGGGAGTCGATGCCGAGGTCCTTCACGAGGCGCGCATGCGGCGTGACGACGAGGGGGTCGAGCTCCGGCTTCACCGCGGCGATCGCGGCCTTCACCTTGGCGAGCGCCGACGTCGTCATGCGGCCTGCCGGAGACGCGCCTCGAGATGGCGCTCGAGGCTCGCGCGCAGGTCGTCTGCCGGGAAGCCGCGCCCCCCGAGCTCGCGCGCGAGGACCTTGGTGAAGAAGGCGAGGACGCCGCGCTCACGGAGGGCATCGACCGACGCCGCCCGCGCGAGCCCGCGATCGAGGCCGAGCTCTTCCCACGCGTCGTCGGGGACGAGGGACACGACCGCGGCATGTGCCGCTTCGAACAGGACCTCCTCCATCCGCCGACGGCGCGCGGGCGACATCTCGGCGAGCGGCGCGCTCACGGCGTGAGCGAAGCGGATGTGCCGCGCCTCGTCCCTCCCGATGTTCCGAAGCAGCTCGCGGAGGAGCGGCTGGTCGACGCCGAGGAGCAGGCCGTTGAGGAGCGAAGCCGCCGCGCCCTCGAGGACGACCTGTCCCGCGAGGAGGTTCAGCTCGTAGTCGCGCTCCTCGGTGAGCGTCGCGAAGAGCGCGTCCAGGACGGGGTGAGGTCGGACCGTCCACGCGAGCTTCTCTGAGAGGAAGCGATGAAGCGCGAGATCGTGCTTCGACTCGTCGGCGAGGAGCGTCCCCAAGAACCACCGTTGCTCGACCTCCTCCTCCGGACAGAGGAGCACCGTCTCCGCGGCGAGGTTCACCGCCTTCCGCTCTCCGTTCGCGAGCGCGGCGAGGTGCGAGGCCATCTCGCGCTGGCGGAGGCGCGCGCGCTCCGACGTCGACATCGCGCGGACGACGTCGCTCCGCGCGAGGACGGACGCGCCTTCGGGGATCGAGACGGCGGCCCAGTCCACGGCGCTCTCCCACGGCAGCGCGTCGGGGGCCCACGGGCGCGCAGCCGCGTGCTCGGCCAGCGACGAGATCTGGGCGCGGTTCATCATGGTCATGCCTCCGGCCTCGCGGCGAGCTTCGCGCGACGGAGGAGCGAGTCGATGCGAGCGCGCACCTCGAGCGGCTCGAGCGGCTTGTGGAGGAAGTCGTCGGCGCCGGCGTCGAACGCGCGGAGGCGTGTCCCGAGGTCGCCGTCGGCGCTGAACATGATCACGGGCGTCCGGCTCGTGAGCGGGAGCCTCCTCAGCTGGCCGCAAGCCTTGATCCCGTCGACCCCTGGGAGGTTCACGTCCATGAGGATGACGTGGGGCCTCTGATCGGCGAGGCGCAGCGCGCTCTCTCCGTCGGAGGCCGAGATCACCTCGGCGCCGCGCCCGAGCTCGGACGCGAGGAAGACGCGCGACTCGTCGTCGTCCTCGACGAGGAGGACGCGGAGCCCGCCGACCGGAATGCGCGACGCCGAGCCGAGGGCGGGCGACACGGGCACCGGCGTCGGCTCGCTCGGCGGCGTCCCCGCGGCGAGCGGCGCATCGACCGCCCGTGGCAGGCGAACGACGAAACGCGAGCCTGTCCCGCTCGCCTTGTCCTCGACGCGCACCTCTCCGCCGTGGAGCTCGACGAACTCGCGGACGACGGCGAGCCCGATGCCGGCCCCGCGGACACGCCGGTCCTTCTTCGTACCGCGATCGAAGCGCGCGAAGATCCTCTCGCGATCTTCGGACGCGACACCGGGACCCTCGTCTTCGAAGAGGATCTCGAGGTCTCCGCCGGCCTCGCGAACGACGAGGTGCACGGTGGAGCCCGAGGGCGAGAACTTGAGCGCGTTGGCGACGAGGTTGCCGAAGACGCGCTCGAGCTTGTCGCGATCGGCGTCCACCCAGCAGGGGGCATCGGGGGTGACGAGCTCGATGCGTTGTCCCTGGCTCGTCGCGTACGGCTCCGTCGTCTCGACGAAGGCCGTGAGGAGGCTCCGTAGGTCCTCGCGTCGTGCGCGGAGCGTCGCGACGCCCGAGTCGAGCCGCGCGAGGTCGAGGAGGTCGTTGATCATCGCGTCGAGGCGCTTGGCGCCGCGGAGGGCCATCTCGAGGTAACGGCGTCCACGCTCGTCGAGCGCGTCGGCCTCGCGAAGCACCGATTCGACGGGACCGATGATGATGTTCAGGGGCGTCCGGAGGTCGTGGCTGATGTTCGCGAAGAAGTCCCGCTTCGCCCGGTCGAGCTCGAGGAGCCGAACGTTGGCGAGCTCGAGCGCGCGACGGTGCTCGACCTCGCGGAAGAACGCGCGTGTGACGATCCGATTGCCGATCATCGCGATCGCGGACACCTCGACGAGGAGCAGGAGATCTTGCCTAGGCTTGCCGGGCGCGACCGACCCCCAGACGAAGAGCTCCGCGACGAGGAACGTGATCGGCGTCATGAGCGCCGCGGCGGCCGCCCAGCCCATGCGGGCAGGGAACAGGGTCGCGACGCCGAACAGGATGAGGAAGTAGGGGAAGAGGAAGCTGCTCCCGCGCGCGCCGCCCGTCATCTCGAGCAGCACCGCCTCCGTGCCCGCGCACACGACCCCGACGAGCAGGAAGAACGGCAGCTGGTAGTAGCGCTCGCGGATGATCCGGAGCTGGAGGAGGCCGAGGACCCCCAGGGCCGCGAGGTCGGCCAGGACGGACGAGACCAGGGCGCGCCACGGCGCGCTCGCCCCCATGTGAAAGGCGATGGTGACGGGCATCACCACCATCGCGATCAGGGTCGCGATGCGGGTCCGGAGGAGCACCGTCGCCCGGTGCGCGTCGACGACGGCGGGATCGGACGGCAGATGCGTGAAGAGATCGATCATCTGCTGGAACGGGCGATGGTCGTCCGGCACTCGTCACCTCACCGTGACTCCCCCGCAGACCACGCCCGTGACGGCGCCGCGGAAGGCAGAGAGCGTGCCGTTCGTCGTCCCCGTGATGCGGAGCGCGCTCGAGCCGTCCCGGGCGGTGTCCTCCTCGACGAAGGCGCCGGTGAGCGGATCGACGGCTCCTGTCGTGTCGTAGGTGACGACGGCGCCGCCGGGGAGCGTGACGGTGAGGACGCCGGCGTACACGAGCTCGCCGTCGGGCGAGGGCGCCGCGCTCGTGACGACGAAGAAGGTGTCGCCCCGCAGCCATCCGTTCGACGTGAGCTCGCCGCGGAAGCAGATGCCGGTCGGGCTCGCGCAGTCCGTCGTCGTCTGCTCGGTGGTCACCGTGCCGGTGACGTCACGACACGTCTCCGCTCGCGCGCCGCGCGTCGTCACGAGCCCCATCAGCGCGAGCGCTGCCACCGTCCGTCCCCGTCGGATCATGTCTCCCGTCTCTCCCCTCCGGCGCCGGGCCTCGAGAACGCCTAGGACGCCGCCCGGGCACGTCAAGCTGGGCGGACTCGCCCGATCAGCCACGCTCGCGCGAAGCACCGTCCGGACCAGGAACGGTGCCAGACTCGACGGAATCGCGCCACGCGATCGGGTGCCGCTCCCCGAGCTCGAGGGAGAACTTACGCGTCCGTCGCGCGTACAACCCTTCATGCGAACCACGCCGCGAGCGACACGTGCGCGGATTGCGCTCGTTACGTTGGCGCTGGTCGCCGCCACGGTCGAGGTGGCCGAGGCGCGCTGCATGTCGTTCCACCTGATGACCTACCCGGCGGCGAACCGGACGCTCCCGGTCAACGGCCGCGTCGTGTTCGACGGTCGCGCCCAGGCGGCCGAGCTCGCGGCGTCGATGAAGGACCGCGCGCCGAAGCTCGTCTCCGGCGACGAGCGCGTTCCCCTCGACGTCGCCGAGATCCTCGCCGGCGACTTCACGGCGACCCAGGCCGTGCTGGTGCCGAAGCGCGCGCTGACGGCCGGGAGGACGTACGCGCTCGCGTGGACCGGGCGTGAGGCCGATCACGCGAGCGCGAAAGCGGCGAACGGCACCCTCCGATGGACGGCCGTAGGCACGCCCGACACGATCGCTCCCGTCTGGTCGGCGAGCCCTGCCTCGTCCGGGGGAGACCGGCACGAGCTCGGATGCGGCCCCGTCGCGAACGCGAAGATCGTCGTCCTCGCGACGGACGATCGTACAGCGCCCCTCTTCCGGGTCGACGTCACGAGCGCCGGCCGGGGAGCAGTGTCGTTCTTCACGGAGGCCCAGGAGGGCGCCGTCCTCGTCGGACACGGGATGTGCTCGGGGCCCGTCCGCCTCGTCACGGGGACGGCCTACGACGTGAGGGTCACCGCCGTCGACCTCGCCGGCAACGCGTCGGCGCCTTCGCCGGTGCTCCGCTTCGCCGCTCCCTGACCGCGCCTCACACGGCGGTCGCGACCGACCGGCGGAACACGCGCGCGCGCACGCGGTCCGAGACGACGTAGAACGCCGGGACCGCCACGAGGCTCAGCACGGTCGAGACGGCGAGGCCGCCGAGCACGGCGGCGGCCATCGGGCTCCGGGTCTCGGTGCCGGCGCCGAGCCCGAGGATCGCGGGCACGGCTGCCATCATCGTCGCTGCGGTGGTCATCAGGATCGGCCTCAGCCGGAGCGGCCCCGCGCGCCCCGCCGCCTCGAGCGCGTCCTTGCCCTCGTGCTCGCGGATGTGGTTCGCGTACTCGACGAGGAGGATCGAGTTCTTCTTCACGATCCCCATGAGGAGGAGGAGCCCGATCATGCTGAACAGGTTCAGGCTCTTCCCCGCCGCGACGAGACCGAGCACGGCCCCACCGAGCGCGAGCGGCATGATCGTGAGCACCGTGACGGGGTGGAGGAAGGATTTGAACTGGCTCGCCAGCACCATGTACGCGACGAGGACGCCGACGAGCAGCGCGAAGGCGAGACCGCCGGTCGTCTCCTCGAGCTGGGAGGCCTGGCCCCCGGCGACGACGCGGTAACCGAGGGGGAGCTTCGAGCCGAGCTCCTTCACCTTGTCCATCGCCTCGGCCTGCGAGTGGCCCGCGCCGACGTTCGCCGTGATGCTGATCGCGCGTTCGCGGTCGATGCGGCTGATCGACTGGAGGACGGGCACCTCCTGCTGCGTCGTGACGAGGGTGAGCGGGACGAGCTCGCCGTTCGAGGCCCGGACGCGCACGAGGCCGAGGTCCTCCGGGCGCGAACGCTGGGCGGCGAGGAGGCGCATGCGGACGTCGATGCGTCGGCCGCCGGTCGAGAACTTCCCGACGATGTTGCCGCCGACGAGCGCGCTGACCGTGGAGCCGAGATCCGCGATCGACACGCCGAGGTCCGTCGCCCGCCGCCGGTCGGGCACGATCTGCAGCTCGGGGCTGCCGATCTGGTAGTCCGTCGTGAGGTCCGTCACGAGGCCGCTCGCCTCGAGGTCGGCCTTCATCTTGGCCGCGCTCGCGACGAGCTCGTCCCAGCTCGCGCCGCGGACGGTGAAGTCGACGGGGGACGAGCGCGTGGAGCCGAAGCCCTGCTGCGACGGGTCCTGGATCGACGCGCGGATGCCGGCGATCGCCTGGAGCTCCCGACGCAGCTGCGCCGAGAGCTGGTTCGCCGACATCTTCCGCTCCTTCGGCGGGACGAGCGTGAGCGCGATCTGCCCCGACGAGCCCGAGAGGGTGACGAGCATGCGCGAGATCTCGGGGTGGGCGGAGAGCCGCCTCTCCGCCTCGGCGACGAGCGGCGCGGCGGCCGCAGGGGAGGTGCCGGCCTCCGTCTGGACGCGCACGACGAGGCGGCTCTGGTCCTGCGACGGGATGAACTCCGTCGGCACGAGCTTCACGAGGGCGAGCATGCCCCCGACGACCACGACCGTCCCGACGAGGACCTTCACGGGGTGCCGGAGCGCGCTGGCGAGGAGCCTGGCGTAGAATCGCTCGAGGGCGGCGAAGCCGGCGTCGACGGCCCTGCCGACGCGCCCGCGGTTCTCGCGCGACGAGTCGAGCAGCTGCGCGCACCGCGCCGGCGCGAGCGTGATCGCCTCGAGGTAGGAGAGCAGGACGGCCACGGAGAGCGTGATGCCGAACTGGAAGAAGAACTTCCCGATCACGCCTTGCATGAAGACGACAGGGAGGAAGATCGCGATCACCGCGAGGGTCGCGGCGAGCGCGGCGAACGTGATCTCCTTCGTGCCCTCGGCGGACGCCCGCACGCGATCCTTCCCCATCTCCGCGTGGCGGTAGATGTTCTCCATGACCATGACGGCGTCGTCGACGACGAGGCCGACCGAGAGAGAGAGAGCGAGGAGCGTGAACGTGTTGAGGGTGAAGCCGCAGAAGTAGATGACGGCGACGGTGCCGAGGAGCGACATCGGTATCGCGAGCACCACGTTCGCCGTGCTCGAGAGCGACCCGAGGAACACCCAACACACGATCGCGGTGAGAGCGACCGCCATCGCGAGCTCCACCTGGAGCTCGTGGACGGACTCCTCGATGAAGACCGTCGAGTCGAAGAGGACCTCGACCTTCATGCCTTCGGGGAGGTTCCGGCCGATCTCCTCGACCTTCTGGCGCACGCCCGCCGCGACGGCGACCGCGTTCGTGCCGCGCTGCTTGAGGACGCCGAGCGCCTGGAGCGGGACGCCGTCGAGCCGCGCGATCGACGTCACGTCCTCGAAGCCGTCCTCCACGAGCGCGACGTCCTCGAGGAGGATCGGGGCCGGCTTGGTCTTCCGGACCACGATCTTGCGGAAGGCCTCGAGGTCGAGCGCCTCGCCGAGGAGGCGTACGTCGAGCTGGCGGGCCCCCGTGTCGAGCTGACCGCTCGGCACCTCGACGTGCTCGCGGCCGATCGCCTGGATGACGTCGGAGGAGACGACGCCCTTCTCGGCGAGCTTGCTCGCGTCGAGCCAGATGCGGACATTTCGGTTCAGGTATCCGGAGAGCGTGATCTGCCCGACGCCGGTGACGGTCTGGAGCTTTTCCTGCACCTGGTAGCGCGCGACGTCGGCGAGCACCTGGCGGGCGAACGGACCGGAGACGGCGATCTGCAGGATCGGCTGGTCGTCGGGGTTCGACTTCGAGACGGTGGCGGCGGGCACGTCCTTCGGGAGCTGCCGCTGGGCCGACGCGACGCGCGACTGTACGTCCTGGAGCGCGCTGTCGACGTCGCGCGACATGTCGAAGACCGCCGTGATGCGCGCGGAGCCCGAGCGCGCCGACGACTGGATCTGCTTCACGCCCTCGACCTGCGAGATCGCCTGCTCGATCGGCTCGACGATCTCGCGCTCGACGGCCGGCGGCGAGGCGCCGGGCCAGGCGATGGAGACCGAGACGTTCGGATAGTCGACGTCGGGGAACTGGCTGATCCCGATCCGACCGAGCGCGACGATGCCGAAGAGCATCGTGCACGCCATGAGCATCCACGCGAAGACGGGGTTCTTGATCGAGACGTCGGTCAGGTTCACGGCGCACCCGCGTCGCGACGCCGGCGCGGCCGCTCGGCGCCGCCGCCCCCGCCGCTCGCACCGCCGTCCGGTGCGCCTTCGCTGGAGGGCTCCTTCGGGGGCGCGACGCCCGCGAGCGGGTCGAACGTCTCGAGCTTGTTCGCCCGCACGCGCGCGCCCGTCGTGAGCGCCTCCGCGCCGCGGACGACGATCTGCTCGCCGGCGACGACGCCCTGCCTGACCTCGACCCAGCCGTTCTTCGAGCTCATCCCGAGCTTCACGGGGCGCTCGGCGGCGACGCCGTTCTCGACGACGTAGACGACGTAGCCGTGGTCCGTCGGCCTCGTCGCGGTGCGCGGCACGACGGGCGCGTCGCGCGTGGCGCCCACGTCGAGCGCGACGTCGCAGAACGAGCCCGGCCTGAGCCAGTACTTGTGTCCTTCGTCGACGATCTCTCCCGTGATCCCGACCATGCGCGTCGTCGGGTCCGCCGCGCCCGCGACGAGCGTGACGGTCGCGCTGAACGTCCGCTGCGTCTCGCGCATCGTGAAGCTCGCCTTCATCCCTGGACGGATGCGCGCGGCCTCCTGCGGCTCGACCTGGAAGCGGAGGAGCATCGGCTCCGCTCGGAGCAAGGTCGCCATCACGTAGCCGGGGTTGACGTACTGACCGGTCTCGACGGTGCGGGTCTGGATGACGCCCTCGATCGGCGCGCGAACGGCGGAATCGCGGAGGTTCAGCTCCGCCACCTTCAAGGCCTCCGACACGACCGCCGTGTCCGCCTTCGCGATCAAGCTCTTCGTCCGGTACGTCGCGAGCTCCTCGCCCGGGATGAGGCCGGGATGCGTCGCGCTCGCCCCTTCACGGCGGGACACCATCGCTTCGGTGTCTTGCTGAGCGGCCGTGGCCTTCTCCACGTTCGCCTTCGCGCTGTTCACCGCGAGTCGGTAGCGCTCGGAGTCGATGACGACGAGCGTGTCGCCCTTCTTCACCTGCTGGCCCTCGCTGAACGCGACGCGGTCGACGACGCCGGCGACGCGCGCCGTGACCTGGACGCGCTCGAAGGCCTCGATGGTCCCCGGCGCCGTGACGGCGTAGTCGACCTTCTCCGCCTTCACCTCGAAGGTGTCGACGGCGAAGACGAGCCCGCCGTCGCCGCGCATGCCGCGTCCGCGGTCCGGGGCTGCCGTCGCGCCAGCGTCCTTCTTGCACGCCGCGAGGCCGATCGCGGCGCTCGCCGTGACGAGGACGAGGCCACACAGGGCGATGGCGCGGGGCGTCTTCACGGCTTCGTCTCCTCGTCCACCGGCCCCTCGCCGAGCGCGAAGCGGAGCTCGAGATACGCCTGCTCCATCGCGAGCTTCGAGGCCGCTCGGCTGACCTCGGCGTCGAAGCGGCGCGCGTTCGCGTCGGTGAGCTCGATCGCGCGCGCGAGTCCCTGGCGGTACAAGAGCTCCGTCTCTTCGACGCTCTGCTGCGCGGCGGAGACGGCCTCCTCCGCGATGCGGAGGGCTTCCCGCGCGGCCTTGAGAGACGCGAGCGCGAGCCCCGCGTCCGTCTCGACCGAGCGACGGAGGAGGGCCTCGTCGAACGCCTGGCTGTCCGCCTGCGCGAGGCGCGTGCGCCGATCGGCGTACCGGACACCGGCATCGAAGATCTGCCAGGTGAGGGTTAGCTGCGCGTTCTGGGTGAACGACTCGGCAGAGACCGAGTCGGGCGTCGCGCGGAGCTGCGCGGAGGCGCCGATCGTGGGCGCCAGCCGATAGAGCGGCTCCTTGGCGGACGCACGGAGCGCCTCGCTGCGTTCGTGGGCCGCTCTCACGTCCGGCCGCCGATCGAGCGCGCCCTTCAGCTGCTTGCCGACCTCGCCGACGCGCTCGGCGGCGCGCGTCGTCCGCTCCGGCGCGACGAGCGGAGGGCTTACCGGCCGTCCGACGAGAAAGCCGAGGTTCAGGTACGCGCGCTCCACGGAGCCGGTCGCGTTCGCCACGTCGCGCGACGCGGTCGCGAGGTCGACGCGCGCACGGGTCGCGTCGTTGGTGCTCGCGAGCTGCGCGGCAGCGCGTGCGCTGGCGTTGTCGAAGTTCGCGCGCGCTCGCTCGACGCGTCGCTTGGCCGCGTCGAGGACGCGCTCGGCGGCGAGCGTCGTCAGGAAGGCGCGCGCGGTGTCGAACGCGACGAGGCGCCGGTCCTGCGCGGCGTTGTATTTCTCGGCTTCGAGCGTGTGGCTCGCCTGCGCGTACGACGGGAAGGCGCTCGGCGCGAGGAGCGGCTGGGAGAGCGTCAGGACGCCGCTCGACGACGTGACGGATCCGTTCCGATCGGGCTGGCCGGACAGCGCCGCACCCCCCGTCGCCGTGAGGCTCGGCAAGAACGCGCTCCGCGCGCGCTCACGCTGTCCCTCCGCCTGCTCGATCCGCAGCGGCGCCTTCCGTGCGCGCTCGTTCCGGGTGAGCGCCTCGCGGACGGCGTCCTCGAGCCGGAGCCCGCCTTCGTGCTCTCCGCCGCTCGTCTCCGCGGCGGGTTCGGCGCGGGCGTTCGTGGGGAGACCCACGAGGACGCTCACGAGCGCGAGAGCCCCCCCGAGAGCCCTGCTCTTCATGCCGAGCAGTCTGGCGCATTCGTTCGCATCGGGGGAAGCACCGCGTGCGATCGGCCGGTCGATGCGTCGCCTCGCGAGGGCACGGAGCCGCACTTCGCGATCAACGCCCCGCGTCGGCTCGTTTCGGCGCCGCCGCATCCGGCCCGGGAGGTGGCGTCGTCGGAATCCCTCGCGGAAGGCCTCCGTCGAGCCCCCCGTCGGCGGCGCCCGCGTCCTTCCACAGGACGATCCCTGCCATCGCGTGGAGCTCCCCCATCCGATCGAGGACGGGCTGGGCCACGGTGGCCGCCGAGCGCTCGGTCGCGATTCGCTGCGTCGCCGCCTCGATCGTCGGCAGCTGCCGATCGAGCGCGGGCTTCACGGACGGATCCGCGCCCGGCGCGCCGAGGCGGAGCGCGCGCTCGGTCTCGCGCCACAGGGCGAGGGCCCCTTCGAGCGCGCGCGGGATTCCGGCGCCGTAGCTCGGACCCGGCCCCTCGCGCCGCCCGAGGTCACGCTGCACGCACGCCGCGTGATCGGGGCCGAGCTCGGGGGCCAACGTCGTGAGGGCGTCGCCCTTCCCGAGGAGGCGATAGGTGGGGCAAGCGCCGGGGATCGAGGCCGCGATCGCCTTCATGGCCGCGCGCGCGTCGGCCTCGGTCTCGAAGCGTCGACCGACGACGGGCGCCGACTCGACCATCGCGCGCGAGACCGCGGCGCGGAGCGCGTCCGCGCCGACTCCCTTGCCGCCCTTCATCACGCCGAGCCACGCGTCGGCGTGGGCGATCTGGTCTCCCCGTCCGTCGCGGGCGACGAGGACGGCGGCCGTGGTGAGCGCCGCCTGATCCGGCGGGGACGGCGAGAAGCCCGTCCTCGAGCCGAACGCGTTCGCGATCTCGGACAGGCACCCCTTGTCGAGCGGCGAGGCCATCCCCTGCGCCAGCGCCACCGGCGGCGCATCCGGGCACGTCGGAAGCGAGCGCACCACCTCGTCGATCGCCCTCGCGTCCGTGGACACGAGCGCGTCGCGCACGGCATCCATCCGCACGAGCTTCGGCTTGCAGCCGTCGAGCGCGAGCGTGCCGAAGGAGACCACCCCGGAGCCGAGCCAGAGACCGAGGGTGGTCACGACCACGCGCCGGCGGGCGTCCCTCCGCGTGTGCCTCTCCATGACGGGGCACTCTATCAGGTCGCTCGTCGCGGGAGGCGCAGCTCGAACGTCGCTCCGCCTCCCGGCGTCGTCGTCACGGCGATCTCGCCGCCGTGGGTCTCCGCGCTGCGCTGCACGACGGCGAGCCCGAGCCCGGTGCCCGTGGGACGCGTCGAGAAGAATGGCGTGAAGATGCGATCCCGCAGCTCCTGCGGTACCCCGCGGCCGTCGTCCGCGACCCGGATCGTGACCGCGGCGCCACGATCGGCGACGGTCACCCGCACGGGGCCGCGTCGCTCGTCCGCCTGGAGCGCGTTCGAGACGAGGTTGATGATGGCCTGCCGCACGAGCTGCTCGTCGCAGACGAACGGCGGCACCTCTCCGTCGACGTCCATCGCCACGTCCTCGTCCTTCGCGCCCGACGCGCGGAGGGCCGCCTCGACTGCGCCCCCCACGAGCGCCTCGAGCTTCGCCGGGGCGAGGACGGGCGCGCGCGGCCGCGCGAACTCGAGGAGATCGGAGACCATGTCGCGCAGGCGCTCGGCCTCCTCCTGCACGATGCCGAGGAGCGCGTCGTGGTCGGCCGAGTCCTGCGGAGCTCGACGGAGGCCCGCGACCGCGTTGAAGACGACGGCGAGCGGATTGCGAACCTCGTGCGCGATCGTCGCGGCGAGCTGCCCGAGCGCGGCGAGTCGCTCGTGCTTCACGAGTTCCTCGTGGGCCTGCGCGAGCTTCCGCGCGGATGCCTCGAGCGCGCGCGCGCTGACGACGAAGCGCGACGTGAGCGCCCCTCCGACCGAGACGACCACGACGAGCATCGCGATCTGGAGGAGGTAGACGTTCTTCAGGACGCCCGCCGAGACGAGGGCGTCGTGGGTCCCCGCGACGAGCAGCGAGCCCAGCGCGACGACGTGCGCGCCGGCGGAAGGCTCGCGCCGCACCCAGCGCATCACGTAGTCGGCGAAGATCACCGCGAGCGAGCCGCAGAAGTACGTGAAGGCGAACGCGCCCAGCGACGTGGGCGCCGCGTCGCGCACGCGTAGCCCGAGCCAGGCGATCTCGCGCTCGACGGGCTCTGTCCGGAGATAGAGGCCAGGGACCAGCGCGCCGAGGGAGACGAGCGCGCCACCCGTCGTGATCCCGCGGTAGAGACGCGACATCGGCGGCTGCCCGCGGCCCGAGGTCGCGTAGACGTACCAGGCGATGCCGTGCAGGCCGCCGAAGAAGATCGACAGGTGCGAGCCCATCCTGACGAGCTGGAACGGCACGTCCAGGGTCACGAAGGCGTTCGCGAGGACGTAGCTGCCGCCGCAGGCGGCACACGCCGCGAACCATCGGAGCTCCCTCCACCCGGGCGCCGACGAGATGGCGAGCGCGAGCAGCGCCGCGAGGAAACTCACGACGGCGATGGCGAGATCGTACGACGCCGGGAGGGTAAGCAGGGCCGTTCGAGCTTGGACGAGCGGCCCCGGGCAGGCAAGGCCGCGTTTGCCAGAGCCGCGCGTCCGGGCGGCGAAGGCGTACGATTTCGCCCTCGCCGACCCTCCGTGTAACGCTCCTGTCACGTCTCCCCCGGAGGGGAGGGGCCTCAGACCGTGGCGAACGCGGCGTCCGGGATTTCGAGTGGGGACTTGTCCTCGTCGGCGAGGAGCTGCGCCTTGTGCTCGACGCCGGGCAGCACGTTCTTCGCGAAGAACTGCGCGGCGGCCACCTTGCCCGTGTAAAACGCGTGGTCCGGGTGCTTCGGGTCCGCGCTCGCGAGGGCCTTGTCCCCGACCACGGCGCCCTCGAGGAGGAGCCAGCCGACGGTGAGCTCGCTCATCATCTCGCAGAACCGGTTCGCCGAGAGCGGGACGAGCGAGAGCTGACCCGACTGGAACCACATGAGGAGGCGCATCGCCGTCCCGGCGACCGCTTCCTGCGCGGCGCCGAGCCTCTTGACCGCGGCGCCGAGCTTCGGGTGGCTGCCGTTCGCGGCGACGAACTTCGCGATGTCGCCGAGGAACGCCTGGAGGTTCGCGCCGCCGGCCTGACCGAGCTTCCGGCCGACGAGGTCCATCGCCTGGATGTGGTTCGTGCCCTCGTAGATCGAGAAGATCTTCGCGTCGCGGCAGTACTGCTCCACGGGGTAGTCGCGCGTGTAGCCTGCGCCGCCGTAGGTCTGGATCGCCATCTCGCAGATGCGGAAGCCCTGGTCGGAGCCGTAGGCCTTGACGAGCGGCACGAGGAGATCGACCTGCCCCTGGTGGTAGGCGACCGCCTTCTCGTCCTTGCCGGCGAGGGCGAGGGCCTGATCCTGGTGGAAGGCGAGCTTCACGGCGAGGGCGCGGATGCCCTCGACCGTCGCCTTCATGTGGAGGAGCATGCGACGGACGTCGGCGTGCTCGAGGATCGAGACGCGGGGGGCCGTGGCGTCCTTCCAGTGCGTGATGCTCGAGCCCTGCTTGCGATCGCGCGCGTACTCGAGGGCGTTCAGGTAGGCGCTCGACGCGACGGCGACGCCCTGGATGCCGACGGCGATGCGCGCGCCGTTCATCATCTTGAACATCTGCGGCATGCCCTGGTTCAGGCGCTCCTCGCCGCCGACGGGCCAGCCGAGGCACGCGCCGTTGTCGCCGAAGTTGAGGACGCACGTCGCCGAGCCGTTGATGCCCATCTTGTGCTCGAGCGCGCCGACGGAGACGTCGTTCGCCTCGCCGAGGGCGCCGTCCGGAGAGACGCGGAGCTTCGGCACGATGAAGAGCGTGAGGCCCTTCGTCCCCGGCGGCGCGCCCTCGACGCGGGCGAGGACGAGGTGGACGACGTTCTCGGCGAGATCGTGGTCGCCGCCCGAGATGTAGATCTTCGTGCCGCGGATGACGTAGCTGCCGTCCGCGTTGCGCGTCGCGGTGGTCTTGGCGGAGCCTACGTCCGTCCCCGCGTGCGGCTCCGTGAGACACATCGTGCCGCCCCACGTGCCGTTGTACATGCGCTCGCAGAAGAGCTTCTTCTGGTCGGGGGTACCGAAGTGCTCGATGACCTCGGACGCGCCGTAGGCGAGCCCTGGGTACATGTTGAAGGCCGCGTTCGACCCCGAGAGCAGCTCCTCGACGAGCACCTGGACCGCGCGCGGCGAGCCCGCGCCGCCGTGATCCTGGCTCACGCCGATCGACTTCCAGCCCGCCTCGTAGAGCTTCTTCCAGGCCTCCTGGAAGCCCTTCGGCGTCACGACGCTGCCGCCCTCGAGCCGGCAGCCCTGGATGTCACCGACGACGTTGAGGGGGCCCGTGACCTCCCGGCAGAAGCGGTAACACTCGGCGAGCGAGCTCTTCACCTCTTCCTCGCCCCAGGCGTCGTACGGCGCCTTGCCGAGCAGATCGGAGAGCTTGAACTGCTCGAAGAGCAGGAAGCTCATCTCACGGAGGTCGGCCTTGTAGCGGTTGATCGCTTGGATGGGCTTGGTCACGGAACGCGCTCCTTCGACGGCGACGATGGGGATCGTGCCACGTCATCGTGGGGGTCCGGTCGTGACGCGTCAAGACGAAACTGAATCGCCATTCAGTCGCAGGCGAGGCGGCGAGCTCAGCCGCCGGCAGCCTTCGTGTCGAGGATCGCGCGGAGCGCCGTCGCGAGCCAGGCGTGCACGCGCGCGACGTCGGCCTGGACCTCCTTCATCTCCGGCGCGAGCCGCGCGGGATTCCACGCCCGCGCGAGGCGGAAGTACGCGGCGCGGATCTCCTCGGGGGGAGCGCCGCCGTCGACGCCGAGCGCTTCGTACGCGGTCTCGTGCCCGATCCGCGACGCGCGCAGGCGGACCCCCTCCTTGCCGAGCTCCTCCGGCGTCTTCGTCAACCGGACGGCCGCGCTCGTCTCGGCGTCGACGTGGCGCATGCGGAACGAGGGCGGGCTCCGGTGGACGTCGGCGAGGACCGCGTCGCGCATCCCGCTCCCCCGGGTGACCTCTGCCGCGATCGGCGAGGCGGTCTGGGTCAGGACGAGGAAGTAGACGAGCAGCTCGGCGTGCTCTTTCCCGAGACGGGCGGCGGCGTCGCCCGCGAGGAGCTCCTCGGCCGTCCGCGGAGCCCCGGCGAGCTCGTCGCAGAAAGCGCGCTCTTCGTCGTCGAGCTCGGCGGCGTCGAACGCGCTCGCGCGCACCACGGTCAGAGGGCTCGAGCCCACCTTCGCGAGCGTCTCGCGGATGCGGACGTCGTCCGGGCGCTCGACGAGGCCGCGCCACACCGGCGCGAGGAGATCGAGGAGGAGGTGGGGCTCGGTCGCGTCCTCGGCGACGGCGACCTCGCGGAAGGCGAACGTCGAGCCCGACGGGAAGGCGAACACACGGCGGACGACGGCGCGCATGCGGTCCTCCGGGCTCGCCTCGGTGACCGCTCGCGCGAGCCGGCCCTCGTCCTCGAAGCGTCCGAGGACGACGGCATCCGCGAGGTGTCCACGCCACAGGAGGAGGTGGGCCTCGCGTCCGTCGGGCGTCCGGACCTCGTAGGTTCCGGTCAGCCGCTTCTCTCGGAGGTAGACGAGCGCATGGGCGACGGGGACGTCCCGGAGGACTCCTCGTGCAGCGGCCGGACGCGGTCCCGAAGGGGATGCCATGCGCCCATCCTAGCCGATCGTCAGCTCCGTCCGACGACCTTCGCGAGGAGCGCGCGGAGACCGGACTCCGGAAGCGACGGGCTCAAGCTCGGAGCGCGACCGGGTGCGGCACGCGCGCCGCTCGTGACCGAGGCCGCATGCTCCCCCGACGGCCTCTTCCCCCGCATGTCGGCGAGGCGGAGCTCCCGCTGGGCGTCGACGTGCTGCGGGTCGAGGCGGACGATGCGGCGAAAGTCCCGCACGGCGGCGTCGACGCGCTGCATGCGCTTCAAGAGGACACCCCGGTAGAAGAGCGCACGGACGCAGTCGGGGTCGCCGGCGACGATCTTGTCGAGCTGAGCTACCGCATGCTCGAGGTCGGCGTAGGTCGTGCGAGGCCCTGCCGCCCCGCACATCGCCACGACGGCGCGCGCGGCGGGCCCGTGGGCGCCCGTTCGCACGAGGGCGGACGCGAGGCGGCTCGCCGTCTCGAAGTCCGCGCGCGAGAGCGCGCGGTCGACGTCGACCAGGCTGGTCGTCGGCGGCGGCAGGCTCACGAGCCCGTTCCTCGAGACGGGCGGCGCCACGGAGCCGGGGGACGGGCCGAGAGGATGCTCCATCAGGACGCGGAAGGCGTCCGTCATCCGTGAGAAGACGTGATCACACTCCGGCCGCAGCGCTTCGAGCTCCGGAGGGAGGCGGTCGGGATGCCAGAGGCGCGCGAGGCGGAAGTAAGCCGCGCGGATCGCCTCCCCGTTCGCGGTGGCGGGGACGCCGAGGAGCGTGTGCGGGTCCTGCGCCTCGGCGAGGCGGACGCGCGCGCGCACGCCTTCTTCGCCGAGCTCGAGCGGCCCCGTGACCTCGGCCGCCGTCCGCTCGAGGTGACGTCCGAGCGCGAGCACGTAGACGAGGTGCTCGGCGCGCGCTCTCGGCAGCCGCGTGTCGGCCAGGAGCTCCGAGACGAGCGCGGGCCTCGCCGCGAGGTCGTCGCAGAACGCGCGGTCTGCTCCCTCGAGCTGGAGCTCGTCGCGGACGCGGAGGTCGCGGAGGCGGATCATTCCGTCGAGTCGCCCGACCGCCGCCGTCACGAGGTCGGGACGAGGGTGGAGCAGGAGCCCCCGATGGACGAGGGGCCACGGATCGAGGGTCGGGCGGCCTTGGTCGCGCGGAGGGGGCGACGAGGTCGTCACCTCCTGGACCTCGTACGTGCACGCGTCCGAGTGGCCGAAGAGCTGGAGAACCCGGCGCCGCGTCTGCTCCGCGAGCGCGCTCTCGAGCTGGACCGCGCTCACGAGCTCGCGTTCGAGGAGCACCGCGCCGAGGAGCTTGCCCTTCCTCGTGCTCTCCTCGAGGCACTCTCCGAGCGCGCGATCGTGGATGATGCCGCGCTCGAAGAGCAGCATTCCGAGCTTCGCGGTGTCGTCCGCGGTCGTGGCGCGGAGAACGCGACCTTGCAAGAGCGTGATCGCGCCCGAGCGCTCCCCGTCGTCGAGGGAGAGGACGACGGACGCGCGACGCGCCCGTGCGCTCGCGAGGAGCGCGCCGAGGGACCGGGACGCGAGGCGCCCCTTCGGAGCCGGAATCGAGCGCGCACCGAGCATCGTCCTCGCGGGAACGGCGGGAGCCGGCGCGCCTTGAGGGGTTGCCGCGCGGACCCGAGCGACGTCAGAGCTCGGCGCGGACGACCACGAACTTGTTGCAGAGCGCCTTGTCGGTGATCTCCTTGTAGGACTTCGCACCGACCTCGCTCCGGAGCCCGCTCGTACGCGAGTGCTCCGTGACGAAGTACATGACCTTCGCGCCCTTCTTCCGCTGCTCGCCGAGCCAGGTCTGGAACGGGGAGCCGGAGGACACGAACGCGGGGATGTGGTTCCCCGTGTAGATGTTCTCCCCCTTCCAGTTCATCTGGTAGGCGACCAGCACCTCGTCGGGGCCCTTGCGGTCCTTGTAGTACGCCTCCATGAGCTCGTGCTGACCCCAGTGGGGCGAGAGCTTCATCATGTAGACGTCGAGCCCCCACGCCGCCCAGACGACGGCGAGCGCGCAGAAGAGCGCGACCATGTGACGGCGGAGCGCACGGAAGGCCAGGGCGAAGCACACGAGCGCCGCCGCGACGGTGAAGCCGGCGAGGACGGCGCTGAAGTCCAGCGTGTCGGGCCACGGGCGCCGGTAGTTGTACGTGAAGAGCTGGAGGAGTCGGATCGCGCCGGGCTGATCGGCCCCCTCGGGCTTCACGACGAGATCGCGGCCGACGAGGAGGATGACGAGGCCTGCGAGGACCGCGGCGGCCGCGAACATGCGCCCCTCGTGGCGCTTCCTCGCCGTGTCCTCCGGGGTCTCGGTCTCGACCTCGACGCCGCCGCGGAAGGGGCTCTCGTCGGGCTTCGCCACCACGCGTCCGCCGCTCGTCTCCTCGGGCGCGCGGAACATCGTGATGACCGCGGCGGCGATGGCGAGGCCGGCGAGCGCGCACGCGACCGCGAGCGGCACGCTCGCGGCAGCGCCCTTCTCGCCGTCGACCGCGCCGGGCCAGAAGCGCGTGAAGCCGTACACGGCCAGGGCGGCAGAGAGGCCGAGCCCGGAGGCGTACAGCGGCAGCCGCCGCGGTGACGCGACCGGACCGCGGCCGACGAGATCGTCGAGCACGATCCCGACGAGCATCGCCGCCGGCGGGACGGCCGGGAAGATGTAGTGGTGGAACTTCGTGCCCATGAACGTGAAGAGCGCGAAGGCGAAGACGAACCACATGACGAGCATGACGCTCGCGTCGCCGACCGCGGCCTTCCGCGCGACCGCGGAGTCGCTCCGCCGGAAGCTCCAGAGGAGCGCCAGCGGGGCGAGCCCCGTCCACGGGAAGAGCGCGTAGCCGAGCTGCCAGACGTAGTAGCGGATGCCCGTGTCGTCGCCCTCGTTCGTGTCGTGCACGTGGCTGAAGGCGCGGTTGAACATGTCGTGGAAGATGAGGCGATCCGTGAACGGAGACCCGTGCCGGACGTACATCGCCACGTACCAAGGGAGCGCGACGCACGCGATGACGAGGAGCCCCGTCAACATCTCGAAGCGGAGGAGCTCGCTCCAGCGCTTCTTCGTCGCGACGTAGGCGCACGCGCAGATGATCGGGAGGCCGAACCCGGCGGGGCCCTTCGCCATCGTCGCGATGGCGGCGAAGAGCCACGCGGCGACGTAGACGAGCCGCCGCGCGCGGCGCTCGCCCCAGTTCAGCCAGAGCGCGCCGCCGAGCACGGCGCTCCAGACGAGGCCCTGGAGCACGGGCTCGAAGCTCGTCAGGAAGCGCAGGACCGCGTTGCCGTTCTTGCCGATGGAGCGCGGGATCGCGGCGGGCACGTGCGTGATGCAGCCGCCCATGACGTCGTTGCCCGGGAGGCCGCAGTTGCCGGGCGAGCCGCCCTGGAACGTGTCGAGATGCGGATGGATCCCCTTCGGTCCGTCGCCGAAGACGACGAGCTCGAGGTTCCGCGACATCAAGTACAGGATCTGCGGGATCGCGCAGACGAGCACCGCGCCGAAGACGGCGTGCCAGAGCGAGAGGCGGAACCTCGCGCCGAACGCGGAGACCTCGTAGACGCGCACGCGCGCGTCCTCCTCCGTGTTGAGGCCGTAGAGGAGGAGCCCCATCGCCGTCGTCATCGCGGCGACGAACGGCATGTCCGTCATCGTCTGGTGCGCGAGGAAGAACCAGTCCGGCGTCGTCGCGAGGACGATCCCGCCGAGGAGGCCCGCGCGACGCCCGAACACCTTCGCGACGCCCTTGTAGAGCAGGTACATCGCGAGGATCGTCAGGAGCACGTTCGGCGTGCGGAGCACCCACTCGGGATGCCCGGTTCCGAGGCCTGCCGCGCCCTGGAGGAGCCCCTCGGCGCGGAAATCGGTGCCGAGCGACCCCATCGAGAGCGACTGGATCCAGAAATTCAGGATCGGCTTCGACCAGAACCAGCCGTCCTGCGCCCACCAGAGCGAGATCCAGTCGTCGCGCGCGAGGATCTCGCGGGCGACCTCGCCGTAGTGCGTCTCCCACGGATCCCAGAGCGAGAAGCGGCCGAGGATCGGGAAGTAGAGGAGCGCGCCGACCGCGATGACCCAGAAGCCCTCGCGACGGAGGAGCGGACGCTCGAGGCCGATCTCGTCGGTGCGGAAGGGACCGAGGACGACGCCGAGATGGAAGACCGACGCGACGACGCCCAGGAACGAGCCCGTCACCGTCAGGCCGGAGAGCCACGCAGGGCCGATCGCGCGTTGCGCCGCCCAGAGCGAGACGCCGAAGGCGAGGACGAGGACCGCCGTGCGGAGGAGCGGCAGGCGGAGCTCGGCGAACGTCGTCCGCGCGGCCACGT
Organism: Polyangiaceae bacterium; assembly: GCA_022842465.1. Classification (GTDB taxonomy): domain Bacteria; phylum Myxococcota_A; class Polyangia; order Polyangiales; family Polyangiaceae; genus Labilithrix. The sequence continues at coordinate 5,390 of JALHPN010000109.1, read as the reverse complement.
GCTCGTCGGCGTCGTCGAACGTGCCGAGGAGATCCATGACGCCCCAGGCGGCGACCGCGACGAAGAGGAAGCCGACCGGGATCGCCCAGCCGTTCTGCCCGTTCTTCGCCATGAGGAGGAAGGCGGGCAGGGCGCCGGCGAGCGTCGTCACGATGCCGCGCCTCACGCGGAGCGGGTTGCCGCGCGGGAGGATCTCCTTCTCGTCGTCTTCCGCGTCGGGCTTCGCGGCGGCGTCGACCGGCGCGTCGGCGTCCGGTTCGGGCTCGGGGACGAGCTCCTTCGCCGCCGACGGGCCGTTCGTGCTCGGAGGCGCGGCCTCGGCGAGGCCCAGCTCGTCGCCTCGCGCACGGCTCGGAACGTCGTCGCGCGCGCGTTCGCGATCGGCAGGCTCGGTCGGCTTCGTGTCGCTCATGGGAAGGTGAGGGGGGCCCGGGACCCCTGGCCTTTAGCAAGCTTCTCGCCAGGAAACCAGCGCGCGAGGAGGCGGCGGAGGCCCTACGCTCGGTGTCGTGACTCTTCCGGCGCGCTGCATCGATCTGACGGCAGAGCAGGTGGCCCACGCGATCGGGTCCAAAGAGGCGATGGGCGCGCTCCTCGCGCACATGGCGAAGATCGCGCGCCCGGGGGAGGGGGCGGCCAAGATCCTCGTCCCGATCGTCCGCATGGCGACCACGGACTGTGACTGGCTCGAGGGCGGGCTCACGGTCACCGTCGGGGGAACGGCCACGACGTCAAAGATCGTCATCGCGGTAGACCTCGGCGTGGGGATGCGCGAGCTGCTCTTCCCCCGTCTCCAGCTCGACGCGCCGCGCGCCGAGCTCGTGCGCGCGATCAAGGTCGCGCCGGCGCTGGTGCACCCGATGCTGATCTTCTTCGAGAAGGAGGTCGTGGTGCTGAAGTGCGAGTCCGCTGCGATGGGCACCATGCCGCCTCCCGCGTTCGAGATCGCGGAGGCGAGCATCCGCCGTTCGCTGCCGCCTGCGGTGCGCCGCTCGCTCCCGCCGCTCTACTCCGGCATGGAGGGACTGAAGGTCGACGTCCCGGACATGAGCGAGCTCGATCTCCTCACGCACGCGATGCGTCGCTCCCCGGTCCCGCGCATCGACGAGCCCGCGGCGCCGCGTCCCTCGGTGCGGGGCAAGACGGTGAAGATCGCGAAGAAGAGCTCGAAGGCGCCACCCCGCCCCCTCAAGCGCTGATCCGTTCACCGTCTCTCACGTGCCCGGCTCCCCGTCCCCGAGGACGCGAACGGACGCGCGGGCGCGCACCGCGCGCGTGTCACGTGACGAGTCACGTGACGAATGTACAACGATGACGAGTAATTAGCAGGGGATGGGCGCGTACCGGGCGACGTAGACGTGGCCATGATGTCGCCCCTCCTCCACCTCACGTCCAGCGCGCGCTTCACCCTCGCCCTCCTCCTGGCGGCCGCCCCCGGCTGCGCCGTCTCGATGAACGGAGAGCCCCTCGGCCCGTCGCGAGGAGCGCCCGCGGTCTCGTCGGCCGCGCCGCCCGCGGCGAGCGCTCCCGCCGAAGCCCCCGCGTCGCGTGCCGTGCGGCCCAGCACCCCGGCCGCGAACGTCGACGAGCCGCGTGCGCGCGCGGAGGACGAGAAGGAGAAGAAGGCGAAGGAGCGCGAGGCGCTCGTGGAGCGCTCGAAGGAGACGGTCGCGCTCCCGGTGCCGCAGCTCGGTGTCTCGGTCCTGGTGCCCGGTGACGCCGAAGTGATCGCGAAGGCCATGCGCGGGCGCTCGAAGTCGTCGTACGTCCAGGGGCCGGTCTCAGGGTTCGTCGTCGAGCTCGCGGACGCAGACGACGACCGGACGTCCGTCGACGAGCGCATCAAGCGCGAGACGGCCGGCATGAAGAACGTCCAGCTGGTGAAGAAGCGCTCCTTGCCGAGCGGCGGCTACGCGTTCGAGTTCCTCTGGACGCAGCGCTTCGTGGACGGTAACGGGTTCACGACGGGCACCGAGCAGCGTACGGGCGTCTTCGTGAAGCAGGTCGTCGGGACTCGCGCCGTCCACTGCTACCTCTTCCAGGGCAACGAGATCACGGCGCGGGAGACGGTGAAGCGATGCGAGGGCCTGAAGCCCCTCTGACCCCGTCGCTCACAGCTCGTCGGCGAGCTTTCGGGACTCGTCGAGACGCACCCGCGCGTCCTTCAGCTGCGTCTGGAGGGCGAGCGTCTCCAGGACGACCTCCTTGGGCGCGCGGTCGGTGAAGCCCTTCGAGGAGAGCTTCTTGTCGACCGCAGCGAGGTCCTTCTCGATGCGCTTGATCTCGCGATCGATGCGCGCGAGCTCCTCGTCCTTCGTGACGAGCCCCTTCAGCCCGACGAGCACCTCGATGGGACCGTAGGGCGTCGGCACGACGCTCGTCGTCGTCCCGGCCGCGCGTGGACCGCCCATCTTCTCGATCGCGGGCGCCTTCGAGCGCGTGAGAAACCCGAGCGTCCCGAGGTGCACCTCGAGCAGCTTCGTGGCGTCCGCGCCGTCCGTGCGGAGCGTGAGCGGCGCGTCGGCGCCGGGCTTCACCTCGTGCTCGCTCCGGATGCTGCGCGCGGCGGAGACGACGCCCTTGAAGACGTCCATCTCGCGGAGCACCGCGTCGTCGTCCCTGCCGTCGATCTCCGCCGTGGGGTAGGGGCCGAACGCGATCGACGAGCGCCGCGAGGCCGGGCGTGGCATGCGCTGCCAGACCTCCTCCGTGATGTACGGCATGATCGGGTGGAGCATGCGGAGCGACGTCTCGAGGACGTGCGCCATGACGAGCCGCGTCTCCTCCGCCTCCGGCGTGTGCCGCGGCGGCGCATCGAACGCGAAGCCTTCCCTCAGGATCGGCTTCGTGACCTCGAGGTACCAGTCGCAGAAGTCGTTCCAGAAGAAGCGGTACGACTCGTTGGCGGCCTCGTCGATCCGGAACTCGGCGACGCCCGCGTTCGCGATCGCGATCGACTTCCCGAGCTGCGCGAGGATCCACCGGTTGAAGAACGCCTTCGCCTCGGGCGCCTTCCCCGTGAGCTTCGTCGCGTCCACGCCCTCGACGTGACCGAGGCAGAGGCGCGACGCGTTCCAGATCTTGTTCGCGAAGTGCCGGTAGCCCTCGATGCGCTTCGGCTGGAGCGCGATCCGCTTGTTGGATGGCGGATACGTCGAGAGCATGAAGCGGAGCGCGTCGGTGCCGAACGCGGGGAAGCCGTTCCCCATCGCGGCCGTCGACGGGTACGCCTTCCTGAACTTCGCGAGGGCCTCGGCCTCCGGTGCGCCGGGGAGCGCCTTCTTCACGACCTCGGCGAAGCTCGCGCCGTGGATGAGATCGAGCGGGTCGATCACGTTGCCCTTCACCTTGCTCATCTTGTCCCCGGTCTCGTCGACGACGAGGCCGTGGAGGAGCACGCGGCGGAAGGGCACGTCCTTCATGAAGTAGAGCCCGAACATCATCATGCGGGCGACCCAGAAGAACAGGATGTCGTAGCCCGTCTCGAGATCGCTCGCGGGGTAGAACTTCTTCAGGGCGTCCGTGCTCGCCGGCCAGCCCACGGTGGAGAACGGCCAGAGCCCGCTCGAGAACCACGTGTCGAGCACGTCGGGGTCCTGCTTCCACCCCGCCTCCTCCGTGCACTCCGGCGGGCGCGCGCGGGCGACGACGATCTCGCCGTTCGGCCCGTGCCACGCCGGGATCTGGTGACCCCACCAGAGCTGGCGCGAGATGCACCAGTCCTGGATGTTCTCGAGGAAATGGTCGTACGTCTTCGTCCACTCCTCCGGGATGATCTGCGTGCGGCCGTCCTTCACGGCCTTGATGGCCTCGTCGGCCATGCCCTTCATCTTGCAGAACCACTGCGTCGAGATCATCGGCTCGACGACGGTGCTCGAGCGCGAGCAACGCGGGAGCGTGAGCACGTGGGGCTTGGCTCCGCGCGCGAGGCCCTTCTCGTCGAGCGCCTTCTTCACCGCCGTGCGCGCCCGCTTGCGATCGAGGCCGGCGAAAGGGCCGCCCTGATCGTTCAGCGTGCCGTCGAGGTTCAGGATGTTGATCTCCTCGAGGCCGTGGCGCTTGCCGGTCGCGAAGTCGTTGAAGTCGTGCGCCGGCGTCACCTTCACCGCGCCGGTGCCGAACTTCGGGTCGACGAGGATCGCGTCGGTGACGACCGGCACGAGCCGATCCACGAATGGGTGCACGAGCTTCTTCCCGTGGAGGTGCGCGTACCGCGGATCGTCCGGGTGCACGGCGACCGCCGTGTCCCCCAGCATCGTCTCGGGCCGCGTCGTCGCCACCACGAGCTCGTGCTCGCCCTCGGGCGCGTCCGCGTGTCCCTCGAGCTTGTACGCGAACTGGAAGAGCTCGCCGTTGGCGCCCTCCTCGTTCTCGACCTCGAGGTCCGACAGCGCCGTGCGGCAGTCGGGGCACCAGTTGATGAGGCGCGTCGCGCGGTAGATGAGGCCGTCTTCGAAGAGGCGCACGAACGCTTCCGTCACGGCGACGGAGAGGTCCGCGTCCATCGTGAACTTCGTCCGCCGCCAGTCGGGGGACGCGCCGAGGACGCGCTGCTGCTTCGTGATCATGCCGCCGCTCTCGGCCTTCCACTCCCAGATCCGCTTCACGAACGCGTCGCGGCCGAGGTCGTGGCGGGTCTTGTCCTCGCGCGCGAGCTGGCGCTCCACCACGGTCTGCGTCGCGATGCCCGCGTGGTCGATGCCGGGGAGCCAGAGCGCGTTCTTGCCGCGCATGCGCTCCCAGCGCGTGAGCACGTCCTCGAGCGTGGTCATGAGCGCGTGGCCCATGTGGAGCGAGCCCGTGACGTTGGGCGGCGGCATCGGCACGACGTAGACGGCGCGCGCGTCCTTCGGGTCGTCGGACGCGTCGAAGACGCCCTCCTTCTCCCAGAACTCGTACCAACGCGCCTCGACCTCGCGCGGCTCGTAGGCCTTGTCGAGCGTGGGGGCGGCGGTCTCCGCGTGCGCGTCGGGGTCCGTGCTCATGGCCCCTCGCTTACCACACGCCCCTGCGGTGGCACATGCCCCTCTCTCTCTCTCCACGTGCCCGTGCCCGTGCCCGTGCCCGTGCCCGGCGACTCAGGGGGCGCCGCCCCGCGCGCGCCGCCTCACGCCTTCGTGAGGCGCGCGATCTCTTCCTTGATGAGCGTCTCGGCGAGCTGGGGGACCACCTCCCAGACGACCTTCTCGACGACGTCGCGGGAGAGGGCGAGCACGGCGTCGGCCTGTGCCGGCGAGAGCCCGAGCCCGGCGAGCTTGCCGGCCATCTGGCCGTTCACCGCCGCGGCGACCGGGCCGCTCCCGCCGTGTGAGGCCTGAGGCGCGGCCTGCGGCGGCGCGGGCGGCGCGGCCTGCGGCTGCGGGTTCGTCGGCATCGTCTGCGCGAGGTTC
>JALHPN010000108.1 GCA_022842465.1 Polyangiaceae bacterium | reverse complement strand
GCGTCTCGCCCGCGGGGAAGCGCTCGCCCGTCTCGGCCGGCTCGCGTCTCGACCGGCCGACGCCGCCGACGTCCGCGCGCGCGCGGACCAAGCCCTCGCCGGCTGCGAGTCGGTCGCGGCGCCTCGGCGTCACCGTCCCATCCTCGCCGCGGTCGCGCTCGTTCGGGCTGCGATCGCAGAAGACCGAGGCGACCTCGCGAGCGCCGCGCGAGCGATCGAGGTCGCGCTGAAGCACGCCGGCGACGAGGCCGACGCCGCCCTCGGGCGCGCCGCCGCGAGGCTCGGCGTCACGGCGCCCGACGCGCGCGGGGAGGCGACCCACCGTCCGTTCGCGGCACGCGTCGAACGTCTCGGCCTCGACCGACCCGCGGACGTGAGGTGGACGATCGGCGGTCGCGCGTGGCTCCGCGCCGAGGGCGATCCGCCGCCGGTCGACGTCGCGTGTCACGTCGACGTCGACAGGAGGCGCTTGGTCTCGTCCGGCGGCGCGAGCATCGAGCTCCCGGAGCAGCGCCTGACGCTCCTCTGCGCGCTCGCCGAGGCCACACCGGGCGGCGCGACGCTCGAGGAGATCTTCGAGCGCGTGTGGGGAGGCGAGTTCCATCCCCTGCGCCATCGGAACGCCGTCTACGTCGCGCTGACGCGGCTCAAGGAGAGCCTCAGGCCGCTCGCCGCAGATGTGCGGGTCGCGCACGAAGCCGACCGCTACCGGCTCGAAGGAGAGCGGCTCGTGGGCGTCCGCCGTCGAATCCCGGCGTGACGATCAAGCGCGGAAGCGATCCGTCGCGCTCACCAGCTCGTGGACGATGCCCGGCTCGCTCGCGGCGTGGCCCGCGTCCGGCACGATGTGGAGGACCGACTCCGGCCACGCCGCGTGGAGCTCCCACGCGCTCTTCGCCGGGCAGACGACGTCGTAGCGCCCCTGGACGATCACGCCGGGGATCTTGCGGATCTGGTGCACGTTCGCCAGGAGCGCGCGCTCGTTCGCGAGCCACCCGTCGTTCACGAAGTAGTGCGCCTCGATCCGCGCGAAGGCGAGGGCGAACTCGTCCCCCGCCGTGCGCGCGATGAGGTCGGCGTTCGGGACGAGGCAGCTCGTTCGCCCTTCCCAGACGCTCCACACCTTCGCCGCCGCGCGCTGCACGCCGAGATCGGGCGCGGTGAGACGCTTGTAATAAGCACGCAGCATGTCGCCGCGCTCCGCCTCCGGGATGTGGTCCCGGAACGCCTCCCACGCGTCGGGGAAGATCCAGCTCGCGCCGTCCTGGTAGAACCAGCGGATCTCTTCCGGGCGGAGGAGGAAGATCCCACGAAGGACGAGCTCCGTGACGTGCGCCGGATGCGTCTCGGCGTAGGCGAGGGCGAGGGTGCTCCCCCAGGACCCTCCGAAGACCTGCCAGCGCTCGACGCCGAGATGCTCGCGCAGCTTCTCGATGTCACGGACGATGTCCCAGGTCGTGTTGTCCTCGAGCGACGCGAACGGCGTCGAGCGCCCGCACCCGCGCTGGTCGAAGAGGATGATCCGGTAGGCGGACGGGTCGAAGTACCGGCGGTGCTTCGGCTCCGTGCCGCCGCCCGGTCCACCGTGGAGGAACACGACGGGCTTGCCCTTCGGGTTACCGCTCTCCTCGAAGTAGAGGTCGTGGACGGGCGTGACGGACAGGCGGCCGGTCCGGTAAGGCTCGATTTCCGGGTACAGGGTCCGCTTGTCCGCAGGGCTCATGGGAGGGCTACCTCTTAGCAGCCAGGACTTCGCTCGGCGAGGCTCACGGGCAGGCGGCGAGGCCCCCGATCCAGCTCGCGAGGAGCGCCGTCCCCTGCGGATCGACGACCGAGCTCGCGAGCGGCGGCATCCGGATCGCGGCAGCCGCCGCGGCGGAGCGGACCGACACGAGCGACTTCGCCGCGTCGCCTGGGACGATCAACCTCGCGCCCGCGATGCCGAGGTCTCCCGCCTCCGGGGCTGCGTTGCAGGCGGCCGCCCCGGCGAGCGCGGTCCCGAAGCGGAGGTCCAGGTTGCCTCGACCGCCTCCCTGCGGCCGGTGGCACATCGAGCAGTTCGCGTGGAGGTAGGCCTTCGCGCGAGCCTCGAGGGCGTCCTGCCCGAACGGATCGGGGATCGTCACGACCTCGGCGAGCGGCTTCAGCGGCGCCGCGAACATGCCGATGTGCTCCAGCGTCTTCAGCTGGTTCGCGATCCGGTTCGTGCTCCCGTACACGAAGTCGCCGTTCTGCTGCCCGAGCTCGAGCCCGAGCGAGCGCCCCGCGGCCTCGGTGTGACAACGCATGCATTCTGCACGTGACGGGTAGTACCAGGTCTGCGAGCCGAGGTCCTTCGACTTGCTGCCGCCGAGGAGCACGGCGTCCTTGCCGTCGTCCTGCCACTCGTACGAGTAGCCGCCCCACTCCCCGTCGTCGTGGCGGACGAAGAGGCGGGTCTCGACGCGCTTGCCGAGGACGGCGAAGGTCTTGCCGAGCACCGTGCCGACCGGGAACGCGAAGTCGCCGTCGTCCTTCAGCTCGATCTTCGCGCCGTCGGGCAGCGCCATCCAGCGCTCCTTCGACGCGCCGTCGCTCCAGAGCTGCGCGTTCGGCGCATACGGGACGAGCCCGCCGGCGAGCTTCGTGGGGTCGGCGGGATCGACGCACCCCGTCTTCGAGAGGCGATCGGGGAAGGGCGCGCCGCCGCCGGACGTGTCGTTGTCGACGACCTTGTAGACGCTGCCCTGATTCAGCGCGACGGCGTAGATCTCGCCGTCCGCGTCCTCCGCGAAATTGACCCAGTTCGCGACCGGCGTCGGATCGTTGATCCGCGTCGCCTTCGCCTCGTTCGTGACCGGGTCGAAGGAGAGGACGTGGATGGCCTGACGCTGGTAGTCGCCGTAGACGTACGAGCCGACGAGCGCGGGGATGGCCTTGCCGCGGTAGACGACGCCGCCGGTGATGGACTCGTACTCGGGCTGCCGGTGCTCCCAGACGGGGTCCTGCAGCGCCGCCGTCGGGCTGCACCGATCGCGGAAGCGATCGTGCATGCCCTCGCGGCACGGCCAACCGTAGTTGCCGCCGAGCTTCACGCGGTCGATCTCTTCGTATGCGTCCTGCCCCACGTCCCCGACCCACACCTCGCCGGTGTCGCGATCGGTCGAGATCCGGAACGGATTGCGGAAGCCCATCGCGAACGTCGCCGGCTCGCCGCCGCCCTGCGCGAACGGGTTCGACGCCGGGATCCCGTACTTCTGCCCTCCGGCCGGGTTGTCGACGTCGATGCGGAGGACCTTCGAGAAGAACCCGTCGAGCGTCTGCCCCTTGTCGTAGGTGTCGTTGCCGCCGCCGCCGTCGCCGAACGCGAGATAGAGAAGGCCGTCCTTCCCGAACGCGATGCCGCCGCCGTTGTGGTTGCCGGCAGGTTGATCGAACGGACCGAGCACGGCCTCGTAGCTCGTGAACGTCGGGCTCCCGGCGGGACGCGTGAGGACGCCGACCTCGGAGCGGAAGTTCGCCGGGCCGCCGTTGGTCACCCACGTGACGTAGAGCTTCCCGTTCTGCGCGAACTTCGGGTGGAACGCGAAGCCGAGGAGGCCGCCTTCTTCCGCCTGCTGGACGGCCTTGCCGGCGAGCTGACCCACGCGCGCGACGACGGTGGGCTGGTTTGCGGGGTTCTGCGCGGCGAAGCTCACGACGTCGCCGTTCCGCAGCGCCGCGTACCACGTCGAGGGATCACCTGGCGCCTGCGCGAGCATCATGGGCGCGGCGAGCGACACGTTCTGGAAGACGCGCTCGAGCTTCACCGACGCCGTGCTCGGCGGCCGCGGCGGGGCCTTGCAGGTCGGGTTCGCCGGTCGGGTGTCGAGGCCGAACTCGGCGCGCACCGGGGGCACGCCGCCGTCCCCGACGCCGCCGTCACCGGTCGCGTTCGGGTCGGCGGTCACGCTGTCGCCACCGCCGCACGCGGCGAGCGCGACGAGCGTGGCGGCGAAGGCGAGCGCGGAAGAGCGGACGGAAGCCATGCCTCGCACGATAGCCGCCATGCCCGCGCCGGTCACGGCGTGCGCGGGGTCTACTTGCCCGACGCGAGCGCCGCGACGAAGAAGGCGCCGACGACGGCGACCACGACGACGAGGACGAGGAGCATCGACCGCGACGCCGACGGGGCCGCCGACTCACGGCCGACGAGCGGCGCCGTGCTGGACGTGCTGCCCGGGGCGGCCGAGGGCGTCGCGAGGCCCGCAGGCGGACCGCTCTCGCTCGGCGCGCCGCTCGGGCTCGCAGAGGGACGCCCCGAACGATGGGCGGCAGGGGGGAGCGGCGGCGCGAGCGCCTTCATCGACGGCGGGGCCGGCTCGAGGAAGCTCGAGTCGAGGTGCTCGCTGCTCTTCGGGATGTCGGGGTCGTCGAAAGGGTTTTCGCGGAACGCCGCGTCCACGTCGACGTTGTCGCCGACGCCGGCGAGCGGCGGCTTCGTCGGCGTCTCGTTCCCGCGCTCGCGGTCCGCGGCCAAGAGGTCCGCCGGAGGGGGGGCGAGCCGTGCGCTCGCGGCCGCCTCGTCGGCGACGGCCTTCTTCAGGCCCGCGCTCGGAGGTGGCGCCGGCGGCGTGGGGATGTTGTTGCCCGCCTGGCGGGGTTGGACGTGCGACGCGTCCTTGCCCTCTTCCTCGAGGGCTCGACGGATCTCGTCGGGACGTCCGACGCGCGTGACCTCCTCGGGCTCCCCATCGGGGGGCAGGGAGCCGCCGCTGAGCTTCGGAACTTCCTCGTCCTTCGCAGCCATCGTCCGTTTCTTCATCGGGGGCGCCTCGCGCGCGGCCCCTCGTGGCGTTGATCCTGACGAGGCTACCACGGGCATCGCCTCACGCGTGAGCAGAGAAACCCGCGCGACAGGTGCGGCAGGTCTGCCTCCCCCCACACACCGCGCGCGATCTCGGCTACGACCTTCGTGTGGAGGCTCGCGAGGCTCACCTGGCTCCCGTGGCTCCCGTGGCTCCCGTGGCTCCCGTGGCTCGCGTCGCGGTGGGCCTCGCCCTCGCGCTCGGCGCGCTGACGAGCCCTGCGGCCGCGCAGGGGCAGGGGCGTCTCCCCCCCTTGCCTGCGCCCGCCCCTCCGGCCGCGGCGGCGTCGAGCCAGGCGGACGCCGCGTTGCCGGCCCTCCCGCCGCCTCTGGCTGACGCGTCGCCGCCGTCACCGGTGATCGTCGTGTCTCCTCCTGTGCCGTCTCTGCCGTCGCCCGCCACGCCTCCGCCGCGCCGGAAGGCCCCGCCCCTCCCCACGAGCTCCTTCGGCGTCGCGCGCACGCTCGCGCGAAGCGTCCCGCTCGCCGCGACGCTCGACGGCAGCTGGTCGATCGCGCTCCACGTCCTCACCGAGCTCGTGAACCGTACCTGGGACGCACCCTATCCCTGGGGCACGATCGGCCAGTACTCGACCCGCATCCTCTACGGCGGGAGCTGGACGCTCATGCTCGGCCTCGAGAGCATGATCTACCTCGCGGCCAGCGGCGGAAAGCTCGACGGCATCGCCGAGGCGCGGTTCCGCTCGGACTGGGTCGTCTCGTACGACCTCCCTGCCTGCCCGACGCCCGGCGCGTTCGGCGGCTGCGGTGTCGGCGTCGGCGGGTACAGCTTCATCGGCATCCGCCCGCGCGGAACGCGCTGGTGGTTCGAGGCGGGCGGCGGCTGGGTCCAGCAGCGCGTGCTGAACGACGAGAACCGCACCCTCGGCGAGTCGATGTGGGTCCTCTCGCCGCTCACGGCGACGTACGAGACGCGCACCGGGCCCGGGCCGGTGGAGCTCCGTCTCCGCGGTGGACCGGGCGTGTTCTTCGGCGCGCACAACGCGCACGTGCATCCGACGCTGCGGGGACGTCGCCTCGGCGTCGATCCCCCGTGGCACGCCATGTATCCCCTCGACGCGGGCATCGGTCCAGGGGGACGGGCGGAGCTCGAGGTCGTCCTCTTCGAGCACCTGTCGCTCGACGCCGAGCTCGTCGTCGCACCCCTGCTCCTCGGCGGTCCGACGACCCGTCGCGAGCCCGAGATCGCGCCGCTCGACTTCGCGCGCGACGGCATCTCGACGTGGCGCCGAGGAACGGCCGCGATCGGGTGGATCAGCTCGCGCGCCTTCCCGATCAAGTCGTCGCTCGCGCTGACGTCGATGGAGCTCTCGGAGCGTCCGCTCACACGGATCGGTCACACGGCGCTGCTCCTCCGCTTCGACATCCCGCTCGACGTCGAGCGGGCCCGGAGCGGTCGCTGAACGCGCGAGCGCCAGTGCGCTATGCTGCGCGCCGATCGCGATGAGCCAGACCTTCCAGTTCCAGGACATGCTCCCCCTCGGCGCGGACGAGACGCCGTACCGCCTCCTCACGAAGGACCACGTGTCGACCGTCTCCGCCGCGGGCCGGACGTTCGTCCAGGTGGAGCCCGAGGCGCTGACGCTCCTCACCTCGCAGGCGATGCGTGACATCGCGCATCTCCTCCGGCCGGCGCACCTCGCCCAGCTCGCGAGGATCCTCGGCGACCCCGAGGCGTCGGCGAACGACAAGTTCGTGGCGGAGGACCTCCTGAAGAACGCGAACATCGCGGCCGGCGGCGTGCTCCCGATGTGCCAGGACACCGGCACCGCCATCGTCATGGGCAAGCGCGGTCAGGACGTGCTGACGCGCGGCAAGGACGAGGAGGCGATCGCGCGCGGCGTGTTCGACACCTACCTCGCCTCGAACCTCCGCTACTCGCAGATGGCGCCGGTCGACATGTACCGGGAGAGGAACACGGGCAACAACCTCCCTGCCCAGATCGAGATCTTCGCGACCGACGGCGACGCCTACAAATTCCTCTTCATGGCGAAGGGCGGCGGCTCGGCGAACAAGAGCTACCTCTTCCAGGAGACGAAGGCGCTCCTCAACCCCGAGAGCCTCATGGTCTTCCTCGAGGCGAAGCTCAAGTCGCTCGGGACCGCGGCGTGCCCCCCGTACCACCTGGCCGTCGTCGTCGGCGGGACCAGCGCGGAGTACGCGCTGAAGACCGCGAAGCTCGCGTCGGCCCACTACCTCGACGCGCTCCCGACGAGCGGCAACGACCTCGGGCGCGGCTTCCGCGATCTCGAGGTGGAGCAGAAGGTGCTCGAGCTCTCGCAACGCACGGGGATCGGCGCGCAGTTCGGCGGAAAGTACTTCTGCCACGACGTCCGCGTCGTCCGCCTCCCGCGTCACGGCGCCTCGTGTCCCGTCGCGATCGCGGTCTCCTGCTCGGCGGATCGGCAGTGCCTCGGCAAGATCACGAAGGACGGCGTCTACCTCGAGCAGCTCGAGAGCGACCCGGCGAAATACCTCCCCGAGCCCGCGCACGCGGAGCTCGCCGGTGACGTCGTGAAGGTCGACCTCTCGCTCCCCATGAGCGAGATTCGCGCGCTCCTCTCGCGGTACCCGATCAGGACGCGCCTCTCGCTCACAGGCCCGCTCGTCGTCGCGCGCGACATCGCGCACGCGAAGATCAAGGAGCGCCTCGACGGAGGCCTGGGCCTCCCGCAGTACATGAAGGACCACGCGGTCTACTACGCGGGCCCGGCGAAGACCCCGGAGGGGATGGCCTCGGGCTCGTTCGGTCCGACGACGGCCGGTCGCATGGATGCGTACGTCGATCTCTTCCAGCAGAACGGCGGCAGCTTCGTGATGCTCGCGAAGGGGAATCGCTCGCCCCAGGTGACGGCCGCGTGCAAGCAGTACGGCGGCTTCTACCTCGGCTCGATCGGCGGGCCCGCCGCCCGGCTCGCCCAGGACTGCATCAAGAGGGTCGAGGTCCTCGAGTACGCCGAGCTCGGGATGGAAGCGGTGTGGAAGATCGACGTCGTCGACTTCCCGGCGTTCATCGTCGTCGACGACAAGGGCAACGACTTCTTCGCGACCCTGACGGGCAGCGCGGAGACGAGGCGCGCGCTGCCCGTGACGTGACGAGCTACTTCCGCCCGCCGAAGTCCGGGAGGACGTCGGTGCCCGACGCCGGCGGCGACGGAGCGACCTTCCTCGGCGCTCGCGTCGGCTCGGAGGGGACCGGGGCCGCCGCGACGGGGGCGCGCGCAGGCGAGGCGGCCTCGGGCGATGCGTCGGGCGCGGACGCGATCTCCGCGTTCGGGGCGACGACCGCGGAGACCTCGGGGGGCTGCGCGGGCTCTGGCTCCGCGGCGCGCGCGGTCGTCGCCGCCAGAGGTCGGCCGCGACTCCAGGCGCTCCGCTTCACCATCAGCAAGCCCCCGCCGCCCGCGGCGAGCACGAGCACGAGGGCGCCGACGGCGACCAACGCGCCCTTCGCTCCTGGGTCGTGATCGCGCCTCGTCCCCGAGCCCGTCCCCATCTCGGGGTGCAGCGGCGCCGGCATCGCCGCTGCGCTCGACGTGATCGTGTTCGCGCCGCCCATCGGCGGGGGCACCGCCATCGCGAGCGTGGGGAGAGCCCCGCTGGCTCCGCTCGCCGGGGACCACGGCGCGCCCATGACCGGCATCGTCATCGGGACGGGCACCGAGCCCGAGCTCGTGCTCGCGATGCGCCGGACCCTCTCGGCCATCGCCGCGGCCGACGAGGAGCCGAAAGGCACGAGCGCCGACGCGAGCGCGCCGACGTCCTGGTACCGATGCGCCGGATCCTTGGCGAGACATCGTCCGACCACGTCGTCGAGCGCGCGAGGCACGTCCGCGCGGATCGATCCCATCGCGCGCGCAGGTCGCGTGAGAACCGCGACGCACAGCTCGGGCGTCGACGGCGCCGTGAAGGGCGCCTCTCCGGTGATCATCCGGAACAGCACCGCGCCGACCGAGTAGACGTCCGCGCGCGCGTCGACCGTGCGCGCGGAGACGAGCTGCTCGGGCGACATGTAATGCGGCGACCCCATCATCGCCTGCGTCTGCGTGAGCCCGTCCTCGCCCGTCGCCTCCGCCGACAGCTTCGAGATCCCGAAGTCGAGGACCTTCACGAGCGGCGAGCCGTCCGCGGTCTGCGTGAGGAACAGGTTCGCGGGCTTCAGATCGCGATGCACGATGCCGGCGCGATGCGCCTCGGCGAGTCCCTCGCAGGCCTGGAGGACGTAGTCGACGATCTCCACGAGCGGCATCGGCCTGCCCTGTCGCTGCTTGCTCACCTCGGAGAGGTCCGCCCCCGCGAGGTACTCCATCACCATGAACGGGAGACCGCCCGTGAGCTCACCCACGTCGAGCACGCGCGCCACGTGCTCGCTCCGGAGTAGCGCCGTAGCGCGGGCCTCGCGCGTGAAGCGAGCGACCAGCTCGTCGTTCGTCGCCGCCGTCGGGCGCATCACCTTGATGGCGACGGGCTGACCGAGGCCGACGTGGGTGCCGGCGACGACCACGCCCATGCCGCCGCTCCCGAGGAGGCGCTCGACGCGGTACTTGCCCGCGATGACGTCGCCGATCCCGAACGGCAAGAGCGCGAGGGCGATCTCGGGCGCCCCGGGCCCGCTTCCGCCGATCCCGTGGCTCATCGCGCGGCGCCCTGCACGGTCGGAGTATCCTCCTCCGAGCGGCATCGCGGCAAGCTGCCCGTCTCTGGGGCGTGTTAACCTCCGAGGGATGGAACGGCCCTCGCGATCGCGTCTCGTGGGCGCCGCGCTCGTCCTCCTCGCGGGCGCCTTCGCCTCGCGTGACGCCCGCGCCCAGGGCACGAGCGCTTCCGCCGGCACCGACAAGGCCACCGCCGAGGTCCTCTTCGAGGAGGGGAAGGCGCTCCTCGCTCAGGGCAAGCTCGCGGAGGCCTGCCCCAAGCTCGCGGAGAGCCTCCGTCTCGATACCGGAATCGGCACGATGCTCTACCTAGCCGAGTGCTGGGAGCGCAGCGGTCGCACGGCGAGTGCATGGGGACAGTTCCGGGAGGCGCAGGTCGTCGCTGCGCGGGACAAGGACCCGCGTGAGAAGATCGCGCGCGCGCGGGCCGAGAAGCTCGAGCCGAAGCTCGCGCGGCTCGCGATCGTGGTCCCGCCCGCGAGCGAGGTGAAAGACCTCGTCGTCACCAAGGACGGCACGCCGGTCGCGCGAGCGCTCTGGGGCACCGAGGCGCCGATCGATCCGGGCAAGCACGTCGTCCGCGCAAGCGCGCCCGGCCGCATCGCGTGGGAGACGACGATCGACGTCGCCGAGCAGGGCGCGCGCGAGCGCGTCGTGGTGCCGACCCTCGGGGAGGAGCCGGTCGCGATCGTGCAGCCCCGCCGCGAGCCGCTCCCCCTGCCGCGTACGGAGGAGCGCGCGGCGAAGGAAGGTGAGGGCAAGCTCCCCACGAGGCGCGTCGTCGCGCTCGGCCTCGCCGGGCTCGGCGTCGTCGGCCTCGGGCTCGGCACCTACCTGGGCCTGTCGGCCTCGAGCAGCCTCGACGACGCGAACGCGCGATGCGACGAGCGGTTCTGCGACGCCGAGGGGCTCTCCCTCCGCGACGACGCGGTCACGAAGGCGAACCTCTCCACCGTGTCGTTCGCGGCCTCCGGCGTCGCGATCGCGGCCGGTGCGGTGCTCTGGTTCACGACCCCGAGGCGACGGGCGCGCGGCGCGGGTTGGATCCTGCCGACGGCGTCGGCCACACCCACCGGCGGGCTCCTCGGCGCTTCGGGAGCGTTCTGACGTGAGCGACGACGCAAAGCTCCCGCCCGAGACGCGCGCGTACGTGGACGACCTCCACGGGAGGCTCGACCAGCTCGACCTCTACGAGGTGCTCGGCGTCGCGCGCACGGTCGACCGCAAGGAGATCAAGCGCGCGTACTTCCACCTCGTCGGCCTCGTCCACCCCGACCGGTACTTCGGGAAGGACCTCGGACCGTACCAGCAGAGGCTCGAGGCGGTCTTCGCCCGCGTCACGGCGGCGTACGAGACGCTCTGGGATCGCGACGCGCGCGCGGCCTACGACGCGCAGCTGGGCACGCCGGCGCCCGAGGAGAGCAGGGCCACTGCGCCGCTCGACCCTGCGACCGCGGCGAAACGAAGGGAGGCGATGGCCGCTCTCCAGGCTCGCTTCGCGGCGGCGCCCGCGAAGGCCAAGGAGCACACCGCGGCGGCCGCGCGCGCTCGAGCGGCGGGCGACCTCTCCGCGGCGGAGGCGTCCTACCGGCAGGCCCTCGTCTTCGCCCCACACGACGCGGCACTCCAGGCCGCGCACGCCGAGGTCGCCCGCCTGGTCGCCGAGAAGAGCGTGGTGGCGCTCGCGGCGAAGGCGGCGATCGCGGAGCGCCTCGGCCAGTGGGAGCAGGCCGCCTCTGCGTGGCAGCGCGTCGTCCTCGCGAGACCCGACGACGCGGCCGCGCGCGCGCGCCTGGTCGAAGCGATGTTCCGTGCGAAGAAACCCTGAGGCCCTGTAGGATCGAGGAGCGTGCAGGGAGGGATGAACGTCGCGTCGATGCACGAGCGAGCGCTCGTGGAGCTCACCCAGTGGTTCGGTCGAGTGCAGCAGTACTCGGCTGCGCATCCCGCATGCCGCGAGCTCGGCACGCGCGCCCACGCCACGCTCTCGATGGCGCTCGAGGCGAGCTCGCCGCTGACGATCACGGTCGCGAAGGACACGCTCGGGATCGGAGACGGTCTCGCCGTCCACCCCCTCCTCCGCGGGCGCCTCGCCGCGCACCTCCACGAGCGAGGCGTCGCGACCATGCGCTTCGCGGGCGGCGTCTCGCTGGAGGAGCTCTCGTCTCTCCTCGAGCTCCTCACGCTCCCGGTGCAGACGACCTTCGATCGCGGAGGCCTCTCGGAGCTCGTCAAGGAGCGCGGGGTGGTCCGCATCGCGGTCGAGGACCTCTCGCACGACATCTCCGCCGACGAGCGGCAGGCGCAGCGTCTCCGAACGCGCCTGCGCACGGACTTCAAGGACCTCCTCGCCCACCTCCGCGCGCAGCGCGAGCTCCACGGGACGGGCGAGCACGTCCGTGCACTCCTCGACAATCCGCTCGTCGCGGTCGCGCTCCTCGAGGAGAACCCGCTCGCGGTCGCGGAGGCGGTCGCCGGCCTCTGCCTCCTCGTCCGCGAGGAGGAGGAGCGGACGGGCGAGGCGCTCGCTCCGAAGCTCCATGTCATCCTGATGATGCTCTCGCCGGCGGCGCGCGACCGGGTCGTCCTCGGCATCGCGCCCCTCGCGGGAGAGTTCCGCGACGCGCTCGTGTGGGGGCAGAGCGGGCTCACGGAGGAGGAGCTCGCGCGCTTCGTGCTCCCCGCCCTCCGCCGGAACGCGGCCGACCTCGAGACCGTCTTCTATGCCCTCGGCCTCGCGACGCCCCACGACGGGCGGCGGATCGCCATGGTGCGATTCCTCGCGCTGCGGCTCCATGATCTTCCGGCGGACGACGCGGCTGCGTCCGAGCTCCTCGCGCTCCTCGCCGAGCCCGCGCCCGCCTTCGGGTCCTCGATGCGCGAGCGGGACGAGCTCCAGCCCTACGCGGAGCGGGTCCTCGCCATGCGACGCGGCGTCGTCCCCGAGGGATCGTCCGCGCCGCGCGATTCCGGCCGGTCGCGCTCCCCGCTCGACACGAGCCGCACGATGTACGAGCTCGTCAGGATGTCGGGGCGCACCCGCCGCTTCGCGCAGCTCTGCACCGCGCTCCCGCTGGTCGCGGCGCGGTACGCCAACGCGGGGGCTGTGGACGCCGTGCTCGGCATCGTACGCGCGCTCGAGGCGACGACGCGCCCCGAGATCGCGGAGCTCGCGCGGCGCACCCTCGTCGACGTCGTGTCGGTGCCGGTGGCCGCGCAGATCCTCCGCGAGCTCGACCTCTCGAGCACGCTCGCGGAGGGGACGGAGCTCGAGCAGCTGACGTCCGACGTGAAGGTGCTCGCCGCCCTCCGCCCGGACGTCGTCCTCGAGCGGCTCGAGCTCTCCGAGAGCCGCAAGATGCGGCGTGTCGTCCTGGACGCGCTCGCCTCCGTCGGTCCGCGCATCGCGCCCCACGTCCGCGCGAAGATCCACTCGCCCCAGTGGTACGTCGTCCGCAACGTCGTCACGCTGCTCCCTGCGTGCGGGGCCACAGCGAGCGACTACGCCGCCGTCGCGCGTCACCCGAACGAGAAGGTGCGCGCCGAGCTCCTCCGCGCGCTCCGGACCGTGACGCTCGACGAGGGGACGAACGGCGTCCTCGTCGATCTCGCCCTCGACGGCGCGCTCGAGAGCCGCGCGCGTGCGCTGTCCTTGGTGCGCGGGGAGCTCCTCGGTCCCCGCGCGATCGCCCGCCTCGACGAGCTCCTCCGCGACGAGGCGCAGCCCGAGGAGCTGAAGCGCCGCGTCGTGGTCGTCCTCGGCCGGTCGGGGCAAGACGAGGCGGCAGCGGCGCTCTTCGCCGTGATCCAGCCGCGCGGACTCCTCGACCTCGGCGCGCTGCGCGACGCGGCGGCGGACGCGCTCGCGACCTCGCCCGCACCCGGAGCCCGCGCGTACTTCGACGAAGGCCTTCGATCGTCCGTGTGGCGCGTGCGTCGCGCGTGCGAGAAGGCGGCGGAGAAGGCGAGGGGGCGATGAGCGACTCCCTCGCGCCGAAGGCGATCGACTGGAGCGACGTCCAGGAGGTCCTCCACGCCGTCGCGAACACGATCACGATGCGTACGCACTACGGCGAGTCGCATCCGGCGGTGGGCACCGCGGACGAGGCGGTTTCGATGCTCCTCGCGCGCGCGCTCGACGTCGTCCCCGAGATGGTCGTCGCCCTCGTCGACGGCGAGTTCGTCGTCTCGGAGCGCCCGCTCCCGCAGCTCCGCGAGCGTCTCCATGTCCTCGCGGAGTCGATGGCGCGCCACCAGATCGAGTGCATCGTCTTCCAGCGTGGCGTGCGCAAGGAGGAGGCGACCGTCCTCGCGCAGGTGCTCTCCTCGCCGGCGGATGTGTCGGGAACCAGCGGCCGGTCGAGGGACCTCGCGCAGCAGCGGATGAGCCATGTCCTCTTCCGCTTCATCGGGGCCAAGGCGGACGACGAGTCGGGCGCGGAGGGGACGGGCGCGGCGTACCTGCTTCCGGCGGCGGAGGAGGTCCTCCTCGGCGCGGCGCGCGCGCTCGGGGAGGGCGCGGACGTGGACACGGGCGCCGTCCTCGGCCTCGCGACGCGCATCGTGAACCTCGTACGGGCAGGGGTCGTCTCGCTCGAGCAACGGTCCTGGGCGCGCACGGTAGGGGACGAGGCCGCGCACGCCGCGAACGTCGCGCAGATCACGGCCGCGATCGCGATCGATGCGGGATACACGGATCGTGAGTGCATCGACGTCACCGCCGCCGCGCTCCTCCACGACATCGGGCACCTCTTCGTACCGGCCGAGATCCGCGGGATCCCGGAGCCGCTCCTCGACGCCGTACAGCGGCCCGTCTTCCGGAACCACACCTACGCGGGCGCGTCGCTCCTCCTCGGATCGGGCTGCTCGCCGCTCTGGATCGCGGTCGCCTTCGAGCACCACCGCGGCATCGACGGAGGCGGCTATCCCGCGCTCGAGTCGAAGTCCGCGCCGCACGATCTCGTCCGCGTCGTCGCTCTCGCGAACTTCTTCGACCGGAAGCGGACCCGCATCCAGGGGCAGGGCGACGACCCGGAGCCGATCCTGCGCGCCGCCGCAGACCTCGAGTCTCGTTTCTTCGGTCGAGGCCTCGTGGGGCGTTTCGTCCGCGCGCTGGGCGTCTTTCCGCCGGGCACGGTGGTCGAGCTCTCCGACCGGACGCCGGCGGTCGTCACGCGGGCGAACGGCGCCGACCCGCTCCGCCCGCACGTGCGGCTGCTCCGCGGGCCGCGCGCGGGCAGGGTCGTCGACCTCCGCGATGCCCTTGCGGCGGAGGGTCGCTTCGACCGCTCGATCACGCGGAGCGTGTTGCCGCCGCTGATGCTCCCCTCGGACGTCGTCACGAGCCAGCAGGATCCCGACGACGACGCGATCCCGGTGATCGACGCGTTCGTCGACGACCCCTGGAGCGCGGTCACGCCCGTGCGGACACGTCCCGTCCGCCCGCCGCTCTCCCCGGGCCCCACGAGCGCCGACGTCGCCGCGAGGGAGCTCTCCGGGATGGGAGCCCTCCTCGACGACCTGCTCAGCGTGCCCGCTTCCGTGACGACGGCCCCGCTGGCGACCCCGCGGCGCTCGTCCGAGCCTGCCGGCAGGAAGGCGTCCGTGCCGGAGATGCTCGCGGCCGCCGTGGTCATGCCGCCGCCGAAGATCTCCGTGAGCTCCGTCACCGTCCCGCCCGGCGCGATGGAGAGCAGGCCTCCGCCTCGTCCGTCGCGCGAGCTCCCTCGGGTGACCGCGTCGTCGATCCCGAGCTCGGGGCCGCTGCCGAAGCCGACACGTACGTCGTTCACCTCGGCGCCCCCCGAGCCCCTCTCGAGCGCGGAGGACATCGAGGTGATGATGATGGTCGGTCGCTGGGAGGAGGCCGCGCGAGCCTGCGAGGCCTGGCTCGGCGTGCACCCCGGCGACGTCGTCGTCGCCGAGCTCGAGGCGCGCTGCCTCCTGAACCTCTCCCCCGCCGCACGCTCGCAGGCGCACGAGATCCGCGATCACCTCGATGCGGTGCCCACGCTGGCGATGACGGAGGCGGAGACGTTCGGGCTGCCGCTCGGCCCCGCGGCGCGCTTCGTCCTCACCCTCGTCGACGGGGTGGCCGACCTGGAGACGATCGCGGATGCGAGCGGCCTCCCCTCCGACGAGGCGCACGGCATCCTGTCCGACCTGCTCCAGCGCGGGGTGCTCGCCCTCCGCTGAGCCCGCTGGGAAGCCCTGCCCCGTACGGGGCAGACTGCCACGCGCTCGAGCTCGCGTCGCCGAAACCGCCGCGAGTTCCGGGGGCCGTTCCACGGTACGCGACTTGAACGTCCGACGGACGTGGCGGCAACTCGTCTCGGCGCAACAGCCCGGTCCTCGAAGAGCCGTGTCGAGCTCTTCGCGGACAAGTGGATCATCCAGCGTGTCCTCGGGCACGGCGGGATGGGCGTGGTGTACGCCGCGCAGCATGCGCGCCTGGGTCACAAGGTCGCGCTGAAGGTCCTCTCCGAGGGGCTCCGCGAGCATCCCGAGCTCGTCACGCGTTTCGAGCGCGAGGCCCGCGCGGCCTCCGTGCTCACGAGCGCCCACGTCGTGAAGGTGTTCGACATCGACGTCACCGACAGGGGCACGCCCTATCTCGTGATGGAGCTCCTCGATGGGCTCGACCTCGCCCGGCTCCTCGAGCGCGACGGCCCGCAGCCGGCCGGCCGCGCGGTCCGCTGGGTGCTCGACGCGTGCGACGCGATCGCGGAGGCGCACCGGCGCGGTATCGTCCACCGCGATCTGAAGCCGTCGAACCTCTTCCTCGCCCAGGAGGGCGACCGCGTCGTCCTCAAGGTGCTCGACTTCGGCATCGCCAAGCGCCTCGCGGCCTCACCGAGAGAGGTCGCGCTCACGAACAACGTCACCCCGCTCGGGACGCCGCACTACATGTCCCCCGAGCAGGTGCGCTGCGCGAAGGACGTCGACGCGCGCACGGACGTGTGGTCGCTCGGCGTGACGCTCTTCGAGCTCATGACGGGAGAGACGCCGTACATGCAGGTCGAAGCCTCGGCCTGCATCGCGGCGATCGCCGCCGACCCCGTCCGCGACCCGCGCGTCCTCCGGCCGGATCTGCCCGACCCGCTCGCCACGGTGCTCATGCGCGCGCTCGCGAAGGATCCGCGCGCACGCTACGTGGACGCCGGGGCCCTCCGTGACGCGCTCCTCCCGTTCGCCGAGCTCGACCCGGACGTCGAGGCGTCGAGCGTCGTGCGCGTCGGCACCGGTGCGGGCAAGGCGCGGCTCGCCCTCGAGGTGACGACCATCACGGACGAGGGCCTCGGTCCGCCGCCGCCGTCCTCGATGCCGCTGCCCGTCATCGGTCCCGACATGCTCGGCCCTCGAAGGACGATGCGGCCGGCGCTCCGCTCGTCGGAGACCGTCCCTCCGGCCTCGTGCGAGCGCGAGCTCGACACGACCGGCCCCCGCGGGAGGCGCCTCCGCCACGCGGTCATCGGACTCGTTTCGGCGTGCGCGCTCACGGCCTCCATGCTGGTCCCGAAGTGCGTCGCCGGTGACGGCCCCGCGCTCGCGCGCGACGTCGCGGTCACGACGACGACCCACGCGAGGTCGGTCGTCGTCCCGACCCGTCCGGAGGACGTGGCGGCGCCGAACGTCGAGCTGGCCGCCGCCCCGGCGGGGACCGTCCTCGCATCGACGACGCCGGCAGACGAAGGAGGCTCGATGCGCACGACGGCCATCGGCGGCGGGGCGAGCACGCCGGGGAGCACGGCCTCCGACCGCGCGAAGGCGACTCGCGGCGCGCTCCCCGACGCGGCAGGCCCAGCGAAGAGCCGGGCCCCGAAAGGCCGCGCCGCCGTCGGCCCGATCCCCTCCGCCGCCTCGCGCGCCTCCGTCGCCTCGGCCGATGCGCCCGTACACGGCGGCCTCCGCGGCCCAGGCTTCTGATCCGAGAGTCAGAAGCGAAGGAGCGCGCTCGCGCTGGCGCCGCCCGGAAGAGGCGCCGCGCCGACGTGGAGTCGCGGGGTGTTCGCGCGCGTGCCCGTCTCGCGGTCGTCGTGGCGGAGAAACAGCATCCCCCCCACGACCGCGCCGACGAGGCCGACGCTGCCGACGATGGCCGCCGCGGTCTGCTTCATGTTGCCGCGCGACGCCGCGTCCTCGGCGTCCTGGCGCCGGGCTGCGGCGCCGGACGACTCCGGCAGCGTCGCGACGTTCCCGCCCGAGCACGCCGTCTCCGCGCACCAGGCTCGCATGGCGTCGTCGCGTTCGCCTGCGTCGCCGAGGGACGAGACGAAGAGGGCGCCGCTCGTCGCGACCAGAGCCGCCCCGCCGCCGACGAGCACCCAGGGGAGCACGTCGCTGCGCTCGCGACGCGTCACCGCCGGGGCCTCGGGCGCAGCGTCGCGGAGCTCCGCGGCGTCGCGCCCTCCGCGCGCCGGCGTCGCGAGATCGGACGTGAGGTCGACCGTGCCCGTCTCCCCGCGTGCGACATAGACGATCCGCTCGATCGGCGCGCTCCCGACGTTCTCGACGCGGACGACGCGCGCGCCCGGATTCACGGCCACGACGGCGCCGTCGCCCTGCACGCGCGTCTCGCGGCCGTCGACGACGATGCGCGCGCGCTTGCGCGCCTCCGGCACGATCACGCGGACGCTCGGGGTCTTCGCCAGGAGCTCCGTGCGCCGTCCCCGCGCGAGGGACTCGACCTCGTCTCCGCCGGGCGTGCCTCGCGCGGTGCGCTCCGCGGCCTCGTACTCGGCGCGCGCCTCGAGGAGCTTGTCGTCGTTCTCGAGTGCCCACCCGAGCGCGTAGTGGAGGTGGGGCGTCTCGCGAATCTTGATCGCGGCCCGTAGCTTCTCGACCGCCGCCGGCCACTTTCCGTGGCGCTCGAGCTCTCCTGCCTCGTCGTAGAGCGCGCGCGCGCGATCGAGGTCGCCGGCTTGGGCGTGCGCCGCCGAGGAAGCGGCGAGGGCTGCGAGGACGATTCGTGCGACGTGTCGTCGGACCACCACGACGTTCACGAAGCATGAGCTGCGCCAGCCGCGCGCGAGGCGAGACGGCTACGCGGGCACATGTGTTGCTGGTCACGCCTCGCTTCGATGCTTCCTCACGTGACGCGCCTCCTCCGGATCGGGCTCCTCGTCGCGGCCTCGGGCAGCACCACGCTCGCGTGCCTCGAGGAGCCTTCCTTCGTCGTCACGCGGAGCGATGTCGCGTCGAGCGATCCGGGGGGCGCGTTCGACCCTCGTCCGCCGCCCGCGCCGGAGGAGGAGCCGATGGTGCGAATCGGCACGACGCTCCTCGATGCCGCAGGTGCCCTCACGCCCGCCGACAAGCCAGGGGACAAGCCTGGCAAGGGCAACAACGGCAACGGCAACGGCAACGGCAAGCCGCCGAAGGGGCCTGGCAAGGGCGGCGGTGAGGCGGACGACGCGGGCGTCCCGGGGGCCGAGGCGACCGCGGACGCAGGCGCAGCCTCCGGAGGCGCCACCCCACGGCTCGTGGCGGCGTTCTGGATCGACGCCTACGAGGTCGGCGCCGCCGCCTACGCGGGATGTGTCGCCGCCGGCGTCTGCGCCTCGCCCCCCGCGACCGACGGGTGTACGCTCGCCGCCGAGCTCTCCGGGCACCCCGTGACGTGCGTGACGGTCGAGGATGCACGTGCGTACTGCACGTATCGGGGGAAACGCCTCGTCACGGAGGAGGAGTGGCTCGCCGCGGCGGCCGGCGCGACGGGCCGACGTTACCCGTGGGGAGACGATGCACCGACGGCCGAGCACGCCAACGCTTGCGGGCCCGAGTGCCGCGCGCCCGGGATGTACGAGGTCTCGGACGGCTTCCCCCGCACGGCGCCGCGCGGCGTGTTCTCGCGCGGTCGAACCACGGAGGGCGCCTACGACCTCGCGGGTAACGTCGCCGAGTGGGTCCTGTCCTCGCGCGGCGCGCTCGTCGCCTCGGGCTCGTACGAGGACACGTCGGCGGTCGCTCTCTCCTCGTCGTCCGCGCATGCGCCGGAGGCGCCCTCGTCGTCGTCGGTCGGCTTCCGATGCGCGCGCGATGACCGGTGAGCGGGCGCGAACGCGTCAGGCCGTCGCCGCGTGGACGTTCGCCTCGAGCTTGTTCCGGAGGGCCAGGTCGATCTCCTCCGCCGTCGCGGGACGGACGAGCTGGAGGTCGAAGCCGGCCGCGAAGATGCGCTCGCGGATCCCGTGCTGGTTGCCCCACGTCAGCACCGCAGCGACGAGCGGTCGCTTCTCCATGGCGCGGAGAAGCCCGAAGGCCGAGCCGTCGGGGAGGACCAGGTCGGCGAGGAGGACGTCCACCGGCTGATCCCCCATCCGGTCGCGCGCTTGTTCGCACGTGTGCGCCCGAACGACCTCCCATCCACGACCGGCGAGCGACAGCTTGAGGAGCGCAGAGCGCTCGCTGTCCTCGAGCACCGCGAGGATGACTGGAGAACGACCGAGGCCCGACATGGCTCGAAGGCGGGAGCATGCGATGCACGTGCCTGTGATCCGAGGATGAGGTGCGGCGCCGCAAGACTGGCCCGGCGAGTGCATCGAGCCCGGCGATGGCACACTCGACGCGACACGTTCCGCACGAAGTGTTCGCGGGTCGCCACCACATCGATCTCACGCGGCACTTCCTGCCGGAGGCCCTCGCCGGGGCACCGCGCACGCGCGCGCTCGACGCCCCGGACGCGGTGCGTCTGAACCAGATCCGCTCCGCGAGCTACCTGCATCTCTTCGACGTGCTCGAGTCGGCGCTCGGAAAGGGCGCCCGCGTCCGCGCAGGGAACGACGAGGACGTCCACGAGCAGCTGCAGCCGATCCTCCGTCTCGACGCGTTCGACCATGCGAGCCTGTTCCGGACGTTCCTCGACGACTTCGCCCGTGCGTTCCCGGTCCCCCACCGGCGCCTGCCGTGGCCGAGCGACCTGGAGAGCGCCGTCCAGCACGCGTCGCCCCACGCCCTCCTCGTTCTCGCGCTGCACCTGAAGCTCGTGACGCAGCAGCACTACCTCGCCTGCGTGCGGGGCGATGAAACGCTCGAGCCGACGTTCGTGCGTCTGCTCAAGGAGCACTGGAACCTGGAATGCGGAGGCGACCGCCCCTGCGGTGCGGTCGTCGCGATCCAGACGATGCTCATGAAGACGCTCCCGGGACGGATCCCGCCCGCGCTCCGCGACTACAGGCTCCTCGTCTTCACGATCGACGACGTGCTCCGGAGGCAGGCGGAGCTCGACGTCGCGACGCTCGAGGACGTCCGGGGCGCTCCGCTGACCTCGTCCGCGCGGAAGGCGGCCTTCGACACGGAGGTCGCTGCACACCGAAAGACCTTTCTCACGGTCGGCATCGTCAACGCGGCGTTCGTCTACGCCATGCGGAGCCTCGGCCCCGCCGCCCCATCGATGCTGGCCGGGGTGGTCGCCTCTCTCGCGACGCGGACGTGAGCGAGGGCCCGTCGGGCCATCTTGTCCCGCCGTGGCCGAACGCCACGCTCGAGGTGCGGCATCGTGAAGCCGTTTGCGGCGAGGTGCGACGTGCATGGGCCTGCGGGAACGCCAGGTCTGCAGCGCCCTCGGCCCGCTCCGCGTCAGGGGTGCGGCATGACGCGTGCTATGTCCGCTCGGCGATGACCGAGCGGCAAATTCTCGTGGTCGACGACGAGCAAGAAACCTGTGACCTGCTCGACATGGTCCTGAAGCGGGAAGGCTTCGGGGTGACGACGTCCACGTCGGCGAGCGAGGCCCTGGAGCTCGTCGCGACGCGGGACTTCGATCTCGTCCTCACCGACCTGAGCATGCCCGAGATGGGCGGCCTCGAGCTGTGCGAGCGCGTGCTCGGCACTCGCCCGAACGTGCCCGTCATCGTCATCACCGGGCAGGGGAGCCTCGAGACCGCGATCGGCGCCATGCGCGCCGGCGCCTACGACTTCATCACGAAGCCCGTCGATCCGAAGGTCCTCGTCGTCACCGTGCAGCGGGCGGTGCAGCACAAGGGCCTGCAGGACGAAGTGAAGCGCCTCCAGGCCGCGGCGCCGCTCGAGGACTCGGCGCTGGAGAGCGTGGTCGGCTCGAGCGCAGCGATGCGTCGGGTGTTCGCCCTCGTCTCGCGCGTCGGTGACGCGGACGCTGGCGTCCTCATCCACGGCGAGACGGGCACGGGCAAGGAGCTCATCGCCCGCGCGATCCACGAGCGGGGTCGCCGGAAGGAGGGGCCCTTCGTCGCCATCAACTGCGCGGCGGTGCCGGCGCCGCTGCTCGAGAGCGAGCTGTTCGGGCACGAGCGCGGCGCATTCACCGACGCGAAGCAGCAGCGGACCGGCCTCTTCCTCCAGGCGAGCGGCGGGACGCTCTTCCTGGACGAGATCGGCGAGCTCCCGATCGAAGTCCAGCCGAAGCTGCTCCGCGCGCTCCAGGAGCGCAAGGTTCGTCCGGTCGGATCGAACAAGGAGATCCCCTTCGATGCGCGCGTCATCGCGGCGACCAACAGGGTCCTCGAAGACGAGGTCTACGAGAAGCGGTTCCGCGAGGATCTGTTCTACCGAATCAACGTCGTGAAGATCGACGTGCCCCCGCTCCGTGAGCGTGGCGGAGACGTCCTCCATCTCGCACGTCACTTCCTCAAGGTCTACGCCGAGAGGCATGGCCGCAGGGAGATGGAGCTCGCGCCGGGCGCGGCCGAGAAGCTCCTCGGCTACGCGTGGCCGGGGAACGTGCGCGAGCTCGAGAACTGCATCGACGGCGCGGTAGCGCTCGCACGGGGCAACCGCGTCGAGATCGACGACATCCCGGAGAAGGTCCGCAGCTTCCGGCCGGAGAGGTTCGTCGTGACGGCGAACCAGCCGGAGGAGATCGTGACGATCGACGAGCTGGAGCGGCGTTACATCCTGCGCGTGCTCTCCCTCGTCGGCGGGAACAAGTCGCGCGCGGCGCAAGTGCTCGGGTTCGACCGACGCACGCTGTATCGAAAGCTCGAGAGGTATCAGGCGAGCGGCCAGCCGGTCGTGGTGCCGGATGCCAGCGTGCCGGCGCGTCTCTAGGACTGGAAGCCGAAGCCGAAGCGACGCGGCCTCACGTCCGGGAGCCCGGCGCCGAGGACCTCGAAGTGTCCCTTGCCCGTCGTGTCGACGATGCGCGCGTGGCGGAGACCGAGCTTCATGTGGAGGAGGCCGCGGACGCGACCGGGCGTGCTGATCTCGAAGCCGATCGCCGCCCAGTGCGCGGCGTCGCTCGCCGTCGCGTAGGGCTTGACGACGATCTGGCAGCCGCTGCCGATCGTGTCGCTCACGCGTCGCGCGATGGCAAGCTCGAGGTTTCGACCCGCGACGCGCGCGTCGACGCCGATGTCCTGGATGTAGAGGAGATCGATGCCGGCGCCGTCGGCGAAGGCCTCCTTGTACCAGCCTTGTTCGAAGTACGTGTCGTGGAGGTGCTCGAGCTTCGCCGAGCGGAGGGCGCGCCAGACGTCGCCGTGCTCGTCGGCGACCTCGCCGACGTGCACGAGCGCGACGCGCGCGTGCGCGAGGGTGCTGTCGCCGTCCTTCGCGGTGACGTCGAGCCACGTGACGAAGCGATCGTCGGCGCTCGGAGCGAGAGGTAGATCGGAAGTGATCGAGAGCTTCATGATTCTCACGTTCCCTGGCGTGAGGCCCCCGGTCAACGCGCGCGTCAGGCCGAGCTGCATTTTCGCCACACGTGCCGCAGCGGGTGTGGCAATTCTGCGCAATTGTGACGCACCGACCTGATGGATGCGGCTCCAAGTGTCAGAAATTCCGTCTGGAAGCGTGAGCTCCGTCGTCAGATGGTTGTAGGATGCATGTAAAAGCGGCGCGTGGACTTCTGTCACGCGCGTCTCTTCGCGAGACAGAACGCCTCGCTCGCCTCGTGGGACGACGACGTCAGCGACGACGCTGGAGCGCCCGCTCGGCGGCGCTCGCGAGCAGCGGTCCGAGGAGCCGTGTGTCGACCTCGGCGGAGAGCGCGACGAGCTCCGCCCCGATCGCGACGCAGCGGTCACTCAGCACGTCGATCTCCGCCGGGACGAGCGCCGTCGACGCGATCACGAGATGGGGCATGAGCACCGGGAGCCGCTCGCTCGCCGCCGCGACGTGCTTCACGCGGATGACACGGAACCCGGCGTCGTCGAGGAGCGACATGCACGCCGAGAACAGCGCATCGTCGATCGCGACGAGCATCGCCGTGGCCACATCCATGCGCGGAAGCGTCTGGCTCATTCGTCTCCGCCGATCCTTGCACATCAGACCTGGGTTCGCCTACGCGAACGAGCAAGGGACGGGTCAACCCGCCCCGTGGCCCCACGCGGCGACGATCACGGCATACGAGAGCAGGAGCCTCGGCACCCGCATCAGCGCGAGCACACCGTACGCGCCCCACGGCAGCCGGAGCGCGCCCGACAGCGCGCAGAGCACCCAGTACGAGATGGGCAACGTGCCCGCGAGCGCCACGCCGAGATAGCCGTGCCTCTGGAAGAGCACCTCGAGCACGCGGCGCGTGACGCGGCCCTTGCTCGCCAGCACCTCGACGTGCGCGAGGCGGCGCGCGACGGCGAACGCCACGAGGCCGCCGAGCGTCGAGCCGAGGAGGGCGCTCCCGACGGCGGCCGTCCGCGACATCCCGCCCGCCTCCCCCGCGAAGAGGTAGAACTGGGGAGGGAGGGGGAAGTGGATCCCGTCGGCGAGGAACGAGCCACCCGCGACGCCGAGGACCCCGAAGCGCTCCACGAAGACGTGGCCGAAACGCTCCAGCGGGTCACGGAAGCGCCACGACAGGAGCGCGACCACGGCGACGAGGACACCGAGCCCGAGGAGGAGGCGCACGACCGCCGAGATGGCCTCGTAGCGAGTCAGGTCCTTCGGCAGCTCCTCCTCGACGTCCAGGTCCGCCATCTCTCCGGTTGACCTGCAGGAAGCTCTCCAGCGTACGTCGATCGCGCCGCGCGCGAGCTGGTGCGCAACTTGAATCGGCGCCGGCGTACCGTGCTCCCTCCTCGCCCGTCGACCGTCCTCCCCTCCCGCCTCCGCGTCCTCGCGCTCGCGCTCGTCGCAGCGGCCGCCGTCGTGCCGGCTTGCAACGCCGTCCTCGACAACAGGGTCGGCGTCCTCGTCGCCGACGGGGGGACGTCCGCGAACGACGCGGAGACGCCCGCGGACGAGGCCCCCGCGGAGGAGGACACCCCGGGCCCGGACGGGGCTGGGAGCTCGAGCAGCTCCGGCAGCTCCGGGACGGGCCCGCGCGACGCCGACGCCGGGGCCGCGATCGTCGACGCCGGCGCCGGCGACGCCGACGCGGGACCCGTGTGCCCAGCCGCCTGCGTCCTTCCGCACGCGACGAGCACCTGCGTCGCGGGCACCTGCGCGGTGCTCGCCTGCGACGTCGGCTTCGCCGACTGCGACGCGATCTCCGCGAACGGCTGCGAGGCCGACCTCTCGCTCCCGGCCACGTGCGGGGCGTGCGACGTCGTGTGCCCGGTCGTCCCGCAGGCGGTCTCGAGCTGCGTCGCGGGCGGGTGCAGGCTCACGTGCGTCGTGGGCCGCGCGGACTGCAACGCCGAGCCCGCCGACGGCTGCGAGGCGGACCTCGCGAAGGACAAGCGGAACTGCGGGGCGTGCGGGGTTCGTTGCCTCATCGGCAAGTGCAGGGACGGCGTCTGCGCGTTGTGATTCAAGGTCCGCGCGTCGCGGCCGTTCCTCGCGTCAGACGCATGGCCATGAACGACACCGACCGCCGCAAGGAAGCCCGGGCCCGCATCACGATCCCGGTCCAGATCCTCCGCCGCTCGGAGCGTGTCGCGGTCCAGATGGTCGACGCGAGCTTTCGCGGTCTCTTCCTCCGCGTGACGTCCGCGCCGCAGGTCCGCGAGCTCGTGAAGCTGCGGATCGAGCTGCCGACCCGCGAGCTGCTCGTGCACGCCGTCGTCGTCCGTCACACCCCCGAGGCCGGAGGGAAGGTGGGCGTAGGACTCAGCTTCTTCGCCCTGAACGGCCAGGACCGCGCGGACTGGCAGTCGTTCATCATGAACGCGCTCCACGCTCGCTCCCGCGCAGCCTGAGGCGGCGCTCTCAGGCGTGGGTTTCCTCCGGCGTCTTCCCGGCGGGCGGGGGGCCGAGGAGGCCGCGCTCGCGGACGATCTGCATCCCTTCCATCGCGAGCCGGACGAGCAGCGGTCCGAGGAGGAGGCCCCACCCCCCGAAGAGCGCGATGCCGCCGAAGATGGCGAGGAGCACGACGGACGTGTCGAGCCCCACGTGCGCGCGCTTGGCGAGGTACGGACGGAGCACGTTGTCGGCGGTGCCGACGACGGCGACCCCGACGCCGACGAGGATCGCCGCCTTCAGAGGATGGCCCGTCAGGAGCAGCCCAGCGGCGACCGGGACCCAGACGATCGTGGGGCCCGTCATGGGGATGAGGGCGGCCACGACGCTGAGGAGACCGAGCAGGAGCGCGCGCGGCACCCCGAGCGCGACGTAGGTGATCGTCGCGATGCCGCCCTGGACGAGCGCGGTGAGCCCGTTGCCGACGAGGAGGCCCTTTCCTGCCTCGAAGAACGCGTCGCGGAGGCGCCCGTACGCCGCGGGGTCGATCGGGGCGTTCGCCTCGAGCCACCGGTTGGCGCGCTGCCCGTCGACGAGCGCCGCGAAGAAGACGACGAAGAAGAGGAACACGCCTACGAGGGCCTCGATCGATGCGCTCGCGAGGAGCGCCGCCGCCTTCGACGCGCTGAGCCCGTGCTCCTTCACGAGCTGCATCATCCCCTTCATCCCGCCCTCGGTCCCGGCCCCGTTCGACACGAGCGCCGCGAGCGCGCCGCGACCGCCGCCGGACGACCGGAGCTGGTCCACGAGCGAGCGAGCCGCCGGGACGAGCGCCGTGACGGCGAGCGCGACCGGCGCCGCGACGAGCAGCACCATCCCACCCGTGAGGACCGCGGCGGCCTTCTGGCGTCCGTGGAGCGCGCCGTGGAGCCGCCGGAAGACCGGTCTCACCAGGTGGGCGACCCAGCCCCCGAGGACGATGGCGGTCGCATACGGCCACAGCGTGCGGAATGCGCCGTACGCGAGCATCGCTGCGATCGCGAGCAGCGCGACGGCGCGCGTGTCGAGCGTGCGTCGCGGCGCCCGCGCCGCGGCCTGTCCGTACGAGGGCGAGGTCTCCGCCTGCGAGGGCCTGGGCGCGGACGGATCGAGGCTCATGCCTCGGCTTCAGCAACGGGCGTGCCCGGGCGCCACGAAACGTGCGCTGCGATGCGCTACTGGACGGCGAGGTTGACGCGCCACTTCGTGCCCGCGGCCTCGGCGCGGACCTGCACGAGGTAGGGCTTCTGCTTCACGAAGGGGATCGCCTGCGTCGAGCCGGCCTTCAACGTCACGCTGCTCGCGCCGCCGACCGAGACCGTGAGGACCACGCTCCCCTCGTACGTGAGGCGGACGCCCTTCGCGGACGCAGGGAGCGTGAACGTGAGGGAGTCGACGTCGGAGCGATCCTCGATGACGCCGCAGATCGACGTCTCGAGGGTGTTGGCGTCGTCCGCGTCGTCGTTCTTCTCCTTCTCTTCGGGACACTCGGCGCCGCCGGAGGAGCTCGTGCTGCCACCGCTGCTCGTGCTGGACGCGGAGCTGCCGCCGCTGCTCGTCCCTCCCGAGCTGCTGGTCGACGAGGCGCTGCTGCTCGTGCCGGTGGTCGCGGCAGGGGCTTCGAGCACGTCCTGTTTCTCCGCGCCTCCGCACGCCACACCCGAGAAGGCGAGGGATGCGGCGACGACGCTGCGCGTCAGCACGAGGAGGCGACGGGTCATGAGGACTCTCCAGAGGTGGGACCATGCACGCTGCACACGGACGTCCGGAAGATCTCCAGCGTAGCGCACGTCTCTCGGGTCGACCAAGGGGCGTGTAGGATCGAGCACCATGCCGGGCTCCGATCCCTCGATCGATCTCCTCTCGTCCGATCTGCTCGAAGAGGACGACGTCGCGATGTCCGAGCGCGCCTCGCTGCTCCACGCGGCGGCGAGCGCACCGTCGATCGCGATGCTCACGGGCACGCACGGCGTCGTCGTGCCCCCCCTCACGAAGCCGGACGCGAAGCTGCCGCCGGCCAAGGCGCTCGCGCCGGCGTCCGCCGCCTTCGAGGACAGGCAGGACGAAGGCAGGTTGACGGCGCTCCTCCGCGCTCGCCTCGTTGCGGTCCCCGCGAGCGACGACCCCGTCGGGGCCCTCCGGGTGCGCCTCGAGCTCGCCCGCGCGCTCCGCGGAGCCGGTAGCGCCGACGAAGCCGCGGTCGTGCTCGCCGAAGCGAGCGAGCTCGCGAAGGCGACCAGCGCCGCGCTCGAGCGTGAGCGCAGGCAAGAGCTCATGGGCCGCGGGCGCTACGCCGAGCAGATCGCGTGCGTGAGCGCCCTCGCCGAGTCGGCCAGCGATCCGCGCTCGCGTGCCGACCACCTCGCGGAGCGAGGTCGGCTCGCCGTTGCCTCTGGGGACGACGACGCGCGCTGGGAAGCGAGCGCTCGCGCCCACCGCGCGGCCCTCGGGGTCGAGCCGGGGCACGCGGCGGCGACCTACGGGTACGAGGTCGCGCTCGACATGAGCGGCGCCTACGCCGAGCTCGAGCTGCACCTCGCAGAGCTCGCCGAGCGGAGCGCGACGGGGGAGCCCGCGTCGCTCGTCGCGGCCGCCTGGCTCCACGTCGAGCGCGCCGCCCTCCTCGACGACCGCCTCTCCGAGCCCAACGCGGCTCGGGCCGCGCTCGTCCGCGCTCTCTCGCTCGCCCCCGGCAAGGGGCCCGTGCGCGACGCCTGCGTCGATCACGCTTCGCGCCACCGCGACGATGCATGGCTCGCCGAGCTCCTCGAGGCCGAAGCCGCGCTGGAGAGCGACGCCCCGCGCGCCGCGCGTCTCGAGCTCGACGCGGCCCTCGCCCACGAGCGCTCGGGCGCGGAGCGGGGCGTGCCTGTCCGCCTCCTCGAGCGGGCCCTCGCGCGCGCCGGCGCGTCCGAGACCGTCGACGAGCGCGTGACGACGGAGCTCGCGCGACTGCTCGACGCCGAGGGCCGCCACGGGGACGCGCTCCGCGTTCGCAAGCTCGCCCTCCGGCGCGCGTCGGACTCGCGAGCGGAGCTCGTGCTCCTCCGCGCGATCGCCACGTCGGCAGAGCGCGCCGGGCAGCTCGACGAGGCCGTCCTCGCGCTCGAGCGCGCGCGCGTCGTCGAGTCGGACGATCCGGCGCTCCTCGCCGATCTCGACCGCCTCCTCGGCGCGGCGGGGCGCCACGAGCAGCGCGCCGTCGCGTGGGTCCGCGAGGCGGCTCTCGTCGACGACCCCGAGAGCAAGGCGCGGGCGCTCGTCGAGGCCTCGCGCGCCGCTCGTGCGGCGGGGCGCGAGGAGGAGGCGAAGAGACACTTGCAGAGCGCATGGATTGTCGCGCCCGCCGCACCGGGCGTCTACGACGCGCTCGCGGGCGAGCTCGCGCCCGCCGGAGCTCGGGAGGCGGTCCTTGCCCGCGTCGCGCTCTACGAGCAGGCGGTGCGCGCGACACGCGATCCGGACAAGAAGGTCGGCTGGCTCGAGAAGATCGCCTGGCTCTGGGACGACGTCGCGGGGGACGCGGCGGCGGCCGTGCGCGCGTACGAGGCCGTCCTCGCGATCGAGCCGGCACGACCGAGCGCGATCGCGGGGCTGGCGTCGTGCGCGGCGCGCGCGGGAGACGACCGCGCGCTCGCGCGGGCCTTGCTC
>JALHPN010000107.1 GCA_022842465.1 Polyangiaceae bacterium | reverse complement strand
CCGGGACCGGGACCGGGAAGGCGGGCGCGGCGGGGGCCGGGGGTACGACCACGTTCGCGGTCGGGACCAGGGACGCGGGCGGCGGTCCCGCGGACGGCGGCCGCGAGGCGGCAGGGGGCGCTCCGCTCCGACGCGGGAACGCGAGGACCGGCTCGCCCTTCCAGTCCTTCCACGTCAACGTGGCGAGCGGCGCGCGCGGCGGCTTCCCCGTGAACTCGACGTCGAACGCCGCGAGGTTCACCAGCTTGCCGGCCTTCGCGCCGGCCACCGACGCCTCGACGAGACGGAGCTGGGCGCGGAGGACCTCCCCGGCGACCTCCTCCGTCGTGCCGTCGGGCAACGCGAACGCGTACTCGCGGTAGGTGAGCGGCTGCGCGTCGCTCGGATCCTGGACCCGCTGCGACACGAGCTTCGCCGTCGGAAGGCCGGGGATGGGAGACCCGATCGCCAGGGTCGGCGCTCGCTCCACGACCGGACCGCTCTCGTTGTCGGGGGAGTCGGAGGTCGCGCCGAACGTCATCGTCTCCGCCCGGCGCTTCGCCTCCGGCGTGTTCGCTTGCGTCTGGTTCGCGGGCGGGACGCTCGCTCCGGGACGAGGAACCTTGCTCGCACCTGCCGATGCCGACGACGTCGGCGCGGGCGGCAGCCGCTCCGTCGGCTCTGCGCTCGACGTCGCCGCCGGCGCCTTCCCGATCCCGCCCGCCTGTGCGGCCGGTGCGACGCTCCCGTTCGCCTTCTCCGGGACCACCGAGGCGCTCTTCGCCGTCACGGGCATGTCGTCCGGCGCGCGCTTCACGATGAAGCGCACGCGCGCCATCGGATCGACCGCGCGGTACCCCTCCTCGAGGAGCTCGATGGAGAACCCGCTCATCGGACCGTCCTCGCCCCGTTGCGAGCGCGCCGCCTGGAGGGCGCGCTGCCACGACTCTGCCTCGACGCAGAGCTTCTGCGAGTCCGACTTGCCGAGACCCGACACTTCGACCAGCCAACGCATGCGCTTGACGCGCAACGTTATCACCACGACCCCGACCCGGGGGGCATCGTTTTCGAGGGGAGGGTCTATTCGGCCCGGAGCCCGTCCGACGGCCGCAGACGCGCGGCATAGAGCGCCGGGAAGATCGTGGCGACGAGGCAGATGATGATCGCCACGTAGCCGGTGATGAGAAACTCCGTCGGCCGTACGTTCACCGGCAGCTTCGAGATGAAGTAGACCTTCGGGTCGAGCGGAAAGCCGTAGGCGCCGAGCGCCTTGCAGCCGACCCAGCCGGCGACGAGCCCGAGGGCCGTCCCCAGGAAGCCGATGATGCCGCCCTGGTAGACGAAGATGCGGAGCACCGCCTCGTCGCTCGCGCCCAGCGCCTTGAGGAGGGCGATCTCCTTCCGCTTGTCGAGCACGACCATGATGAGCGTCGCGACGACGGTGAAGGCCGCGACCACGATGATGAGCGTGAGCACGACGCTCATCGCGATCTGCTGGATGAACAGGGCCGTGAAGAGGCCGTGGTTCAGCTCGCGCCAGTCCATCGTGTGGTAGACGCCGTTCGCGAGGAGCGCGTCGACCTTCTTCGAGATCGCGGAAGCGCGCTCGATGTCGGTGACCTTCGCCTCCACGCCCGTCACGCTGTCGCCCTGCTCGTAGAAGGCCTGCGCCTCGTAGAGGTCGGTGTAGACGAGCTTCGAGTCGTACTGATCGAAGCCCGCCTCGAACATCGCGATCACGCGGAACTGCTTCGCGATGGGAGGGCGCGCACCGCTGCCGCCGTAGGCCATGCCGATCTGGGGGGACGTGATCTGGAGGCAATCGCCCAGACCGACCGCGAGCCGTTTCGCGAGCGACGCACCGACGACGACACCCGGGAGTGCCTGGGTCAAGGACGGGCTGCGGCACGGATCGGGATCGATCTCCTGCGGGAGCACGTCGTCCTTCGGGAGCTCGCTCGCGTAACCCCCCGTCGGCGTCACGTCGCCGGTGGGGAGCAGCTCGGTCTTCGCCGGCGGCGTCTCCGTCTTCCGTCCGCCGCCC
The DNA here is from genome assembly GCA_022842465.1 of Polyangiaceae bacterium. Classification (GTDB taxonomy): domain Bacteria; phylum Myxococcota_A; class Polyangia; order Polyangiales; family Polyangiaceae; genus Labilithrix. Next base: position 27,433 of record JALHPN010000107.1, on the reverse strand, counting down.
AGGATGGCGTCGATCTCGTCGGGGGGCGGCGGCTGGGCAGGCCGCTTCTCCCATGCGTTCTTGGCGATCTCGCTCGCGGCGCCCGTCGCGATCAACGTCGCGAGGTCGGCGACGCCGGCGTCACCGAGCACGCTGTCCACCTTGTCGGCCGCGATCTGCCTCTCGATCGCCTCGTGGAGGGGCAGCTTGCCCTGGTCGGGCTTCACCGGATCGGTGTCGCTCGAGCCGTCCTTCGGCGCCTGCTTCACGTCGAAGAAGCTGTCCTTCGGATTCTCCGGCGGCTTGGCGCCGGGCTTGCGCATGCCCTCGAGCGACCCGGCGGTGATGTGCCTCGGAAGATCGAGCACCTTCGGCATGAGCTCCGGGTCGACGCCCTTCAGGAGCACGCCGGTCGCGGTCCGATCCCCGTGCGTCACCATCATCGGGTTGATGACGAACGGGGCCACGGCCTCCACGCCCGGCACCTCGCCCACCTTCTGCATCACGTCCCGGTAGTCCCGGAAGTGCATCGCGTACTTGAGGACGATGACGTGCGCGTTGACGCCGAGCACCTTCTCCCGGAACTGCTCCTGGAAGCCGCCCGTGACGCTCATCACGATGGCGAGCGCGGCCACACCGAGGGCGACCCCCACGATGGCGAAGGCGTTGCCGACCGAGATGAACGCGCGCTTCTTCGATCCGAGGTACCGGATCGCGATCTGCAAGGGGTAGCCCGACATCGGCAGCGTCCGAGCCGTCTAGCACGGCGGCGGGCACCGAGATTCCCGAAACCGACGTGGCGGCGCACAAGGTGCGCGAAGGGTGTCCGTTTCCCCTGCGCCGCGGGACCCCGTAGACTGGTCCGCTAGCCGCCCGGTTCCGCGGGCGCGCCGTCCATGAAGGAACGACCCGGCCCCAACGCGATCACCATGGCGGCTTCTCCGGACCTCGACGCTCGAGGTGCGGACGCCGTGACGCTCGCCGCGCCGCCGGGACATGGGCAGGGGGAGCGCGGGGGCCCCTCGTCCAGCGGGCTGATGGCCTACGTCGGGCAGACCATCGACAATCGCTACGTCGTCGAGCAGCTCCTCGGCGAAGGCGGGATGGGCGTCGTGTTCCTCGGTCGTCACAAGGTGATCGACAAGCGCGTCGCCATCAAGATCCTCCGGACGGAGATGGCGACCGACGCCGAGATGACCGAGCGCTTCTTGAACGAGGCGAAGGCCGCGTCGAGCATCGGCAACGCGCACATCGTCGACATCTCCGACTTCGGTCGTCTTCCCGACGGAGCGACGTACTTCGTCATGGAGTACCTCGACGGTCAGAGCCTCGCCGACCTCATGGCGGCCCACCGAGCTGGCGTTCCGACGACGCGCATCACGCACATCGCGAAGCAGATCGCGCGCGGCCTGTCCGCCGCGCACGCGGTGGGCATCGTCCACCGCGATCTGAAGCCCGACAACGTCATGCTGGTCAGCCGCGGTGGCGACAAGGACTTCGCCAAGGTCCTCGACTTCGGGATCGCCAAGGTCGGCGGGGAGGCGGGCCGGCTCACGAAGGCGGGCAGCGTCTTCGGAACGCCGCACTACATGGCGCCTGAGCAGGCGGCGGGCCTGCCGGTCGACCAGCGCACCGACGTCTACGCGCTCGGCGTCATCCTCTACGAGATGGCCTCCGGGAAGGTCCCGTTCGACGCCGACAACTTCATGGGGATCCTCACCCAGCACATGTACCGGAAGCCCGCGCTGATCCGGGCAATCGTCCCGCAGCCGCAGGAGGTGCCCCCCGGCCTCGAGGCCGTGGTGATGAAGTGTCTCGAGAAGAAGGCGGAGCTCCGCTACGCCTCGATGGAGCAGGTCATCGCCGACCTCGACAAGGTCGAGCAGGGGCTCGTCCCCGACGCGCTGCCCGAGCTCATGGCGCGCTCGGGGGGGTTCAACGTCCCCGTCGACTACTTCCGCACCGTGGGGCGGCCTCCCGGTGGCCCCTCGATGGTTCCGGGGACTCCTCCCCTCGCGCCGAGGCGAGCGTCGGTCTTCCTGATGGGGATCGTCGGCGCGGTCTCCGCGGCGCTCGTCGTCGTCGTCGGCGTCGTCCTCTACTCGCGGAGCCAGGCGATGACGAAGGAGGACGGCGTCCAGCGCGAGCCGAGCGGCGCGACCTCCAGGGCGCCCGACGTCGTCCCGTCGAGCGCGGCAGCGACCACGCAGGGCACGAGAGCGCCTGCGCCGCGCGTCGCGGTGAAGGTGCGCCCGGTCCCCGAGGACGCGGTGCTCTTCGAGGTCCGCAGCGGCAAGGCGGAGAAGCTCGGTCTCGGCGAGCGGTCGGTCGTCGTCGACGTGGGGACGAAGGTCGTCGTCCGCGGCGAGCGCTCTGGCTACAGGCCGAACGACGTCGTCGTGGACGGCACGGCGACGGACGTGGAGCTGAAGCTCACCGAGGCGCCGCCGAAGGCGAGCCCGGGACGGCCGGTCGTGAGGCCCGTCGTCACGCCGCCGCCGAGCGCGAAGCCGGCCGTGACGGCCTCTGCGCCCGCCCCGCGATGCGGCGCCGGCGAGGTCCTCATCTACGGCAAGTGCGAGAAGCTCTAGTCACGGGGCGACGGCGTAGGCCGTTCCGTTCCATGTATAGCGCAAAGACTTCGTCTTCCCCCACGGGAGAAGGAGCGGCTCGAGGGTCCCGCCCGGCTTGTCCTCCGGCCAGGGGTACGTCTTCTCCGTCCAGCCCTTCGCCGTCCCGGGCCTCACGTCGACGTCGAACGCCTTGCCGCCCTTGGCCGGGACGAACTGGACGAGGCCCTGGATGCGCTTGCCGGAGGTCTCGCGACCCGTCTCGACCGCGAGCACCCGCGTCAGATTCCCGCCCCTGACCTGGTAGACGAAGAGGCCGTCCGAGTCGACCCGCTCGCCGCTCGTCGCGTTCATGCGGCGGACGCCGCGGACGAGGATTTCGGCGGCGCCGTCGCCGGTGAGATCGCGCACCGTGAGCTCGCCGACGTCCTTGTCGTCGCCGAACTGCGAGAGCGAAAGGCGAGCGTACCCGGTCCCGCCCTTGAACCCGGGGCCCAGGACGACGATGTCGCGTCCCAGGAGCATCACGCGCTCCGGCCGTCCGTCGCCGTCGACGTTCACCTCCAGGTCGAAGCGCGGCTTCGTCCCCGGCGTCACCCCGGCGTCGCGCAGGTAGGCCTCGAGGACTTGCCTGCCGAGATCGCCGGCGGGCTTGCTCGGCGGCGTCGCCACGTCCCGTGGCATCGGGTCCGGCCTCCCCGTCGCCGGGCTCGCCGTGGGGCTCGCGCTCGTGTCGACCCCAGCCTGTGCGACCTCGCTCGCCTTCGAGAACTTGCCGCCGTCGAGCCTGAACGTCCGCGACTTGACCGTCCCCCACGGGAGGAGGACGGGGTCCACGTCGCTCGGCGTGCCCTCCGTGAAGCTCTTGGCATCCCAACCCACGGCGGGCTCGATCGCGACCTCGATCTCCTTCTGCGAGACGCGGACCGCGTTCGTGATCCGCCGCTTGCCATCGGACGACGCGATGCCGACCTCGTGCGCGAAGACCGTGGCGGGCTCCTCGCCCGATCCGAGCGTCCATATCTCCACCGTCTCCCGGACCGACCCCTTCGCCGCGACGCGGCGGCGGACGACGAGGTCCTCCTTGCCGCGGCCGGTGACGTCGCGTGCCTCGAGTGACGTGATGTCGCCGGAGACTTCGCGCCAGAAGAACTGGTGACCGCCGCGGTAGCCCGGCCCGCAGATGGTGAAGAACTTCCCGAAGACGCTGACGCGCTCCTTCCGCTCGTCCCCCGAGACGTCGGCGAAGACGTCGATCTTCGGCGGCTCGGAGGCGAGGTTCTTCTGGGCGAGGAGCCCGTCGACGACGGACTGCTCGGCCGCGCTCGGAAGCGGAGGGAGCTCGCTCGGCTTCTCCACACTCCCGTGACCGTTGCCGATCACGCCGCCGTCCCCGTCGTGGTAGCGGAAGGCCGCGCGGAGGCCGACGCGCATCGTGCGCGCCTCCGCGAAGCTCGCCCAGGGGATCGCGGCCTCGAACACGTAGCCGGTCTTCGCGTCGCTCTCGACGATCTTCGCGCCTGCGACGTCTTGGCCCTTCTGCGGACCGCTCATCCACTTGACGGCGCCCGCGCTCTCGCCTGCCTTGCCGGCCCAGATCCCGATCTCGTAAGCCTTCAGCGCGCCGCGGCCGGAAGGGAAGGCGAGGAGGAGCCGGACGTGGTCGTCGGAAGCGTCGTGCTTCGCGGTTCGCGCCGGCTTCGGATCGGTGACCTCCCCCCCGACGTAGAGCTTCGCGTCGTCGTACTGGACGGCGATGTCGAGACCGAGACCGTCGGTCTTTCCGGAGATCGTCTCGCGCATCGGTGCGCGCGCGGGCCACTCCTTGAGGACACCGTCGATCTTGACCGGCTTACCCTTCTCGACCTCCTCCGCGCGGAGCGGAGCGCCGCCGAAGGCGACCTCGGCTCCCGTCGCGCCGCTGTCGTCGCGATTGCCGGCGCCTCCGAGCGCCGCGATTCCGCCGCGCGCCGCCGCGAGCTCGCCGATCGACGGCTTCGGATCTCCCTCCGTCGCCGCCGTCCCGGACGACGAGCCCTTCGGGCTCGACGCCGGAGCCCCGCCGCCGCAAGCACCGAGCGCGAGGCACGCGAGAGGGACACGGAGGAGGAGCTGCGGCCGTTTCGTGGGCGTCATCGCCCGAGAGCTTAACCCGGGGTCGCTCGTCCCCGCAGCCCCTTGATGCCTCAGGGCTTCGCGACCCGGCCCATGAAGAGGACCGCCCCCGTCGGGACGTCACGGATCGCGAAGAGGAACGGGCGATCGAAGACCGCGGGGACCGCCGGCCTCGGCATCGACGACTTCGCCATGATGACGACCGCCGTGGCGGCAGCGGCCTCGGTGCCCTTCTCGTCGAGGTCGATGAACGCCTTGTGGATCACGTCGCCGATCTTCGTGCTGCTGTCGCCGGTGATCCCGCGGAAGTCGGCGCCGTCGGAGAACGCGACGCCCATCCCGAGCTCCGTCAGCTGGTCTCTGAGCTTCACGCTCGCGCCCGCGATCTTGAACTTCGGCAGCTGGAGGGCGACGCGCTGGCTCGTCATCGCCTCGCGGATCCCCGCGAGCTTCTTCGCGTCGAAGCTGCTCTCGAAGGTCCGGAAGGTGCCGGCCTTCGGCGCGATCGCGACGAGCTCGAGGTCGTCGCCCGCGTAGGGGAGGGCGATCGCGTCGTACGCGGCGGTCGCGTGGTGCTGCATCTCGCGCGTCGTGCCCATCATGTCGACCTTCTTCGTCGCGCCGGTGAGGGGCGAGAAATCGGCCTTTTCCGTGTTCTGGACGTCGAACGGGCGCTGCCAGCCCGCCTTGAAGTAGATCGCGTTGACGAGGACGAGCTTCGTCTGCGGCGTGATCGTGCCCTGGCCGAGGAGATCGGTGATCTTGTCGTTCGTCTCCTCCTCGACCCAGGCGTTGATGCGCGCGCGCTCGGCCTCCGGCTTCTTCGCGAAATCGGCGAGCTCGAGCCCCGCGCCGTAGCTCCGCTTCACGAGCGCGGTGTAGGTGGACTCGAAGGGCTGGGTCTTCTCTCCCCAGAGGGAGTTCGCGATGTTCAGCTCCGGGCGCGTGGCGGCGTTGCCTGCCTGCGCGCGCGAGGCGAGCGCTCGGGCGAGCGCGCCGAAGCCGCCGTGCACGTCACCCGCCGGGAGCGCGAGGGTGCCGCGCATCGCGTCCCGCGTCTTGCCGCGCGCGCCGGCGTACGTCATCGCGAGGGCCGTCGAGATGCTGTACGGCGAGAAGAAGAGGTTGTCGTCCCCCGCGGAAATGGTCGCGTAGAGGTTCGTTCCGAACGTGTTCGACGCCTTCGCGACCGCTTCCGCCGAGACGGTCTTCAGGTCTTCCTCCGCCGCCGCCTCGTCACCCGAGGCGTCCTCTCCGGCGCAAGCGGCGACGACGGGCGCGAGGGCGAGAGCGAGGAGCGGGGTGAGGAGCCGGGTACGCATGGGCGGCGCTCTAGCATCGAGGTCGCACCATGCAAGGAAATGTAGGATGTTGCGCCGAGCCGCTCGTAACCTCTCGAATCTGCAGCGAGGGTGGCGCGCTAGCCGGGCAGCCGTCGCGACATCGGCTCGAGATCCTTGCCCACGACGCCGCGCCGCTGGAGGGCCTTCAGCACCTCGACGATCGGGACGATGCTCGCCGAGAGGCCGAGGAGGAGCAGCCAGTCGCTCGCCGTCATCGCGTGGGTCTGGAAGACGGCGCGGAGCGACGGAACGAGGATCGCGACGAGGTGGATCGCGCCGCTCAAGAGCATCGAGCCGAGGAGCGCCGCCGGCAGGAACGGCCGCGTGACGAAGATCGACGCCGTCGCCGACCGGCAGTTCAAGGCGTGGAAGAGCGGCGACAGCGCGAGGAGGGAGAAGGCCATCGCGCGTCCGTACGAAAATCGCTCGCCCTCCGCCGCGCCCGTCCAGGGGAGGTAGTAGCAAGCGAGCGCCAACCCCCCCATCAGCACGCCGACCACGGCGATGCCGAGGTACTCGCGCGAGCCGAGGAGACCGCTCGTCGCGCGACGCGGCGGCTCTGCCATCTGCGTGGCGTCCGGCGGATCGATGCCGAGCGCGAGCGCCGGCAGGCCGTTCGTGACGAGGTTGATCCAGAGGATCATGAGCGGGCGTAGCCCCGGCAGATCAGGGAGCATGCTCGCCGCGAACACGGTGACGATGAGGCCCGCGTTCGACGAGAGGAGGAAGAAGATGAACTTCTGGATGTTGCGCCAGATCGCGCGGCCCTCGCGGACGGCGTGGACGATCGTCGCGAAGTTGTCGTCGGCGAGCACCATGTCGGCCGCCTCGCGCGCGACGTCCGTGCCCTGCTTGCCCATCGCGATGCCGATGTGCGCCTCGCGGAGGGCCGGCGCGTCGTTGACCCCGTCACCCGTCATCGCGACGACGTGACCGCGCGCCTTGAACGCCTTCACGATCCGCAGCTTCTGCTCCGCCGTCACCCGGGCGAAGACGCGCACGTGCTCGACCCGTCGCTCGAGCGCCTCGTCGGAGAGCTTCTCCAGCTCGCTGCCCGTGAGGGCGAGCGCGTCCTCTTCCCAGAGCCCGAGCTCCTTCGCGATCGCGACGGCGGTGAGCTTGTGGTCTCCCGTGATCATGACCGCGCGGACGTGCGCCTCGGCGCAGGCGGCGACGGCCTCCTTCACGCCGACGCGCGGCGGGTCGATCATCCCGACGAGCCCGACGAACGTTAGCCGCTGCTCGATGTCGGCGCCGTCGTGCTGATCGTGATCGTGCTCGGTCTTGTTCGTGAGATCGCGCCGGGCGACCGCGAGCACGCGCAGCGACGCGTTGCTCATGCGCTCGGCCTCGGCGAGGATCGCGCTGCGTCGCTCGTCGTCGAGGGGTTCGACCTCGCCCGTGTCCGTCCGCGCGGCGACGCAGCGGGGGATGAGCACGTCTGCGCTTCCCTTCGTGTGCGCGACCTCGCGTCCCGTCTCGTCGAGCGTCACGACCGTCATGCGCTTGCGGTCGCTGTCGAAGGGAATCTCCTGCACGATCTGGTGTGACGGCGCGACGGACTCCTTCGGGAGACCGCCCTTCGCTGCCAGCGTGAGGAGGGCGCCCTCCGTCGGGTCACCGACGATCGTCCAGAGCCCATCCTTCTTCTCGAGCTCGGCGGTGTTGGCGAGCGCGATCGTGGCGAGCAGCTCGCGGAGCGCGGGGTGCGCGACTGCGTCGACGGTCTTGCCGCCCGCGCCGACGAGCTCCCCCTTCGGGTCGTACCCGGTGCCCGTCACCGTGTAGCCGGTGCCTCCCGCGTACACCTCGCGGACCGTCATCTCGTTCTGGGTGAGCGTCCCCGTCTTGTCGGAGCAGATGACGGTCGCCGCTCCGAGCGTCTCGACGGCGGCGAGCTTGCGAATGATCGCGCCGCGCTTCGCCATGCGCTGCATGCCGAGCGCGAGCGTGATCGTCGTGATCGCCGGGAGGCCTTCGGGGATGGCGGCGACCGCGAGGCTCACGGCGCCGAGGAGGAGCTCCTGCCACGTCGCCTCTCCGCGGTAGAGCCCCCATGCGAACATCACGACGCTGATCGCGAGGCAGGTCCAGAGCACCTTCTTGCCGAAGTCGTCGAGCCGCTCTTCGAGCGGTGTCTTCGTCTCGGTCGACTGCGCGAGCATCGTCGAGAGCTTCCCGAGCTCGGTGCCCGTCCCGGTCGCGACGACGAGGGCGCGGCCCTTGCCACGCACGATCGAGGTGCCGGTGAAGAGCATCGTCGCTCGGTCGCCGATCGGCGCGTCGTCGGGGAGCTCCGCGAGCGCGTCCTTCGTGATCGGCAGGCCTTCGCCGGTGAGCGCCGCCTCCTCCGTCGCGAGGTTGATCGCCTGGAGGAGACGCGCGTCCGCAGGCACCGCGTCCCCCGCCTCGAGCTCGAGGACGTCACCCGGGACGACGAGCGAGGCGTCGATGATCTTCACCGCGTTGCCGCGGCGGATGCGCGCCGAGGGCGTCTGCATCTTCTTCAGCGCGTCGAGCGCCTGCTCTGCGCGTCGCTCCTGGTAGTACCCGAGCACCGCGTTCAGGACGACGATGAGGCCGATCGCCATGGCGTCGCCGTAACGGACGAGGATCGACGACTCCGCCGCCGAGCTCACGCCGTTCACCGTCGCGATGACGGCCGCGACGAGGAGGGTGAGGACGATCGGGTTCGCGAACTGGGCGAAGAAGCGCTTCAGCGCGCTCGGCGCCGGCGGCGTGGGCAGCGCATTCGGGCCGACCTCGGCGAGGCGCTCCTTCGCCCGCTCCTCGGTGAGGCCCTTGGCAGGGTCGGCCTCGAAGCGCTCGATGAGCCGTTCGACGCTGCCGGTGTGCCACGGACCGCCGTCCCCGGCGACGTCGCGCCGGGACGCATCGCTCTTCGGCCGTGCAGAGAGGGGCGATGGTTCGCTCACGAGGGCGGCGAGTCTACTACGGCCCCGCCCTCGTGAGCGCGCCCATCAGCGACCGGCTTTCCGCTGCTCCTGCTGCTGCTCTGCCTCGAGCTCCTCGAGCGCGGCCGCGAGCTCGTCCTGCTCCGTCTGCGACGCCGCCGGCTCGGGCGCGGGCGCTTCGACGCGCTTCGGCGTCTCTGCGCGGACGGGCGGCGCCTCCTCCGGAGGCAGCATCCCCATCTTCCGCTTGAGGGCCGTGAGGTCCTCGTCCGCACCTGCGGTCCGCTCGAGGCTCTGGAACTTCGAGGCGAGGATGTCGCCCGTGTACTCTTCCTGGATCTCGCTCGCGGCCTCGGCCTCGGCCTCCATCTGGTCGATCTTGCCGGCCATCCGCTCGAACGTCTCGAAGGCGCTCTGATCCTTGAGACCGTGCATCGTCTCCTGGATCGCCTTCTGCGCCTCCGCCCGCTTCTTCCGGGCGACGAGGACGTTCTTCTTGCGCTTCGCCTCCTCGATCTTGTCGTTCAGCATCCGAAGCGCCTTCTTCAGCTGATCGACGGCGTTCTTCTGCTTCGCCCACTGGTCCTTGAAGGTCTCGGCCAGCTGGTCGTGCTCCTTCTTCCGGGAGAGCGCCTCCTTCGCGAGCTCCTCGTTGCCGGCGCGGAGAGCCATCATCGCGCGACGCTCCCACTCGGTCGCGTGCGCCATCTCCTGCTCGAATTGCTTGGCGAGGCGCTTCTCGTCCGCGATGGACGCGGCGACCTGCTTCTTCGCCTCGACGAGCTGGTTGTTCATGTCGAGGACGACCTGGTTCAGCATCTTCTCGGGGTCTTCCGACTTCGAGATCAGGTCGTTGAGGTTCGACTTGATGAGCTGCGCGAGACGGCTGAAGATTCCCATGTCAGGCGTTTCCCTTGCTCGAAGACGCAGAGAGGGTGGCGGGGCGCTGCGAGGCGGCCGCGGCGCGGGACAGCTCGGCGAGCTGCGGAACCTGCTGCGCGAGGGTGACGTCGATCTCGTCGAGCGTCGCAGCGAGCTCGTTGAAGTCGAGGTTCTCGAGCTCCATCGCGGCGGCGAGGACGATCTTCCCGCTCTCGACGCCGAAGCTCGTGTGCACGAGGCTCCGCGCGTTCGCGGTGAGCAGCTTCTCGTAGAGCGGTCCGTTCGCGCACGCGTCACCCTCGACGTCGCCGACGTGCACGCGGAGGACGACGAGCGGGGGATCGACCCGGAGGACCGCGGGCGGCATGTTCGAGCCGCCGTGCACGAGGAACGTCCCCGGCCGGTCATCGACCCCCGAGAAGCGCCTGCTCATCTTGCCGAGGTACGCCTCGACGTCTTGGACCGTTCGCATGATCCGCAGGCTAACCATGGAAGGCGGGCCATGGAACGGCCCAAGAAGCCCATCGTGCTCGGAAATCCTGACGACGCTGCCCGGACATCGCGCTGGGAAGGACGGCGCCATCCCGCGCGTTGCACCTTCGGCGCGAGGGGTGGATCATCGTCTACCCGGGTCCCGGAACCTCTGCTAGCCTCGCGGAGATGGCAGCGGAGCCTGGCCTCGCGCCGGGATCGATCCTCGGCGGCGTCTACAAGATCCGCCGGCTCATCGGTCAGGGTGGAATGGGGGAGGTGTATGCCGCGGAAGGGCGCGGCGGCGAGAAGATCGCCCTCAAGGTGCTCCACGAGCGCGCCGCTCAGGACCCGGATCTCGTCGCGCGCTTCAACCGCGAGGCCGATATCGCGAAGCAGATCCAGTCGCCCTACGTCGCCGCCATCCTCGGCTCGGGGAAGGAGCGCGACGGGCGCTTGTGGATCGCCTTCGAGCGCCTCGTCGGCGAGGGGCTCGACGAGCGGCTCCGGCGCGAGCAGTACCTCTCGTTCGCCGAGGTCGCGCCGATCGTCGAGGACTCGCTCCAGGGCCTCCACGCCGCGCACGGCGCCCGGGTCGTCCACCGCGACATCAAGCCGGCGAACCTCTTCATCGAGAAGCGAAAGCTGACGCCCGAAGAGATCGCGGCGGGCGAGCACGAGGAGCGCACGCGCATCCTCGACTTCGGCGTCTCGAAGATGAAGTCGAACGGGCAGCGAAGGAGCGAGCCGTCGCTCACGGCCTTCGACGCGACGCTCGGTAGCTTCGCGTACATGGCGCCGGAGCAAGTGCGGGGGTCGGCACGTGTCGACGAACGGGCCGACCTCTATGCCCTCGGCGCCGTCGCCTTCCGTGCGCTCACGGGCCGCCTCCCGTTCGAGGGGTCCAACGCGCTCACCCTCATCGCGCTGAAGCTCGATCGTGATCCGCCGACGCTCGCGCACACGACGGGCGACACGTGGCCCGCGGCCATCGAGAAGTTTCTCGCGAAGATCATGGCGCGCGAGCGTGAGAAGCGATTCGGCACCGCCCTCGAGGGCCTCGATGCCTGGCGCAAGGTGTGCCGCGTGATGGGCAACCGCCGTGGGAGCGGCCCGGGAGGCGGGGGTGGTGGGCGCTCGCTCCCGCCGCCGCCGGTCACGGCGCCGCTCCCCGACGATCACACCGAGGTCACGGCTGCGACGTTCACGGACGTCGGCGGTCCGGGAGCGCTCGGAGGGCTCCCGCCGACGCGACCGCGACGCTGAGCGCGCTGAGGCGCCGTCACTTGCAGGTGTCGCTGGGCGTGCCGAGGTCTCTGCACTTCGCGGGATCGCGCAGCGCGCCGCGGAGGACGCTCAGGCGGCAGTTCAGCGTGTCGCCGCTCGTCGCGGCGTTCGACCCCTCGCCGCCGCCATCCGTCCCACCGTCGAGGTAGGAGAGCTGCGAGCATGCCGTGACGCAGTCGGGCTCGGTGGACCACGGCGCGCCGCCGTCCCCGCTCGGGCACACCGCGAGCGCGAGGTTGCAGAACGCGCCGCACCGGTCACCACAGACCGATCCCCCGAACGGCCCCGCGGCCGCGCACCACGTCCGCGTGTCCGTCTTCGCGGTCGTGCTCGCGTGGTACGCGCGGCACGCGACGGTGTCGACGTCCTTGTCGCCCAGCGAGCCGGGCGCGAGTCGCTCGCACACCCAGATGCACTCCTCGGGGGAGCCGTACTGCGAGTCCGCGCCCGTGCAGGTGCCGATGACGTCCTTGCAGTAGTCCTCGCACGACGGGGCCGGGCCGGTGCCGCCGTCGCCCCGCGGGATCCCGCCGTCCAGCGGCGCGACGGGCGAGGCGTCGTAGGCCCCCGCGTCGTCGCGTGTCGCCGGCGCGCTCTCCGGCTCTTCGACGGTGGTGCAGCCGACCGCATGAACGGCGAGGGCGACGACGCTCCCGAAAGGAACGGCGAGGACGACCGAGGCGGTGAGAAGACGAATTCGGCGCATCCGGCGAGTTCGGTAAGGGTCAAGGTGGCAGGGGGACGAGCGAGCGACGAAAAGCACCGCGAAACGCCCCGAAAACGAAGCTCCCTCGATCCTAGCTGGTCTCCGGGCAGACCCGCAAACGGGGCCTCCCGGGAGCACGCGCGGAGCGCCGTCGTCGCATTCTGCTTGCCGGTTGAATCGCCGAGCGTGGTAGAACGCAAATCCGTGGATGCAACCGTCGTCGCGAAGGGGCGGCTCGAGGTTCGTGGTGGTAGCCTGAAGGTCAATCGAGGCCAGGCGAACCGATCCTCGATCGACATCGGGCCCGACACGCAGGTCGTCGGCCGAAACGAGGCATGTGACCTCGTCTTGGACGACCGCAAGGTGAGTGCCGTCCACATGGAGCTCGTGGCGACGGAGCGAGGCGTGCGCGTGCGCGACCTCGGCTCCCGCAACGGGACCTTCATCGGGGACACGCGCATCGGTGAGGTCTACCTCCTGAAGCCGACGATGCTGACGGTCGGCGAGAGCTCTCTCGAGTTCGCGCCGACGCAGCCGGAGCACGTCGACATCCCCGAGGTGGCGCAGTTCGGGCCGCTCGTCGGCGTAAGCCAGGGGATGCGCGCGGTCTTCGAGCGGTGCCGCAAGGCAGCGCCGACGGACCTCACGGTCCTCATCCTCGGCGAGACCGGGTGTGGCAAGGAGCTCGTCGCGGCGGCCATCCACCAGGCGAGCGACCGCAAGACCAAGCCCTTCGTCGTCGTCGACTGCGGTGCGATCCCCCCGACCCTCGCGGAGAGCGCGCTCTTCGGTCACGAGCGTGGTGCGTTCACGGGCGCCGTCGACAAGCGGATCTCGCCCTTCGCGGAAGCGGACGGCGGAACGATCTTCCTCGACGAGCTCGGAGAGCTGCCGATCGACGTGCAGCCGAAGCTGCTGCGCGCGCTCGCCGAGCAGCGCATCAAGAGCGTCGGCTCGAACACGTACCGCCCCGTCAACGTCCGCGTCATCGCGGCGACGCGTCGCGACCTCGTCCGCGAGGTCAACGCCGGCACGTTCCGGAGCGACTTGTACTTCCGCGTCGCGCAGCTCCGCATCGAGCTCCCGGCCCTCCGCGATCGCCTCGAGGACATCCCGGCGCTGGTCCGCAAGATGATCTCGGACCTCGGCGACCCGACCGCCTACGACCGCATCACGAACGACTCGCTCGAGCGTCTGATGCGTCACGACTGGCCGGGAAACGTCCGCGAGCTCCGCAACGTCATCGCGGTCGCCCTCGCCTTCGGCAAGGAAGGCCCGATCGATCTCGCGCAGCACCTCGCCCCGCTCGTCGCGGCGAGCGAGTCGACGCCGACCCGCGGCCGAACGTTCCAGGACGCCAAGCGTGAAGTCCTCGCCCGCTTCGAGCGCGAGTACTTCACCGCGCTCTACGCCGAGTGCAACGGCAACGTCAGCGAGATCGGCCGTCGCGCCGCGATGGAGCGCGCGCACGTGCGCGGTTATCTCCGCCGTCACGGCATCGGCGACCCGAAGAAGTCCCAAGAGCCTTAGTTCTTGTTTTGGGCGTGGCGGAGGGGGGCTTTCTCGCGAGATTGAAGCGAGGGCGCCGCCTGAAGCCGTTTCACGCCTTCGGCGGGCGCTCCGCGACGCGTCGCGCGCCCCCCCCTTCAGGCGCGTCGCGCGCCCCGCCTCAGGCTCGAGGGTGGCCCCCCCTTCAAGCTCGAGGCGGCCCCCCTCGGTCGTCGAAGCGGGCCCTCGCGGGCGGCCGTATGCGGAAGCGTAGGGCGGACCTGCGGGCGCGGGGGCTGACCTGCCGGGCTGGTGGCGGGTGGACCCGAGCTGTCGAGCCCGCACGGCGGCGGAGGGGCGGAGGCCCCCTCGCCCAGCGAAAAGGAGCGGAGCCACTCGGCTCGATGGGTGACCTGAGGTGACGAGGGGCCGACCTACTCGGGGGCCCCGAACCGCGTCGCCCGGTCGGAACGCGTTCTCGGGTCGGTGGCCCTCGCTGTCAGGTCACTCGAAATGGTTCGGGGGGGAGGCCCCTGGGCGAGACGACGCGGAAACCCGCACGACCGCGACCTCATCGCGCAGGCGAGGGGGCCTCCGGCCCGCAGCCGCCCTTGCCGATTGCGATCGCGCCGAATGCGACCTACCTAAGCGAGCGCCTTGGATCGTTTTCTCGCGCGTGCGTTGACGCTGACGTCGATCGTGTTCTTCGCGATCGTGTCGGCGAGGCTCGTCGCCCAGGATCCGCGGTACGTCCTGCTGGTCGCGCTGGTGCTCGTCGGCTTCCTGGTTCCGCCGCTCCTCGCCCGCCGTCGGATGCGGCGGCTGCTCATGTCGGGAGACGTCGCGCTCGTGCTCGGCAGCTGGCAGCGGTCGCTCTCGCGCGTGACCTATCCGGAGACGATGGCGCCGCTCATGACGGCGACGGCCTACGCCGCGTACGGGTTCATCGACCCGGCGCGACGCGCGCTCGACCGCGCCGCGAAGGGGCCCGCCTGGGAGGCCGCCGTCGAGCAGCGGCTCTTCGTCGAGGCGCTCCTCGACGTGTACGAAGGCGAGCGCGATCAGGCGATGGCAAAGGCTGAGGAGCTCGAGAAGCTCCCGTTGCCGCCGGCGGGCTTCTGGATCCGTCGGAAGGTGACGCGCCTCCGGAGCGGCGTCGCCGCCCTCGCGAGGGCGTTCGCGCACGCGAGCACGGCCGAGGATCTGCGCGCGCTACGCTCGGCGGCGCGCTCGTCGCCCCTCGTCCACTGGGCGATGCGCTACGCCGAGGCCGTCATCGCCGTCGATGCGGGGAGGCGGTCCGAGGCGCGGGCGCTGCTGTCGGCGGCCCCGACGTGGCCGGCCGACAGCGCGTTCCGCGCCTTCCACGAGGAGCTCCTCGTGGCGAGCGGCGGGACGCCGGCATCGCGCGTCACGGCCGGGGGGTGATCCGCGAGGGGTGATCGCCACGCGCCGCCGGGTTCCGCGGAGGAGACCTGGATGCGAGCTGCAGAAGGCGAAGTCTCTGCTATGGACTCCCGCGTGTCGCAGCCCCCCTCGAGTGACCGCACGCGGCCTCGCGTCCTCTATGCGGACGACGAGCCGGACGTTCGCGAGGCGTTCGGGGCCGTCTTCGCGCCGGACTTCGAGGTGCTCTGCGTCGGAACGGGGCAGGAGGCGCTCGACGCGCTCGGCGCTCGGGACTTCGACGTCCTCGTGACGGACATGCGGATGCGCCCGATGAAGGGCTCCGAGCTCCTCGCGCGTGCGCTGACGACCTTCCCCGACACGCAGCGCATCCTCGTCACCGGCTTCACCGATCACGACGACCTCGCCGAGGCGGTCAACCGCGGCCGCGTGTTCGCCTACGTCAAGAAGCCGTGGGACCCGGCGCAGCTCCGGCTCGTCATCCGCCACGCCTCGGCGCTGCGCGCGCTCGAGCTCGAGAACCGGCGGCTCGCGAACGACCTCCGCGCCTCGAACACGCGTCTCCGCGACGACGTCGAGGCCGTCTCGCGTTCCTCGACGCGGCAGCGTGTGCTCGCCGTCTCTCCGTCGATGCAGCGCGTGATGCAGCAGGTCACGGCGGTGGCCGCGACCGACGCGTCGGTCCTCCTCCACGGCGAGACCGGGACGGGCAAGGAGCTCATCGCCGCCGAGATACACGAGCGGAGCGGCCGTCGTCGCGCTCGGTTCGTGGCACAGAACCTCGCCGCGCTCCCGCCGGAGCTGATGACGAGCGAGCTCTTCGGACACGTGAAGGGCGCGTTCACCGGCGCGCAGCAGGCACGTCGTGGACTCTTCGAGCTCGCCGACGGCGGCACGCTCTTCCTCGACGAGATCGGCGAGGCACCGCCTTCGCTCCAGGCCCTCCTCCTGCGTGCGCTCGAGTCGCGCGAGTTCTGGCCCGTGGGCGCGAGCGAGCCGCGGCACGTGAACGTGCGGGTCGTGGCGGCGACGAACCGGGATCTGCTCGCGGACGCGCACGCGGGCCTCTTTCGCCTCGACCTCTACTACCGGCTCGCGGTCGCGCCCGTCGAGGTGCCGCCGCTCCGTGCGCGACCGGAGGACGTGCGAGGCATCGGGCAGCCGCTGCTCGACGGCGCCGCGAAGCGCATGAATCGCGAGCTCCCGCGCATCGGTGAGGCCGCTTGGCGCGCGCTCGAGCAGCACCCGTGGCCCGGTAACGTGCGCGAGCTCGGGAACGTGATGGAGCGCCTCGTCATCTACCATGCTGGACGCGACGTCGAGCCCGAGCACCTCGCGCTCCCGCAGGGGCTCCGCGCGAGCCTGTACCCCAACCTCGTCATGGGGGCGCAGTCGCCGCCGAGCTCCTCGCAGAACGGCCACTCGGGCGCGCATGGGCACGCGCATCCGCACGCCAACGGCTACGGCTCGGGCGTCTGGGGCGCGGCTCCGTCGTTCGCCGGCGGACCGGGCGTGCCTCCTCCGCCCGAGTCGCAGCGTCCGCGCTCCTATCCGTCGATCCCGACGGCGGGGACCCCCGCCGCCGAGTGGGAGGTCCGCACGAGCGACCCGCGTATCCCGACGGACGAGATCGAGCCGCCGCCGATGTCGCGCTCGCGCCTGGACGGCGTCGACGCCATCGCGCCCGGCCAGCTCGTGCTCGAGGTCCCGGAAGGCGGTACGACGTTCGACGACCTCGAACGGGAGATCCTGGCGCAGGTCCTCGCGCGGGCGGACAATAACCAGTCCCGAGCCGCCCGGTCGCTCGGAATGAGCGAGAGCACGCTACGCTCGCGCTTGAAGCGGCTCGGACTGAAGGGCTGAGCCCGGAGCGTGGCAAACGTGCCGTGCGGGCCGCTCTTCGCGTAGAAGTGTTCGATGCGCACGTCCATCGCCGGTTCGCTCCTCCACAGGCCTCTCGCGGCCCTCGCCGTGGTCGCGGCTCTGCTGGGTACCGCCTCCGTCGCGGCCACCCAGACCGCGTGCAGCTCGACGTGCTCGGACGCTGAAGAGCGGTCCTGCAGTGACGCGTACACGAGCTGCATCGCCGCGGCGGCCGCAGCGGCGGACCTCGGCGCGTGCACCACCTGCAACAACCAGTACTGCGACTGCTACGACGCCTGCGGAACCACCTGCGACAAGGGGCAGCTCCGCTCCTGCCAGTGACCTCGGCCTGAAGCCCGCGGAAATCGCGCGAAAAGAGCGGGGCCAGTTCGGTTCGTCGGATCCGACGTCCGGCGGGTATGCTGGCAAGCCATGGTGGCGAGCGCTGGGGGGAGACCCGGCCGAGTGCCTTCGCTCGTGAAGTACGACGTGCTCGAGGAGCTCGGGCACGGCGGTATGGCGACGGTGTATCGAGCGCACGACAAGCGGCTCGGACGCGACGTCGCCGTGAAGGTGCTCCACCCGCACCTCCGTGACAGCCGGGAGATCGCGCATCGCTTCGCCGCGGAGGCGAAGGCCGTCGCGAAGCTCCGTCATCCGAACATCGTCGAGGTGTTCGACGTGTCGGAGGAGGACGACGGCGAGCAGTTCCTCGTCGTCGAGCTCGTTCGCGGCCGCACCCTGCGGCAGCTCCTCCACGACCGCGGGGCGATGCCGCCGGAGGTCGCGGTCGCGATCGCGACCGAGCTCCTCAACGCGCTCGTCCATGCGCACGCCGCCGGCGTCGTCCACCGGGACGTGAAGCCCGAGAACGTGCTCGTCGAGCACCGCACGCTGCGGGGCCGGGAGACTTCGCAGGACCTCGACGGCACCGCGGGCTTCGTCCCGGCGGAGCGCGAGAGCCGCCGTTCCGCCCCCGTCGACAGCGAGAACGGCGCGCGCGTGGCCGTGAAGCTCACGGACTTCGGCATCGCCAAGCTCCTCGACGCGCAAGGGGTCACGTCGACCGGGCAGGTCCTCGGGAGCCCCGCCCACATGGCGCCCGAGCAGATCGAAGGGGGCGAGGTCGACGGGCGCGCCGACGTCTTCGGGATGGGCGTGCTCCTCTACGAGTGCCTCGTCGGTCACCTCCCGTTCGAGGGCAACAACCCCGCGCAGGTTCTCCGGCGCGTCCTCGACGGGCTCTACCCGAGCGCCGAGCGCGAGCGGCCTGCGATCGGCAAGGCCTGGAGTCAGCTCGTCGATCGCGCGCTCGCGAGAAGCCCGTCGGATCGCTTCGAGAGCGCGCAGGCGATGCGTGAGGCGCTCGCCGGCGAGCTCTCGCGACTCGGCTTCGGGCCCGGCCGTGGCGCCCTCGAGGCGTGGCTCGATGACCCCGAGGTCTGGGCGGAAACGCACGAGAAGCGGATGATCGCGCGACTCTGCGAGCTCGGCGCCGAGGCGCGGAAGCGCGGGGACGCGGTCGCCGCCGCGGCCGACTACAACCGCGCGCTCGCCTACGCGCCCGGGGATCCGACGCTCCTCCGCATCGTCGCGAGCATGCATCGCGCCGAGGAGAGGCGGCGGCTCCTGCGGAAAGTGGCGCCGCTCGTCGTCGCCGCGCTCTTCATGGGCGGCACCGCCTACGGCGTCGCGCGCGCCGTGAGGGCGAGCTCGCAGCCCGAGCCGGGGCCGATCGCGACGTCCGAGACGACGCGTAAGCCACCCCCACGCGCGGGGCCGAGCGGGGCGCCGAGACCGTCCGAGGCCACGCCGACCGTCGCCAGCGCGCCGGGAGGGGGGCCGACCACCCCTCCCGGTCGCGTGAGCTTTCCGACCGGTGCGACGGCGAACGGGAGCGCATCGAGCGTCGCCGCCAAGCGCGTGGCACGTGTCGTCTCCGGAACGCTCCAGCCGCGATACGGCGTGCACATGGACGTCGACGGCACGCCGTCCGGGAGCCCGGAGGGCCGCTTCTCGGTCACCCTCGACGACAAGCCGCACGTCCTGACCTTCACGTGTCGCGACGCGAAGGGCGCGGAGCTATGCGTCCCGAAGAACGTGAGCGTGGGCGTGGGGGACAAGGACGAGACGCTCGACGTCACGCTCCAGATCCTGCCTGCAAGGCTCGTGGTCCAGGGACCCGCAGGTGCGGCCTACGGCATCGAGGAGATGCCCGGCGTCACGCTCGCCGCCGGCGTCGCGGCCGACATCCCGATGCCGACGGGCCTGAAGGACGTGACGCTCTACGATCGCGCGGACCCTTCGCGCCGGAAGGGGGTGCGGCTCCTCGCGGGCAAGAACCAGACGTCGTCCCTCGACGCGCCGTGATCGCGGTAGACTCCGGGGGCGATGTCTCTCGGCGCGCTCAAGCGGATCTTCTGCGCGGCTTGCGTCCTGGCGTTCGTCTCGCTCGCGAGCGGTCCGGCGTTCGCGCAGGGGAGGGCGGATCTCGAGAAGGCGCGCGCGGCCTACCTCGCGCGGAGCTTCGCCGAGGCGGAGGAGCGACTGCGCTCGCTCGTCGACCCGACGTCGGGGACGAAGGAGCGCGTCGTCCTCTCCCAGGCGCGGATGTACCTCGGCGCGACCCTCCTCGCGCAAGGGAAGCGGGACGCCGCGGAGGACGTGTTCGAGAAGCTGATCCTCGAAGACCCTGCGTACGAGCCCGACCCGCTCGGGTTCCCCGCCGACGTGGTGAACACGTTCATCGACACCCGGGTGCAGCTCCAGGAGCGCCTCAAGGCAGCGGCGCAGACGGCGGCCAAGCTCGAGGCCGAGCGTCGCGCGCGTGACGAAGCCGAGCGTCGCGCGCGCGAGATCTGGCTCGAGAAGCTCAAGGCCCAGGCGGGCGAGGAGCACGTGACGGTCCGGAACGAACGGCTCGTGGCGTTTCTCCCGTTCGGGGCAGGCCAGTTCCAGAATCGGCAGCCCGTGCTCGGCTGGGCGTTTCTCGGCGTCGAGTCGAGCTTGCTCGTCGCGACGGCGGTGACGTGGGGGATGGGGCTCTACTGGCGCGACCGCGCTCGGGACGAGGCGCGTGACATCGCGCTCGTCGCGCGCGCCGACGAGCTGCAGGCTCGCGCGGACGAGATCCGCGTCTGGAACCTGGGCCTGGGCGCGGCGCTGGCCACGGTCGCGGCGGTCGGGATCGTCCAGGCGAACATCGCCTTCGTCCCCCAGTTCGACGAGCGGAAGAAGCGCCCGTTGCCGCCGCTCGGCAACGGCGCGTCCGCGCGCGCGCCGCGTCTCACCCCGTTCGTCGCGCCGCTCGTCTCGCCGCAGGGGGCGGGCGTGATGCTCGGGGCGACGGCGATCACTTTCTGAGCAGCGCGTCCCGGATCGGGAAGACGTCGGCCGGCTCGTACGCGGGCTCTCCCGCGGAATCCGTGATGGATGGTTTCGTGCAGTGGTCGAGCCCGATGGCCACTCCGCGATCCGTCCTCCTTCTTCCTGCCCTCCTGCTCCTCGGAGCCGCGTGTGCCCCTGGCGGCGACGAGCTCGGCTCGTCCGACGGAGAGGAGGACGCCGTCGAGCAGGGAGACGAGGACCTCGTCGGCACGCGCAGGGGGAGCGAGCTCGGCTCCGCCTTCGCGAAGGCGACCTCGTCCTACTACCCGTCGCGGACGATCGCGACGCTCGAGAAGGTGTCCGCGCTCGACGCCGAGACGCGCGCAGCGCTCCTCCGCGCCGACGGGATCATCGCCGCCCAGCCGTCGGACGGGAAGGTGAGCCTCGAGGAGCTCGTCCGCCTCGAGGCCCCCGAGTTCGACCGCGTCCTCCTGCCCGGCGAGCGCGCCGGTCGCGCCCGCGCATGGCGCCTCATGGAAGCACCCAAGAACAAGCAGCCGGCCTACCTCCCCGCGGCCGGGGCGTTCGCGCCGGTGGTGAACGTCGTCCGCGCGCCGGGCAAGATCGACCGTCGCGAGTCGATCCCGCTCGCGAAGGTGAGCGCCGACGTCGCGCTCGTCCGCCTCCAGCAGGCGTACGACGTCGACGGGAAGAAGACGACGATCGCGATGGTCGACTGCGACGAGGCACTCGCGGCGCCCGGGCCCTTCACGCCTGCGGAGATCGAGATCATCCGGACGGCTCGCGACACGATCGCCCGCCAGCTCCTCGCGCCCGGCACCGCACGGCTCGAGGTGGAGGCGCCGAAGAAGGAGTCGAAGGTCCTCGGGACCGTCGCAGGGATCAAGCTCCGCCAGGTTCGGACGACGTCGTACGGGGAGGAACGCGGAGCTCCGTCCGGCGGGGGCATGCAGGTGAGCCGGTTCGCGGCCCGGCGGGACTCGGTCGTGCGGTTCGAAGGCATCCCCGCGGACGCTACGCTCGTCTCGGTGCGGGTGACGGCGCTTCCCTTCGGACCCACCGGACCCTTCACGATCGACGAGGTCGCGACGCCGACGCCGGCGGTCGACCCCGAGACGAACCTGCCGATCGCGGGCGCGTACGACTGGAGCGGCGCCGAAGGCGTCGTCGAGATCTGGCGAGGAGGGAGGCGGCGGAGCGCCGTATCGCTCGCGAAGCTCCACGAGCTCGGCTACGTCGCGCTCGAACGCTACACGGACTTCGACCTCGTCGCGGCGGGCAAGGTGCTCGCCAAGAACGCGGTGTCCGCCGACGCCCGCGCATCGACGGTCCGCTTCGCCTACCAGGGCACCGCCGCGCCTCCGTCCGGCGGAGCGACGCAGGCGGACGTCGATCGCCTCGCGACGCCGCCGATTGACCTCACCAAGCTCCCTCTCGGCGAGTACGTCTACGCGCCGAACCCGAACCACAGACAGACGATCGAGGTCCTCACCGACAAGGTCGTGTTCGATCGCGTCGACCAGGGCGCCACGTCACAGTGGCTCCCCGCGGCGCGCTACGACTACCGCATGCTCCCTGGGATCGTGCCGTTCACGAGCCACACCGGCCCCGGCTTCACGGACGACACGGGGTCGAGCGCGCTCGACCCCGTCGCCGGGTACATCGCGACGAGGGAGGGCAACCTCCGCTACCGGTACCTCTGGAAGCTCGACGCGGCGACGCGCACGAGCAGGTGATCGAGCGGCGCTCTCAGCTCAGAGCGCCTTGCGCACGAAGATGTCCTCGAGGGTCTCGCGCTTCGGGACGACGCTCTCGATGCGGACGCCGCCGGCGAGGGCGCGCTCGAGCACCATCTTCATCCCGTCGTCCCCCTGCACCTCGAGGACGAGCTTCTTGCCGAGGCGGGTCGCCTTCTCGGCGACGCCTTCGAGCTCCGTCGTGTCGTCGGGGACGTCGACGAGCGTGATCTCGCTCCGGCGCATGTCCGCGCCGACGAGCTCCTCGATCGCGCCCGCGGCGACGACCTCACCCTTGCGGAGGATGCAGACGCGGTCGCAGAGCATCTCGACGTCGCTCAGGATGTGGCTCGAGAAGAAGACGGTGCGTCCGGCGTTCGCCTCCTCGATGATGAGGTCACGAACCTCCTTCCGACCGACGGGGTCGAGACCGCTCATCGGCTCGTCGAGGATGAGGAGCTCCGGCGAGTGCACGAGAGCCGCGGCGAAGCCCGTCCGCTGGAGCATGCCCTTCGAGAGGTTTCGCACGGGCCGGTCCATCGCGTACGCGATGCCGACGCGCTCGACGACCTCCTCGACCTTCTTCGCGAGCGTCGCTCCGCTCATCCCGTTGAGCCGCCCGCACAAGGACACGAACTCGCGCGGGGTGAGGTACGGGTAGACGTAGGGGTTCTCGGGGAGGAAGCCGACCTTGCCCATCGCCTCCGGCGACGGCGCGACCTCGCCGAGGATCGTCGCCTTGCCCCCGGTCGGCGCGATGAGGCCGGTGAGCATCTTGATCGTCGTCGTCTTCCCGGCGCCGTTGGGTCCGAGGAAGCCGAAGGTCTCGCCGCGCTTCACCTCGAAGGACACGCCGCGGACGGCCTCGACCTTCTTGCCGGTGAACGGCTTCCGGAAGGTCTTCGCGAGGGACTCGACAGAGAGGACGACGTCGGACATGGATCGCCGTCGATCTTACCCGATCAGCCCTCGTCGTCGCGGCCGCTCGGCGGCGCGCCTGCCCCGGGGCGGCTCTCTGCCCCCGGACCCGCGCTGTACTCGTGGAGCTTGTACTGGATCTTGCGGGGCGAGACGCCGAGGATGCTCGCCGCCTTCGAGGTCGAACCTCCGCACGCCTCGAGCGTGCGGAGGATCGCGTAGCGCTCGAGGTCCTGGATCGTGGAGCCCGGGATCGGCGGCGGACCGTCCTTGTTGTTCGGGGCGAGCGAGGCGGGGAGGTGACGCACTTCGATCTGCGGGCGCTCGCAGAGCACGACGGCGCGCTCGATCACGTTCTCGAGCTCGCGCACGTTCCCCGGCCAGTCGTAGCCGTTCAGGACCTTCAGCGCCTGCTCGCTGATGCCTTCGATCGCCCGACCGTTCTCCTTCGCGTAGCGACCGAGGAAGAAGCTCGCGAGCGGGCCGATGTCTGCGCGCCGCTCGCGGAGGGCCGGGAGCTCGATCGCGATGACGTTGAGCCGGTAGTAGAGATCTTCGCGGAAGGTCCCCTTCTTGATCTCCGCCTTGAGGTCGCGGTTCGTCGCCGCGATGAGGCGGACGTCGACCTTCAGCGTCTCGTTTCCGCCCACGCGCTCGAAGGACTTCTCCTGGAGGAAGCGGAGCAGCTTCACCTGCGTCCCCATCGGGATCTCGCCGATCTCGTCGAGGAAGAGGGTGCCGCCGTCGGCCTGCTTGAACCGGCCTTCGCGGCGGGCGACTGCGCCGGTGAAGGCGCCCTTCTCGTGACCGAAGAGCTCGCTCTCGAGGAGCGACTCGGCGAGCGCCGCGCAGTGGAGGCGCACGAACGGCGCATTCGCTCGCGGGCTCGCCGTGCAGATCGCCTCCGCGATGAGCTCCTTGCCGGTGCCGCTCTCGCCCGTGACGAGCACGCTCGCCTTGCTCGGTCCGACCTGGGCGACCAGGTCGAGCACGGCGCGCATCTTCGGATCCTCGGTCACGATGTGGCCGAGGGCGTTGCGCTCGCGGAGGCGATCACGGAGAGCGAGCGTCTCTTGGAGGAGCTTCGCCTTCTCCATCGCGCGTTCGACGACGGCCGAGAGGGCTTCGTAGTCGAGGGGCTTCGTGAGGTAGTTCTCGGCGCCCGACTTCATGGCGGCGACGGCGCTCGAGATCGAGCCGAAGGCCGTCATGACGACGAAGACGGTCTGCGGCGACGCGCTCTTGGCCTTGTCCATGAAGGCGATGCCGTCCAGCCCGGGCATCTTCAGGTCCGTCAGGACGACGTCGGGCGCGAACTCCTCGAGCTTGCCGAGCGCCTTGAAGCCGTCGGCGGCGGTCTCGGTCGCGTACCCCTCTTCCCGCAGGATCTCCGAGAGCGCGGCGCGCGCGTTGGCCTCGTCGTCGACGACCAGGATCCGCCCCCGCGCGGACCGCGGATCCTGCTGGCGCTGCGGGGGAGGAGGCGAGGGCGAGCCGAGCGGCATGGCGATTCCCTCCTCTTGCCACTCCCCGGAGCCGGTGACAACCAGCGCGCCTGGTCAGGAAGGCCGCGGAAGGGGCCTCTCCGCCGCTCGTCCGTCATCGTGACATGCGTCGAAAAGGGGTGTTACGGTCGTGCCCGGCCACATGAAGAGAGCCGGCTTGCTTTTCACGTTCTTGTTCGTGTTCCCCGCCGTCGCGCACGCGCAGGGGGGCACGGTGACTTTCGGGGGCGGCGCCGCCGCGCAGACGAGCGCGCCGCCTCGTGCGAACGCGAACGCGTCGGCCGGACCGAGCGCGGAGCGCGAGCTCCTCGACGAAGCCATCAAGGGCGAGGGGAAGGAAGACGAGTGGGCCGAGCGCGATCGGAAGCTCAACGAGGCCTCGACCCTCACGGGCGGCGTCGGTCTCGTCCACACGCAGCATGCCCAGGGGGGCGCCGCCGGCCAGTTCCGGGTGGGCTTCACGACCGAGTTCATGTCGGCCGGCTTCCTCTGCTCGCGCGAGTTCCCGTGTGCGAGCCCGACCGGGGCAGGCACCGTCACGAGCGACAGCACGGATCACATCGGCGGGCGGCTCACGCTCGACATGCAGGTCTTGAAGTGGCTCGACACCTACCTCGCGACGAGCGCGCTCGCGAACTCGAACGCCGCGAACCGCCCGGCGCTGCTCCAGGTGCTGGGTGACAGCGTCCTCGGCGCGAAAGCGCACGCGAACGTGAACAAGTGGTTCTCGGCCGGCGGCGCGTTCGAGCTCTGGCTCGTGAACGGCACCGGGTCGGTCGGCCTCGCCGGCGCCGGCACGAGCGCGAAGTTCCGCGGCCTCGCGACCGCCGACCTCCGGGGCCTCGAGAAGCGCGTCCCGCTCCGGATCAGCACGAACCTCACCTACGTGCTCGACAACACGGGCGAGGTCGTGAAGGACGTCGAGACGTCGCGGGGGGCCCCCATCACGCGCATCGAGCGCTTCGGGCTGAACATCAACCGCGTCGACCACTTCGACATCCATCTCGGCGCCGAGCTCTTCGCGGCGCAGGAGAAGGTGCGGCCGTTCGTCGAGTACCACGTCGCGATACCGATCAACCGTCAGGATTACCTCTGTCGGGCGAACAACCCGAGCCGTGACCGCTGCCTCGCGAACGAGGCGCTCGCGCCGAGCAGCCTCACGCTCGGTGCGCGTTTCTTCCCCTGGAAGGGCGGCTTCAACGTCCTCACTGCGCTCGACGTCGGCGTCACGGGCGTCGGCACGTTCATCGAGGAGGTCAGGCCGACGCCGCCGTGGATGCTCTATCTCGGCGCGGGCTGGGCCTTCGATACGAAGGACCGCCCGCCGGTCGTCGAGGAGCGCGTGGTCGAGAAGCCTGTCGCCGTCAGGGCGCCCGGGCGGAAGATCCGCGGGTTCGTGCACGAGGAAGGCTCTGCGGCCGCCATCGCGGGCGCGATCGTGACCTGGGACAACCATCCCGACTTCACGGGCCTCGTCACCGGCGGCGACGGTCGCTTCGCGACGCACGAGCTCGAGGAGGGGCCCTACGTCTTCGGGATCAAGGCCGAGGGCTACAAGCCCGGGCAGTGCACGACCACGGTGGTGCGCGCATCGCGACCGGGAGCCGCGCCTCCGCCGGCCGCGAAGCCCGCGCCCGGCGCACCTCCTGCCCCGCCGCCGAACGCCGGCGGTGACATCCAGCTCGACTGCGCCCTCCAGGCCCTCCCGCGTGTCGGCAGCGTCGTCGGCCGCGTGAAGGACGCGGAGGGCAACACGGTCGCGAACGCGACGATCAAGCTCATCGACGTCGCGAAGAAGGAGCTCTCGGGAGCGAGCGATCCGCAAGGAGCGTTCCGCTTCGAGCAGCTCGGACCGGGAGAGGCGCAGATCACGGTCGACGCCGAGGGCTACCTCGTCACGACCGAGAAGGTCGACGTCAAGGTCCGGCAGGACAACACGATGGACATCGTGTTGCAGAAGCGCCCGAAGGACGCGCTCGTGAACGTCGGCAAGACGGAGATCACGATCAAGCAGCAGATCCAGTTCGCCGTCGACTCGGCCGTCATCCTCCCGCAGTCGAACGCGCTCCTCACGGAGATCGCGGATGCGCTCGTCAAGAACCCGCGGATCAAGCGGGTCGAAGTGCAGGGTCACACGGACAACACCGGCACCGCCGAGCGCAACAAGGCGCTCAGCGAGGAGCGCGCGGCCGCGGTCGTCACGTGGCTCACGTCGCACGGCGTCGCTGGCGATCGCCTCGTCGCGCGCGGCTACGGTCAGTCGAAGCCCCTCGTTCCGAACGTGACCGGCGGTAACCGCGCGAAGAACCGTCGGGTGCAGTTCATCATCGTCGACCAGGACGCCGCCGCCCCCGCGACGACGCCTGCGCCGAAGAAGCGCGTGCCGCCGAAGCCCTGACGCGCATCTCCGCCCGAAAGGCGACGTCGGCCACCTCGTGTGACGAGGTTCTAGGTCGTCATCGCTTGAAGCACTCGCGCCGCCAGATCTGGTGCCCCTGCGCATCGATCGCATAGGGCACGGTGCAGTCGACGGGGGGCTTCACGCTCGCCTGTCCCTTCGACGTGCGGCCACCCTTCGTCGACGTGGAGGTGGGGCTCGTTGCGCGAGGCGTCGCGGTCGTCGCGGTCGTCGCGGTCGTCGCGGTCGTCGTCGTCGGCCCCGGCGCGCTCGGCGCGACGGTCGTCGCGGTGACGGGCTCGTTGTCGGCGACCGAAACGGACGGCGCCGAGGAAGAGGCTGGGGGAGTATCGGCACCCCGGCGTCCGCCGTACCGCCACCCGACGCCCACGAGGACGGCCACGACGAGCGCGATCCCCGCGAGAAGCGCCGGGACGGGCGGCGATCGCCGGGGAAGCGCGGGCCGTGCGGACGCAGGGACGGCGGACGCGGCCGACGCGAC
>JALHPN010000106.1 GCA_022842465.1 Polyangiaceae bacterium | reverse complement strand
CGCGTCACTCGGAGCCGCGACGACCTTCGCCTCTCCAACATGCAGCTCGGGGTAGAAGAAGGCGCCCGGGGGCGGCGTGTCACTGCAACCGAAGCCCGCGAGCGTCACCTTTGCGCCCGCCTCGAGCGCCCTCGTCGACACGGGCATTGCCGTCATGTGTCGGACGGACTTGGGGGCACGCACCAGGTCGCGCACGACGATCAGCGCCATGTCCGGTGCGTTGCCGTAGGTCTCCGTCGCTTCGAGGGTGAAGCTGGTCGTTCTGCGCGACGGTCCACCAGCGTGACCGCACTCGACTGTTGTGTCGGCCCCACAGGGTGTTGAGTCGACCCCACGGTAGGCGCGCAGGTCGACTCGAGCGCTTCGGCGGGAGGGCGGCATCGATGACTAACCTCCTTCTCCATGTTCTCGGCCCCGCGTCGAACCGGGCGCACGAGGTCACGGCGTCACGTTGGACGTTGGGACCGATCGCGTGGGCGAGAAGGAGGTCCAATAGCCCTCGGGGCGTCGAGACCTGCTCCGTTCCGGAGTCTACGTATCGACGTATCGCTCCATACCCCGAATTTCAACGAGAGCGGAACTGCCGACCCGTTGGACGGACGCCCGACGCTTCCTGAGCATGCTGAAGGGCGTCGAGACGGCCGGGCCGCTCATGGGGCACCTCGAGAGGAAGCTCATCATCCGAGCTTGTCCGCGACCGTGATGGCGCACGCACAATCGAGATTTCGTCCTCTCCTCGGCGAAGTGTTCTGCTAATCCCGCGTCTGGCAAGCTGGCGGATATCCAAGCTCGCACGCTTGCTTGACGAGCTGAGCGCCGCGCGCCCCATCGCGAAGCCCTTCGGGACCGTTCGTCATCGCCCTAGCGAGGTGAAAGCAGATCATACCTACTCCGCTATTGCACACGGCAGCCGCAAGGGCGAGGGTGCCATTCGTCTCCGCTCTTGTTAGTGCTCCGTCAATCGAGAGCACGTGGAGAAGCGACTTGCACGACTCGATCTGTCCGAGCGCACAGCGAGCCGTTGCGAGCCGCCGGAATCGATCAAACCAAGACTTCTTGGCCGCCAGATCGCTCGAGGACCTCGCGCCCTCCTGTGCCGCCAGGAGAAAGCACGCTCTTTCCTCGTCGCCGTCGCACGCCCTGCGGAGAAGCACGTCCCGCTCGGCCACGCTACGCTCCGGCAGTCGCCCGAGGAGCATGCAACTCTCGGCGACACCGAGCTCGCATCCCCGCTCGAGGATGCGCACCGTTCGCAGCCGTTCTCGATCCGGGGATGAATCCGCGATCTGCTGCGCAGCGAGCATGCAGTCGCTGGCGACGCCCGAGACGCATGACTGCTCGAGCTGCTCCGCCGCGCGCCGGCCGAACGCTGCTGCCGGGGTCGCAGGGTCACCTGGGAACAGAACTGGCGCGGCTGCCGAGAGCACCGCGCAGCTCCTGCCGTCACCGCCGCTGCAAGCCGTGACAAGCAGTTCGGCTGCGCGAGACAAGGCCAGGGCGTCGGTGCCGTCTACCGCAATCCCGTTGAAGCAAGCCACGGCGTTGCCCAGTTTGCACGCGCGCGCGTAGAGGGCCGGCACCCGAGCTTTGTCCAGTGTCAGCCCCGGCGCGCTTTGGACGAGCCGCGCAAGATCCATGCAGGCAATGGCATCTCCTGCCTCGCAGGCGCGCGTCAGTACGGCCGACAGTCGAGTCGCGTCGATGCCGACGGGATGGGCCGCCATCTGGTCGCCCGCGCGGCGGCATGCGTCGGCATGCCCTCGTGTGCATGCGCTTTCGCAAGAAGCCATATCGTTGCAGAGTGACGTCGAGCTTGCGCGTCGAGGCGGAGGACTGGCGCTGCGACACGCGACGAGGCTGATGACGAGGGCGAGGGCGAGGGCTCCTTCACTCCTTCGTGTCATCGGCTCGCCGCTGCCAGTCGAGCCGGATCGCGGCACCAGGCGTGAAATGATCTACCTTCTTGCCATTCAGCGTGACGACGGGTCTCTCGGCAGCGAGTTCCAACGAGATTTGCTCTCCTTCGATCTTGTCCACGACTGCAGAGCCAATCATGACCCAGGCACCGCCCTGAATCTTCAGGTCCTCGGAGACGCGGCGAAGAAGGTCAACCCGGCTTCCGGGCGGAGCCGCGGGTTGTCCCGTAACGATGAGGCGCTTGCCGACGCGGGACAGAAGCTTGCTCTCCGTCGGGCTCTGCGGCGCCGGCCAGCCCGCGCTGTTGGCTGCCAACGCGTACATCGCACAGATCTGATGGTGACCGTCGATCTTGGACATGCAGAGAGCCTGTTTGGCCTCGACGGAGTACTCGGCCCCGTCGAGCGTGCCCTCGTACGCGAGATCGGCGCGCACGCAGACGCACGGCTGTACCTTCACTTGGAACCACGGCCTTTGCGCGATGACGTCGGAGATGTCCTCTTTGACTGCGAACGATGTCGGGCGCTCGAAAGACAGCGCGTGCTTCCATCCGGGGAGGTACCGGCGCACCTCCGTGTCGTTGCCTTGCTTCAGTGCTCTCAGGAAGTTGCCGACGGCCTGTCTCGTCGTCAGCGGGCCCTGGCTTCCTGACTCGGTGCGTGCCGGAGTCGCCGACGCGATGGACGGAGGCGCATTCGCTTGCGGCGGGGGCGGCAGCTGCGTCACACCGGCGGACGGCGCCGGGCTCGGGCTGCACAGGGGAAGAGAGGGGTGCAGCTCCGACCCTCCGCATGCCGAGAGTGAGAACAGGAACCAGAGTTTCCTCATCGCCCATCGTACGCGGACCGAAGCCGGATGCTTCGTCGGTAGCTCGAGGGGGCGGAGTTTTCTTCCACCCGTCGTGGCGGGGTCGGCCTTTTGTCCTCGCCGAGGACGAGGGTCTCTTGAAAGTGGAACCTCTCCACGCCGCGGAGCTCGAACGACTCGACGACGCGCTTGCCGATCGCCGACGCCTTCGCGAGCTTCAGGCTCCGCCTGTGCGGCCTCGAGCGCGCAGCGCGCCTTGTCGGGAAGGTCGTTCACATGCGGAATTGGTCGAACGTTGCTCCTCGCGCCGTTCCCCGCGCGGCCCCGGCGCCTCGCACCGCGCGTCGTGCTCGAGGCGACCGCACGCTTGATTCTGCGCCAGACGGTCATTCCGCAGAGGCGGCGGATGAGCACGCGCGGGTTCTGCCCACGTAGCGCCCGCGAGGTGCCCCGCCCGATGCGCGGAAGACGTGACGAGAGTCCGACAGTCCGACCTACTCGGGGGCCCCGAACCGCCTCGACAGGTGGGGACGCGTCCTCAGGTCCGTGGCACTCCCTGCCAGGTCGCTCGAAATGGTTGGGGGGGAGGACTCTCGGCGAATCACGCGCGCGTACGGCACGACCGCGACCCCATCCCGCGGGCGAGGGGCCCTCCGGGCCGGAGCTGCCCCCGCATGCTCCGGTCCGGAGCCGCCCCCCGGAGACCGGAAGACCGTCAGAACGACAAGCTCAGGTTCGCGCTGGCGATGTACGCCCTCGCGTTCGTGATCGGCGTCCCGCCGAGCGTGTACTCGTCGTACGAGAACTGCACGGCGTCCGCCCCGAGGCTCGCCTTGACGGCGTTGATGATCCAGATCGGCTTCGCCGGCGCGATCGCGTACGTCCCGCGGAAGCCGAGCCCGAGGCTCGAGAAGGGTGACAGCTCGCGGTCGCCCGTCCAGTACTGCCCCTTCGGTCCGAGCGGGTCGTCACCTCCGGTGTAGTCGTCGCTCCAGAACAGCGCACCGGTCTGCCGGTAGTACCGCCCGCGCAGCGCGACGCGGAACCCCTCGAAGAAGTAGCGCTCGGCCTCGAGCTCGCCGGTGCCGCTCCAGATCCGCCACGTGTCGCGGTACGCGCGCCCGGACAGGCGCACCGCGATCTTGAGCGGCTTGATGTAGACGTTCGCACGGAGCGCGAGCGCCTGGCGGGTGCGATTCGACGGGTGGTACTCCTGCGCCTTGATCCCCTGCCCGAGGATCACGCTGCGGTACGGGTTCGACTGGAAGCCGTCGAGGATCTGCGCCGTGTAGACGAGCTGCGTCGCGAACACGCTCGTCCACGACTGCGACCACGTCGCCTGGAGCCCGTCGATCGCGAGGTCCCGACGCGTGCGCGCGAGCGCGTCGCCCGTGAAGCAGCCCGACGAGTCCTCGAGCGCGCGGAAGCGCGGCGGACGGTCGTTCACGCCCTGGATCCGGTCGCAGACCTTGTCCCAGTTCCGGGCGTACGAGAGCTCGAGCTGCGTGTTGTGCTGGAAGATGTCCGTCCGCGCCGCGACGAAGAGCGAGTTCGACTTGTAGTCGTTCTCCGTCCCGTGGGTGTACGAGGCGGTGTAGGAGACGTCTCCCTTCCGGAGCGTCACGAGCCCGCTCGGAGCCTGGCGGAAGTCCCTCACGGATGCGGTCGTGACGACGTCGACGCCCGGGTTCGTCGCCTGGTACGCGGAGCCTGCCTTGGTCGCGACGCTCGCGCCGGAGACGATGTCCGCCTCCCAGCTCCCGCGCACCGTGATCCACGGCGCAGGCGTGGCGGCGATCGCCGCGCCCGGCGTGTAGACCGTCATGTTCGTGCGCGTCGGCGCCTCGTGCCAGATGGTGTGCGCCGTGTCGAACACGACGACCTGCGCGCGCGCGGCCGAAGGCCACGCGACGAGGACGAGGGACGCCGCAGCGGCGACCTTCCGGAAGGAGCTCAGTTGCAGCCGCATCCTCCGCCCGAGACACCGCCGCCCCCGTAGGAGCCCTCGCGGTTGTCGACTGCGTGCCGGTACTGGGCGGCCGCCTGCGGATCCCCCTCGAACTGCATGATGGGATCGGCGAGGAGCGCGCGCTGCGTCGGCTTGACGGTGGTGCAGCCCGCCGTGCCGACGAGGAAGAGGACGATGCCGTGACGCGTGGTGAGGATGCTCATGGTGTCCTTCGCCCCCTTCAGAAGTAGACCCCGAAGCCGCCGGAATACGTCTGCGCGTTCTTGAAGCTGTCCTCGTCGAACAGCGAGAGGTTCGTCACCTCGAGCCGCACGAGGATGCGCCCGCGAAGCGCCATGAGGAGACCGCCGCCGGCGCGCGCGAGGTAGAGGTCCTCCCGGCGGAGGACGAAGGAGTCTGCGTTCGGGCGCACGGTGAGGGCGCCGCCGCCGATCCCGAGGAACGGGCAGATCGCCCAGCTGGGGGCGAAGTTGACGGTCGCGCCGCCGCCGTAGAAGACCTGCGCGCCGTCCGCGGTGAGGGCGCCACCGACGAAGCCGTCGAGGGTGAGCGTCCGGTCGATGACGACGGACGGGCGCCCCTCGAGGTACCCGAAGGCCTCCGTCGATCCGTCCCGGATCGGGATGCTGAGCACGCCGCCGACGATCGCGAAGCCGGCGTGGGTCCCCTCGAGCGGAGGCGTCGCGAAGAAGCCGGGACGGGACGGCGCATCCGGCTCGCCGGGCCGCACCGCGAAGACCTGGACCTCGTCGCCGAGCGCGTAGCCGATGCGCCCGTCGGGCAGGACCACGCGGAGCCAGAAGCCAGGGCTCGGGCGCCCGTCGATCGCGAGGGTCTCGCCGCGCGGCACGCTCGTGATGACGCGGAAGGAGACGCCGGGGCCGGAGCGGATCTCGGCCGTGTCCACGACGACCCGCGCGAAGGCCTCGGGCTCCTCCGCGGCGTAGGCCGCGCTCTCGCCGGCGACCGCGCTCGCCACCGCGGCGCCGAGGGCGAGCGCGAGGCCGACGAGGACCTTCCTCATCGCTGCGCCCACTGTCGCAGGACCTCGACGACCGGATCGTCGCGACCGAAGATCGCGCGCGGGTGGTTCTGTCCTGTCGGACGCAGGAAGATCGGCGCGGCGTTCACGTCGCGGCTCATCGAGAGAGAGGCCGACTCGAGGTTGCCCTGGGCGGCGCTCCCTGCGCCGATCTGGGCGCGGTTCGTGACCCGTCCCTGATCGCACCCGATCGGGGCGTGATCGGCGAGCGCCATGCCGCTCACCGCGGACGCGTTGAAGTGGCAGCCGTTCGCCGGATCCTGTCCCGGGTCGCCCGGACCGCACCTCTTCGCGACGAGGACCTCGGGCTCGACGCGGCAGAAGAAGAAGTCGGCGTCGAAGCTCTCGGCCTCGACCACGAAGTTGGGCCCCGGCTCCACGGTCGAGCACGCGGCGTGCGCCCCGGCGAGGACGATGCCGAGGACGGCAGACGGTACGAGGCGGGCCGTCACGGCCCACGACGATAAACGCCTTTCCTCGGTCCGGTCGAGATCCTGCGGCGCTGGCGCGTGGCCGGGCACACGCACCCGCGCGGCAGGGCGCACGCACTCCCGCGGACCGGCCGGATGCGGCGAGACGTCGATTCGACGGAAATCCGAATCATTCGTGATGTCGCCCGGCTTACCTCGGACCTGGAATGTCCCGTGCGAGGGGACGGAAGCGATTGGGGTTGATCAGACGACCTCGAAGTCGATAGAAGTTTGGCCCTCCCCGAGGAGTGTCGTAGTTTATCTTACATGTAGGGCGCATCCTCGGCCCGACGCTGGTTTCGAAGCCTCGGAGACATCCTGAATGAAGCTGACCCCCTGGTACCTCGCCGCGCTCGCCCCGATTGCCGTCGCCGGCTGCTCGGGCGCGCTGATGGGCCACGTCGCCGTCCTCGCCGTCGCGATCGGCATCTTCGTGGGAACGCTCTCCCTCGGCCGTCAGCAGGCGCCGGCGGGGAGCCGCACGGCCCAAGCGACGAGCGGCGCGCTCCACGTCGGGCAGATCGACAAGACCGTCTGATGCGTCGCGGCTGGGCCGCCCTCGGGGTGCTCGTCGCTGCGCTCGGCGTGGCGGCCACCGCCTGCGACAGCCCAGGCTTCACGTCACGAGGCGGGTCGCAGGAGCCGCGCAGCGCCCCGTCCCGTCCGACCTCGACCGGAGGTTCGTCGCCGTCGCGACCGCCGCGGAGCGGGAGCACGAGCGCCCCTGCGACCTCCGGCTCCGCCCCCGCGTTCAAGCCGCCGCCTTCGAAGGACGGTCTGCCGCCGCCCCCGCCTCCGCCGACGAAGTGATCGGCCCTTTCGCGGCCGGGATCGCGTATCGTCTCCGGCCGAGCGATGCCGCCGCGTGAACGACTGAAATCGCTCGACGAGTTCACCCTCGCGGACCTCGAGGCGGTGCGTCTCCTCCTCCGAGGCGACTCGGTCATCGACTGGCACCGGCTGAACGTCACCGACCCCGTCGAGATCGACGAGATCCTCCGCGCCCAGGAGCTCCATCCCGACGAGCCCGGCGACCGCGCGCGGATGAACGCCGTCAAGGCGGAGGCGATCAGCTACCTCCGCCGGCACTTCGAGTACCCGATCCCGAAGCCCGTCGAGCAGGCGAGCATCGAGGAGCTGTTCGCGATGGCGAGCGGCCGAGGGCACCGCCAGACGTGCGCCTGCACGATCCTGAAGTGCATGCACATCATCCATCACCTGGACGGACGCGAGCTGCTCTTCATGCTCCCGATGTCCGACCAGGAGATCTTCCACCTCGTCGAGGAGAAGGTCTACCGCGTGATCGGGAGCATGCTCGCGGAGGGCTTTCCGATCATCGAGTTCGTCGGCGGTCGGAAGAACAAGGACTCGCTCTACACGAAGCTCCTCTCGAAGCGCGAGACCGTCTCGGCGCAGATCTTCGACAAGCTCCGCTTCCGGATCGTCACGCGGAGCAAGGACGAAATCTTCCCGATTCTCCAGTACCTGACGAAGAAGCTCTTCCCCTTCAACTACGTGATCCCGTCGCAGAGCATCAACTCGATCTTCAACTTCAAGAGTTACTGCCTGCAGCACGAGCACCTGAAGGGGTTCTTGGCCGACGTCCAGGCCGGTGCCGACGAGGAGCTCACGCCGAGCGACAACGTCTTCACCGCGGAGAACTACAGGGTCATCCACTTCGTCGTGGACATGCCCGTCCGGCTGCCGCGGAAGGTGCTCGAGCGCGCGCCCTCGAGCGCGTGGTCGCTCGGGCCGATCGTCTTCGTCATCTGCGAGTTCCAGGTGATCGACCGCGTGACGGAGGCCGCCAACGAGCAGGGCGATGCCTCGCACGCGAAGTACAAGGAGCGGCAGAAGAAGGCCGTCATGCGGCGCCTCCAGCTCGGCATGCGCGAGATGAGGCTCCCCGCGTTCGCGACGCGCGACGGAGCCTCCCCTGCTCCGCCCCCGGTCGCCCCCGCGCGCGCGGAGCGGCCGACGTCGGAGACGGCGACGCCGTCGAAGCGCGGCGAGAGCCCGGCGTCGAAGCGCGGGGAGCCGGGGCCGGCCTCGAAGCGGCGGCGCGGGCCCGAGACCAAGCGCGGCGACCGAGACCGCTAGCGCCCTCAGTCCGCGCGGAGGAAGCGCGCGAGGACCGGGCTGAAGAAGACGAGCGTCCCGAGGAAGACGGCCGCGCAGGTGATGGTCATCCCGATCGCGAACGCGCGGGCGTCGTGCGCGCGGAGGGCAGCCTCGTAGAGGGCGATGTCGGGCGAGCGACGCCGGCGGAGGGACTCGAGGTCACGCCGCAGCTCGAGCTGCCGGACGAACACGCGGCATGCGTAGCCCGGCATGTCGAGGATCGACGCGGGGGGCGGCGGGTAGCGCGCGACCAGGAGGGCGCCCGGATCGGGGGGCGGAGGCAGAGGTCGTCCCGGGCGCACGATCGCGACTTCGCCGGACTCCGGGCCCAGCCCGGGAGACGAGCTGGTCGGGAGGCTTCCGCTGCTCGGCGCCGCCGGTCGCCCGAGGCCGACCGAGGAGGACGAGGGCGGAGCGGGGATCTCGGGCGCCGAGATCCGCGGGTTGCTCCCCGCGGTCGGGCGGGCGGCCGGCAGCGTTCCCGAGTTCCCCGGGAGCGGATGCGAGCCGCTCGGCCGCTGCCTGTCCGAC
Organism: Polyangiaceae bacterium; assembly: GCA_022842465.1. Classification (GTDB taxonomy): domain Bacteria; phylum Myxococcota_A; class Polyangia; order Polyangiales; family Polyangiaceae; genus Labilithrix. The sequence continues at coordinate 20,758 of JALHPN010000106.1, read as the reverse complement.
ACGGGCGCGGGAAGATCGGGCACTGAGTCGAACGGATCCTCCTTCGTGGAGGTTCCGGCCACGCGGACGGCCCCCGAGGTCGTCGTCCCGGAGTGGGGTGCGTGCGGGACGTCGAGCTCCAGGGGCCCACCGCCACCGTCGCCGAAGAGGTCGTCGTCGAAGGTGACGCCGCCGCCGTCGAAGCTCGCCGCGCTCGCCTGTCCACGACCGCCCGCGCCCTCCGAGGAGCCGAGGGAGAGGTCTCCGACCGGCTCGTCGTCGAAGTCCGTCGACAGCGTCCGTCCCTGCACCGCCGCGATCGAGGGGTGGTCGCTCGCCAGCTTCCCGCAGCGGGGACAAGGCGCGGTCGTCACGAGGACGGGCGCCTTGCAGAACGGGCAGACGGACATGCGAAAGGGAGCGTACCAGAGGTCCCGCCGCCGATGACGACGAGGCCGGATTTCCCGCAGGATCGTGGTCGAGGTCGCGTGCCATTTGCCGGGTTTCGGGCTAGGGTCCCTCGCCATGCGCCTCTACGGCTCCAAGGTCCCCTCGATCGCGCAGGAGGTCGTCCGGACCCTCGTGTCCCAGAAGGACATCGAGACGGACGCCCCGAAGGAAGTCCAGGCGGACATCGAGGCGGTGCTGAAGAGCTACCTCGACACCGAGCGGGTCGTCGACGACAAGACCCGCGAGCTCCTCCAGCGGACGGGCCGCGGCACGGGCGAGTTCCAGAAGGTCCGCCAGCAGATCGCCGAGAGCCACGGGATCAAGGTCGGCGACGAGGCGCTCGACTACGTGCTCGATCAGGTGGTCGAGATGCTCATGCACTCGTCCCACGTGGAAGAGGTGTTCGCGGAGGACGTCGCGTTGCGGCGCCGGATGGCCCCGATCTTCAAGAAGCAGATGGGCGTCGATGCCGAGCTCGAATCCGAGGTGCGCGCGCAGCTCCGGCACGTGAAGGAGGGCACGTCGCAGTACGACATCGAGCACGCGCGCGTCCTCGAGCAAGTGAAGAGGAAGCGCGGCCTCTCCTGAGGCGCGAGGAGCTCCACCGTGCGCAGCATGACGGGCTTCGGAGTGGGCGAGGCGCCCTTCACCGGTATCGGCGGCGCGCCGCAGGGGCAGAGCCCCCCGGGTAAGCTGACGGTCGAGATCCGCGCCGTCAACCATCGCTACCTCGACGTCCGCGTGCGCGCGCCGAGCCAGCTCCCCGACCTCGCGAGCGCCGCCGAGGCCATCGCGCGCGAGCGTCTCCATCGCGGGCGCTTCGACGTCGCCGTTCGCGTCGAGGGCGCCGCGCTCGGGGCGATGACGATCGACAAGGATCGTGCGCGGAGCGTCCTCGCGGCCGTCGCCGCGCTCCGGGACGAGGTCGCGCCGTCGGCGGAGGTGCCGCTCTCGCTCCTCTCCGTCGTGCCCGACCTCTTCGTGCCGTCGATCGAGCAGCAGGGGGACGTCGTCCGCGCCGCGCTCGCCGTCGCGTTCGAGGCGGCCGTCACCTCCCTCGACCGCATGCGGCTGCGCGAAGGCAAGGCGCTCGGCGAGGATCTCCTCCGGCGCCTCACGACGGTCCGGAAGCTCTCGGGCCGCGTGGCGGAGCGTGCGCCGCACGTCCTCGAGGGCTACCGCCGGCGCCTCCGGGAGCGCGCCGAGAAGCTGCGGCACGTGTCGGACGTCGAGGTCGACCCCGGGCGCCTCGAACAGGAGCTCGCCCTCTTCGCCGACCGCATCGACATCGCCGAGGAGCTGACGCGCCTCGACAGTCACGCAGATCACTTCATGTCGCTCCTCGCGAGCGCCGAAGGCGTCGGACGCCGCCTCGATTTTCTCCTCCAGGAGATGGCGCGCGAGGCGAACACGATCGGCGCGAAGAGTCAGGACGTCGCCGTCGCGCACGCCGTCGTGGAGCTCAAGGCCGAGATCGAGCGCATGCGCGAGCAGGTCCAGAACGTCGAGTGAGCTACCGCGCGAGCGGAGCTCGGGAGAGGAGTAAGATGTCGCTCATGGTGGACCCGTTCCTGCTCCTCATCCTCTCGTCGCCCAGCGGTGCGGGGAAGACGACGCTCACGCGGAAGCTCCAGGACCGCTTCCCCGCCGTCCGCTTCAGCGTGTCACACACCACGCGGAAGCCTCGGCCGAACGAGGTCGACGGGAAGGACTATCACTTCGTCACGCGCGATCAGTTCGACGAGCTCGTCGGTCGCGACGCGTTCGTGGAGTGGGCCGAGGTCCACGGTAACTGCTACGGCACCTCGCGCGCCGAGATCGAGCGCGCTCGCTCGGAGCCGGGTGTGGCCGGGATGATCTTCGACATCGACTACCAGGGCGCGCGCCAGATCCGCGCGAAGATCCCGGACGTCGTCTCCGTCTTCATCCTCCCGCCGTCGATGATCGAGCTCGAGCGGCGCCTCCGTGGCCGGGGGAGCGAGAGCGAGGAGATCCTGCAGCGCAGGTTCCAGGCGGCGATCGACGAGATCGAGCACTACGGATTCTTCGACTACCTCGTCGTGAACGACGACGTCGAGACCGCGTTCAAGCACCTCGAAGGCGTCGTCCTCGCCGAGCGCTCGCGGCGGACGCGTCGCGCCGAGCTCGCCGAGCGCCTCCTCCGCGCCGGCAAGCTCTGACCGGCGCGCTCCGCACGAGCTCAGTAGCGCGACGTGAAGAGCACGCGGTACTCGTCCTGACCGGTCTTCGATGTCCAGCGCTCGGACGTCGATGCGACGATTCGGAGGCACGACTTCGTGACGAGACTCTCCTCCGTCTTGAACTGAACGGAGCCGCCGTACGAGCGGTCCTTCCCTGGGCATCGCAGCTCCGTGCACGGTCCGACCCAGCTCTGGTTGTAGGCTCCGTCCCAGTCCCACTCGCCCACCTTCGGCCCGCTGAAGGGGAGGTCGGCGTCGAAGCCGTCCGCGCCCGTCAGGTAGCTGAGGTGGAGTCGTGTCATCCAGAGACCAGGGTCTGGCACGCCGTGCGGGGCGGGCGTCGGCCGCACGTCGAAGGAGGCCATCGACGGGTTCTCCGACGCGGGCAGCGGGAGCAAGTTGAAGGCGCTCAGCCCGCCCTGCCGTGGATCGCTCCATCGCCAGATGTACGGCAGCCCCGGGAGGGGCGCCCAGTCCGCGCAGCCCGTCACGTCCGAGCACGCGCGCTTCTGCGCCTGGATGGCGACGCGGCCGAGATCGACGTGGAGCGCTCCCCGGGCGAACTTCTGTCTCGCCTCGGTCTGCGTGATCGGCGCTCCCGTACAGCTCCGGGGATCCCACGGATCGATGGGACCCGGAGGGGGGGGAGGAGGAGGCGGAGGGACGACGACGTCTGCGACGACGTCGGAGATCGACGAGGGGCCGCTCGGCACGAGCGCGCTCAGCTTGAGCTTGAAGGGGACTCCGTCCTTCGGGAGGAGCGGTCCGAGGTCGATCGCGCCCGCCGGGATCGTCCGTGCGTCGTCGCCTCCGAGGCGCCGAAGCTCGGTGTCGAAGAACGTGAGGCGCTTGCCGCCCGTGTAGCCGGCGAAGCCTCGAGTCAGGAGGCCTCCCGTGGGAGAGCGGACCTCGACGAGCAAGATGTCCGTGACCGTGATGGGCGCGCCCGGCGTCGGCCCGCGTAGCACGAGCGTCGCATCGTTCCGCGCCAGCCGCAGCGTCCCGCTCGTCGCCGTCTTCAGGATCCTGGGCTGGTTCCCGGGCGGCGAGATCAGGACGTTCGCATACCTGGCGGGCGTCGTCCGCGGGTAGGCGCCGGCCTCGAGCAGGGTGAGCGCCGGGGGACAGTTCTTCCCGACGTCGCAGCTGCCGGTGAGATCGGACTCGTCGACGACCGCCTCCTCGTCGGAAGGTGCCGTCTCCGCCGCGCACGCCGCGAGGACGGCAGCGACCAGGGAGACCGTTCCGGCGAAGACGAAGCGAGTCGACGTCATACGACGGACGAAAAGCAAGAGGGCGGCCAACCAGCTCCGCTCTTCGTTTCGAGGACCTCGCTCCGCCCTGGGGGCGCTCGCGTCCCCGTTCGCGATCGCCTCGAGGGAAGCGGTCACGACACGAGAGGCGCTCGGCGCTACGACGTCGCGTCCCGGGGGGCGGGGGCGTCGGTCGCGGCGTCGGGGGCGGGGGCGCCCGAGGCGTCGTGGGCGGAGGACTCGCCGGCGGCGTCGGGGGATGCGCTGCCCGCCTCTGCCGTGGACGGCTCGGCGGACGTCGGCGCGGTGATGGGCTCGACGGGGACGTCGGCGACGACGGGCTTGGGGTCGAGGCCGCGACGGGCGGTGAGCATGTCGATCGCCATGAGCGCGACGCCGACGCATATGGCGACGTCGGCGACGTTGAACGTCGGCCAGTGATCGGTGACGACGTGCCCGGGCACGTACTTCTGCACGAGCTCGTTCATCTTCCGGATCCAGTCGGCCCGGTAGTCGATGAAGTCGATGACGTGGCCGTAGCGGACGCGATCGAAGACGTTGCCGAGCGCGCCGCCGAGGACGAGGGGGAGGCCCCACTTGAGCGCGTGCTGGGAGGGCTGGAGCCGGCGATAGAGCGTGACGATGAACGCGATCGCCGCGACGGAGACGAGGAGGAAGAACGGCCGCCTGACGTTCTCGCTCTGACCCTGGAGGAGGCCCCAGGCGCCCCCCTTGTTCTTGGCGAGGACGAAGGTGAGGTGGTTCTCGACGACCGTGACGTACCCGGGGCCCGGGAAGGAGCCGGGCTCGAGCCGCTTCTCCGCCCAGAGCTTGCTCGCGACGTCCGCGACGAGCGACGTGACGGACACCACCGCCAGGAACGTGGGCGACGGGCGAGGCATGAGGATCTCGTCCGGGATCTCCCCGCGCGTGCCGTACGGCCGCGGCAAGCGCTCGACCCCGGGTGCGAGGGGCTCCTCGCCGGGGGGAGCCGCGGGGGCCGCGTCGGCGACGGGCTCGACCGGCGTGCCTGCCGCCTCGGCGGGGGCACCCGCGGGAGGCGCCTCGGGGCCGGCGTTCTGGGGATCGGTCGTGCTCTCGGACATGGCAAACGGCCAGGAACGGCGCACGCTACTCGATTTTCGACCGCTGTGTCACGCGGAACGCCGCGAGCGCGAGCACGCCCATCCCCACGACGACGAGCACGTCGGCGACGTTGAAGATGGGCCAGGCCGCGACCTGGAGGAAGTCGACGACGTAGCCGCGCAGGGCGCGATCGAGCGCGTTGCCGATCGCACCGGCCAGCACGAGCGCGAAGCCGACGTGGTCGATCCCGCGCGCCTCGCCGCGCCACGCGCGAAGCGCCCAGGTCACGCCGACGACGAGCGTCCCCAGGAGCGCGAGCGTGAGGAGCAGGCCTGGCGCGTGAGGGACCCCGAACCTCGTGAAGAGCGAGAACGCCGTGTCCGCGTTCGCCGCGAGCCGGAAGGCGACCACGTCGCCCGCGAGCGGGATCACCTTCCCCGGGAGGGGCGCGAGTGACGCCTCGGCGAGGGCCTTGGTCGCGTGGTCGCACCCGACCAGCGACGCGGCGAAGAGGACGAGGAGGACGCGTCGCGAGCGGTCGAGGGCCATCGGGTGCGGAAACCCGGGCCCCGACTCCCCTCTTCCGGGCGCTTGCGTCTTCGCGATGAGGCTGCTTGGATGTTCAGGCTCAGGCGTTCAGGCCCGGGCCCGGAGAGCAGCATGGCCAAGCCGAGCACGACCCGCAGCAAGAAGGCGCCCTGGATGGGAACGCGAGGCGTCGACGCCGTCCTCGACGGGTGGCTCGAGAGCCGGATCGTGAAGCCCTGCTTCGCCGCCGACGAGACGGTGCCGCCGAGGGCCGCGAAGATGGCCGCCTTCCCCCCGGATCTGCCGACGCCGATCGCCTTCGCGCTCCGCGGGCGGGGCGTGACGGAGCTCTACGAGCACCAGGCGCGGGCCTTCACCGCCGCGAAGGACGGCCTGGCGGGCGGGGCGACGCGCGCGGTCGTGGTCGCGACGCCGACGGCGAGCGGCAAGAGCTACTGCTTCCACCTCCCGGTCCTCTCCGCCCTCCTCGAGGACAAGGACGCGCGCGCCCTCTATCTCTATCCGACGAAGGCGCTCTCGCGCGATCAGGAGGCCGGGCTCCGCGAGCTCATGAACGCCGCGGGCCTCGCGCAGGGCGCCATCGTCTACGACGGCGACACGCCGGGCGACGCGCGGCGCGCAGCTCGGGAGAAGACGGGGATCGTCCTCACGAACCCGGACATGCTCCACAGCGGGATCCTCCCGCACCACACCGCCTGGGCGCGCACGTTCCAGAACCTGAAGGTCGTCGTCGTCGACGAGCTCCACACCTACAAGGGCGTGTTCGGGTCCCACGTCGCGAACGTGCTCCGTCGACTGCGGCGGGTCGCGCGCTTCCACGGCTCGAACCCGATCTTCATCGGGGCCACGGCGACGATCGGAAACCCCGCCGAGCACGCGGCCCGCATCTTCGGCGTGGGCGACGAGGAGCTCGCCGCGATCACGGAGAACGGCGCGCCACAGGGCGAGCGTCGGGTCTTCATGTTCAACCCGCCCGTCGTGAACGCCGAGCTCGGGATCCGCGCGAGCTACGTCAAGCAGGCGGTGATGCTCGCGACGGACCTCGTGAAGGCGCGTGTCCCGACGATCATCTTCGGCCAGTCGCGCAACAACGTGGAGGTGATGCTCCGCTACCTGCGCGACAAGGTGTCTCCCGAGGTCGATGCCTCGCGCGTCATGGGGTACCGAGGCGGGTACCTCCCCGAGCAGCGGCGCGAGATCGAGAAGAAGCTCAGAGACGGCGAGGTCCTCTGCGTCGTCGCCACGAACGCGCTCGAGCTCGGCATCGACATCGGCGGGCTCGATGCCGTCATCTGCGCCGGGTACCCCGGCTCGGTCGCCGCGACGTGGCAGCGCTTCGGACGCGCGGGCCGCCGAGGCGACCGCAGCATCGCCGTCCTCGTCACGTCGAGCGCACCGCTCGATCAGTTCCTCGCGCGCGAGCCCGCGTACCTCCTCGGCGCACCGGCGGAGCAGGCGCGGATCGATCCCGACAACCCCGAAATCCTGATCCAGCACGTGAAGTGCGGCGCCTTCGAGCTCCCGTTCCGGCGCGGCGAGGCCTACGGCTCGCTCGACGCGGACGAGACGAGCTCGGCCCTCGAGTTCCTCGTCCAGCACCAGGTCCTCCACGAGACGAACGGCACGTTCCACTGGGCGGCCGACGCCTACCCCGCGAACAGCGTGTCCCTCCGCTCCGTCGGCTGGGACAACGTCGTCATCATCGACCGAGAGCACGACAAGACGATCGCGGAGATCGACTGGCGCGGCGCGCACACGATGGTCCACGAGCAAGCGATCTACCAGCACGACGGCGAGTGCTGGCAGGTCGAGACGTTCGACTACGAGAACCACAAGGCGTTCGTCCGGAAGGTGAAACCCGACTACTGGACGGACGCGATGACGTACGTGACCGTCAACGTCCTCGAGGAGTTCGGCACGGCGAGCGTGGACGTCGATCCTCCCTGGCCTACGGGCTGGGGTGAGGTCTCCGTCGTCGAGAAGGTCGTCGGCTACAAGAAGATCAAGTTCTACACGCACGAGAACGCGGGCTACGGCGACGTGCGCCTCCCCGAGATGCAGATGCACACGACCGCGTTCTGGCTCACGGTCCCCGAGAGCGTCTGCGCCGAGATGGCGGGTACGAGCGGCGGCGGTCGCGCCGCGGCCGTCGACGGGCTCCGCGGCGTCGGCAACGCGCTCGAGACGGTCGCGACGCTCGCGCTCATGTGCGATCCGCGCGACCTCGGCACGACGCTCGGCGACACCGACCTCGACACGGAGGCGGCGCGCGTCGACGCCACGGGCCTCGGCGGCGTGGGGGACCGCTCGCGCGCCGACATGATCCGCGAGGACTTCCTCGGCAACGAGGCCGGCGTCACCCCGTCGTCCGGCGGCCCGCCCGTCCCGCGACGCGTGCGCGGCGGGCCGAAGCCGGGCTACAGCCCGACCCTCTTCCTCTACGAGCACACGCCGGGCGGCATCGGCCTCGCGGAGCGGATCTTCGACCAGCGCGAGGTCCTCCTCGCGCGTGCGCTGCGCCTCATCGAGGGCTGTCCGTGCGTCTCGGGATGCCCCGTGTGCGTCGGACCGGCCGTGGGCCTCGACGGGATGCCCGCGCCGCACGTCGGCGAGGCGAGCGCGGAGGTCGACGCGACGCGGCGCGCGGAGGGACGGAAGGCCGTCGCGATCCTCCTCCTGCGCCGCGCGCTGCCGAACCTGCGCGCGATCGCCTGCTGATGCGCTGGGCCACGCGCCATCCCGACCCGGTGGTGCCAACGGCCCGACACCACGGTTGACCGTGGGTCGGGTCCGATCCACGCCGGCCCCGGCGCTGGGGGCCACCCGCGTCCGCGCGAACGCGATTCCGGCGGGATACGGCGCCCGATGCGGACGAGCCCGCGCGTCCCGCCTCGCGCGCGCGGGACGGCCGCGTCAGCCGACGGTGGCACTCCGTGTGCTTGCATGAGAGTCGCCATGTCGCTGCGCCCCCCCCACGGCCGTCTCACCGTCCTCCCGGCTCTCGCGCTCGCCTTCCTCGGCAGCGCATGTTCGGGCGCGGCCGATACCGGCCTCTTCGGGCCCGTCGACACGGAGTCCACGTCGCCGACGGAGCCCGGCGCGAGCGGCTCGGCGGCGACCACCCCCGGCGCGACGCCGCGCGACCCCTCGCCCTCGCCGGGCGCGCCGCCGCCGGCCGTTCCGGACGAGCCGAAGCCGGCCACCCCCACGGAGCCGCCTGCCGCCGCCTGCACCCAGGAGGCGGAGCCCAACGACGTCATGCAGCGCGCGACCCTCTTCACGGAGGCCATCTGCGGGCAGATCGCGAGCGTCGCGGACACCGATTTCGTCGCGGTCAGGGCGCCCGCGAACGCGCGAAAGATGAAGATCACGCACACGGAGAACGGCGCGAAGATCACGTACCGCCTGTTCGAGGACGGCGACGTCCGCACGAACAGCCTGCCCGCGTCGTCCACCGTGTCCGTCGACGGAGGCGCGATCTACGCGATCCGCATCAGCGCCGCACAGGCGTCCCTCGTGATGAACGCGACGTACGAGGTCCGCGTCACGTTCGAGTGACGGGCCGGCACATCTGGCGCGGAGCGCCTCGCGCGCGTACGCTCGAACCGTGCTCGCGCGACGCGTCATCGGCCGGATCGCGCTCGCCCTCGGCGGCGGCCTCCTCGCGATCACGGCCTGCCTCCCCGGCGGCGGGTCGACGTTGCTCGACGCCGAAGGGCCGGACGCGCCGCCGGGCACCGACCTCGGCGGCGACGCGGGCCTCCCCCGGAGCGACGTCGACCTCGGCGACCCGTTCGCCCTCGAGGGCGTCACCCCGTCCCACGGTCCCTTCACCGGCGGCACGCGCGCGCGGCTCGGCGGTCGCGGGTTCGGCTCGAGGCTCCGCGTCTTCCTCGGCGACGTCGAGGTCCCCGCCGCGAACGTGCTCGCGAGCGACCCGACGCGCGCCGCGATCGTCACGCCGCCCGGAAAGCCCGGCTTCGTGGACGTCCGCATCCGCGACGAGGCGACCGCGAAGGAGCGCGTCCTCGCGAAGGGGTTCTTCTACGACGCGTTCGTCGTCCAGCCGGCTTCCGGTGCGACGAGCGGCGGCACGCGCATCGCGCTCACGGGGAGCGGCACGGCCTGGGCCGAGGGCACCCGCGTGGACGTCGGCGGCGTCCCCTGCACCGCGGTCGTCGTTCGGAGCGCGATCGAGCTCGAGTGCGTGACGCCCGCCAGCGCGCCCGGCGCGAAGGACGTCACCGTGACGACTCCGGACGGGGCGGCGACGCAGGCGCGCGAGGCGTTCACGTACAGCGACTCGCCCGACGGCTATCGCGGCGGCCTCTCGGGCGGCGCCTTCGCGGGCACGGTCCGCGTCCTCGCGTTCAACGCGCTGACCGGAACGCCGATCGCAGGCGCGAAGGTGATCGTCGGGAGCGACCTCGCGACGGCGACGATCCGAGACACCGCCCCCTCCGGCGTCGCCGAGATCACCGGGCTCGCCGGGGGGAAGATCACCGTCACCGTCGCGGCGAAGTGCCACCAGCCGATCACCTACGTCGACGTCCCGGTCGACACCGTCACGACCTACCTCAGCCCGGTCCTCGATCCGGCTTGCGCGGAGGGAGATCCGCCCTCCGGAGGGGGCCGCGGCGGCCGCTTCGCCGGTCTCGTCGAGGGCCAGCTCCTCTTCCCCGGCGGCGGCGAGTTCCAGCGCGCGGGGTGGACGACGGTGCCCGAGCCGAACCGACCCACGGAGCGCCGCGCCGCGTACGTCTTCGAGGCCTCGGGCTCCCCGGCGGGCCGCTTCGAGCTCCCCTCGGCGAGCGAGGCCGTGACGCCCGACTCGCCGGGCGCGAACGGGTACGGGTACCAGATCGCCGTCACGCCCGGGAACGTGACGTTCTACGTCGTCGCCGGCCTCGAGGACCGGAGCGAGAGCCCGCCGCGCTTCATGCCGTACACGATGGGCGTCGTGCGCGGCGTCAGCGTCGCGCCGCAGACGCGCGTCGTCGGCGTCGACGTGAAGATGGACGTGCTCTTCGACAAGCAGGTCGTCCTCGCGCCCGAGCCGCCGGCGCCGGGGCCGCGCGGCCCGGATCGCGTCGCCTCGACCCTCGCGGTCACGCTCGGAACGAACGCGTTCGCGATCCTCCCCGGCGGCTTCCGCACCGATGCCCTCCCCCTCCCCGGCCCGGTCCGCTTCGTCGGCGCGCCGTCGCTCGACTTCGGCCTCTCGACCGAGCAGTACGTCCTCGGAGCGACGGCGGCGACCGGGCCGAACCTGCTCCGCCCCGCGAGCGTCGTCTCACGCGTCCGGACGCGGAGCGCAGGCCCCGCCGTCACCCTCGGCGGTTTCCTCGGCGTGCCCGTCCTCTCCCAGCCCGGCGCGAGCGCCTGGGACGGGAAGAAGGTCACGATCGGCGGGGCCACCGGGCCCGCTGATCTGACGTACCTGCAGGTGTCGTCCGCGGCGGGCCTCGTCGCGTGGACCATCGTGGCCCCTGGCGGGGTCACCGACTTCTCGGTCCCCGACCTCGCGCTCGTGCCGAGCCCGGATCGCCTCGGCCTCGTCCCGGGGACGATCACGTCGACCGTGTATGTTGCACGCATCGAGGACTTCGCCTACGGACGACTCCGCTCGGGCCAACTCTCCACCGCCGCGTGGAACGCCTACGCCTTCGACAGCCTGAGCGGCGCGTACTGACCTCGATGAGACGACGCGCGCTCCTCGCGCTCGGCGCGACGCTCTCGATGATCGCCTTCGAGGCCTGTCGCTTCGACCCGGCGTACCGCGACGTCGCCGAGGTCGCCCCGGTGACGTGCACGGAGGGGGTCGTCGAGTGCACCGGCCAGAAGCTCACGAAGTGCGCCGGGGGCTCGCGGACGACGCTCGACGACTGCGAGGCCCGGGGCGAGGCCTGCGCGGGCGCCTTCCTCCGCTGCACGCCCTGCCTCCCGAACGAGTCCACGTGCAAGGGGCTCGACGTCGTCCGGTGCTCCGCCGACGGGCAGGTCCAGACGAAGGTCGAGACGTGCGCCGGCGACCGGGGCATCGGCTGTCGTCGCGGCGTCTGCATCAACCTCTGCGAGGACGCCGCGCGCGAGAGCTCGAACGTCGGCTGCGAGTACTGGGGCGTCGACCTCGACAACGCCGTCACGTCGCAGGGAAACGCCGCGGCGCAGCAGTACGCCATCGTCGTCTCGAACGTCGACCCCGACGTCGTCGCGAACGTGACCGTGGAGGAGGACACCTCCACGCCGGGCACGCCGCAGGCGCTCCGGACGGTCGCGACCGCGCGCGTCGGCCCGCGTAACCTCGAGGTCTTCCGGCTCGGCCCGAAGGAGGTCGACGGCTCGCCTCCCGGCACGTTCGACACGGGGCCCGGGACGGCGCTCACGCGCGCCGCGTTCCGGGTCCGCTCCGACGTCCCGATCGTCGCCTACCAGTTCAACCCCCTCGAGAACGCGAACGTGTTCTCGAACGACGCGTCGCTCCTCCTCCCCACCGCGGCCCTCGGCAACGGCACCTTCGGCTACGTCGTCGGCGGATGGCCCCAGACGATCGCGCGCAGCGAGGATCCGTCGACGAACTTCGGGACCGACCTCCGCGCGTTCCTCACCCTCGTCGGCACCGCCCCGGACACGAACGTGTCCATCACGACGACGGCCCGCATCGTGCCCGGCGGCCCGCTCCCGCTCGGCGTCCCGAAGGGCACCAGGTTCGACGTCACGCTCCAGCCCTTCGAGGTCCTCAACCTCGAGACGGGGGACTTCAACGCGGACTTCACGGGGACGCGCATCGAGCCGACCGCCGCAGTCGCCGTCTTCGCGGGCAGCGAGGCGAGCGACGCGCCGAGCTTCACGACCCTCGCCTCGCGCTCGTGCTGCGCCGACCACCTCGAAGAGCAGGTGGTCCCGCTCCGATCCATCGGCAAGAAGTACGTGCTGGGGCGCGTCCCGAACCGGTCCGCGGCGATCGCGGCGGCCGGCGGCGTCATCTCCCCCTTCGACGAGCCCGAGCTCTATCGCGTCGTCGCGACGCGATCAGGCGTCACCCGCGTCACGACCTCGCTCCCGCCGCCGCTCGACGCCTTCGAGCTCGGCGAAGGCCAGGACCGCGTCCTCACCGCGTACCAGGACTTCGTCCTCGATGCGACGCAGCCGCTCCTCGTCGCCGACGTCCAGGCGAGCCAGGAGGCGGCGGGCGTCATCCGCGGCCTCCCTGGCGGAGATCCGAGCCTCACCTACGTCACGCCGGTCGAGCAGTGGCGACCGGACTACGTCCTCCTCACACCGGACAAGTACGCGTTCGACTTCCTCGTCATCACGGCGCCCTTCGCGGCGCAGGTCTTCGTCGACGGCCTGCCGGTGGACGGCAAGGTGTGCGAGGTCGCTCCCGGCGACGGCCTGACCCCCGAGGCGCGCAGGGCGAAGGACCCCGCCTTCCTCGTCTACCGGTGTCAGCTCTCGTTTCCCGCGGTCGTCCCCGACGTCCCCTCCCCGCGGAACGTGCTCCCGGGTCGCCAGAACGACGGCGTGCACCGCGTCCAGGCCGACTATCCCGTCGGCGTCCTCGTCTACGGCTTCGACGCCTTCGTCAGCTACGCCTACGCGGGCGGGACGCAGCTCCGCGACCTGAACCCGCGCTGATCCTCGGGATCAGCGGACGAGCGGGTACTTCACGATCCCGAGCTTCTGCTCGGTGAGGAGCGGCACGCGCCCCAGAGGGCCGGACTGTCTCACCGCCCTCGCGCACTCGTCCGTCGTGAGCCGGCGCGGCCCGAAGGGGGACGCGTCGGACGCATCCGAGTCCATCAGGAGCGAGGGAGTGTCGACGCCGAAGTCGTCGGGGTGTCCCGGCTCGTCGAGGATGACGTGGCCGAGCTCGTGCGCGAGCGTGAGGCTCGTCCGCCGCGCGCGGACGCCGGCGCGATCGAGGATGACGACGTTGCGGAGGCTCGAGCCGTCGCTTCCGATGAAGCTCTCGCCGATCCGGCCGCCGCCCGCGAAATACGGAACGACGATGACGTCGACGGTGCGCGGATCGCCGTCCTCGACGGCCTTGACGAGCGCGCGCTCCTCGAGCGTCCCCGCGACGGAGTCCGTGTCACCGAAGTGCTGGAGGCCGTCGTTGAGGTCGACCGACCCGACGTCGACGCTCAAGGTCCCGTCCGTCGACGAGACGATCTCCACGGACGCGAGCTGTCCGTCCTTGCGACGCATGACGACGTCGACGCTCGGCGAAGCCCCCGGGGCGATGCGGGCGTTCTCGGAGAGCGCCGCCTTGAAGCCGGCACGCTCCGCGACGCGCTGGAGCTCGAGCGCGGCCTGGCGCGTCGACCACCCCTTCGTCGTCCGGAACGCGACGGGCTTGCCCTCGATCCGCAGCTTCACCTCCCCGCCGCTCGACGGGAGGCCCACGTCGTCGCCGATCGCGACGAGGTACGGCGGCGGCGGGCTGACGACCTTCACGTCGAGCTGCGCCTGGGTGCCGAAGGTGATCCCGCACTGCCCCCAGATCGCCGACGCGAGCGCGAGCTCCTGCTTGATCGCCGCGATCGCGCCTGCGTCGTTCCCGCCGACGGCGGGCGCGCCGTTCGGTCCGGTGCGTAGCACGACCGCGCGGAGCGAGAGCTGGTGACGCCCGAGCGGCCCGGCCGGCCCGACGCGCGGCCCGGCGACGCGCACGGCTTGGAGCTTCTTCCCCTTCGCGTCGCGGACGACGATCGCGCCGCCGACCTCGGCGCGCACCGAGCGCTCGACGACGAGCGGGTGCATGCGGTCGACCTCGTCGGCCACGAAGCGAATCGGGGCGGTGGCCGCGCAGGTGAGGCCCGACTCGCACGTGACGGGCCGCACCTTCACGTCGCGCAGGATGTCGAGGAGCGCGCCGCCCTCGGTGACCGACTCGACGCTCACGGCGCCGATCGTCGCGCCCTCCGGCGACGCGACGAGGACGCGGAGCGCGTCCGGATCGTCGTAGGCGCGGTCGCTGTCGTCGAGGTCGACGCGCGTGGGCGGCGTGCGCTGGACCGAGGCGTGATCCCGCGCGAGGTCGACGCGCCGCTTCGCGCCGTCGCGCATCCCGACGCCGTGGACCTCCAGCGCGAGCGTCGTCTCGTCGCGCCCGCGCTCGGCGACGACGAGCACGCGGCCGGGCGCGAGGCCCTGGAACATCGCCCCGGCCGGGACGCGTTCGCCCCAGGCGAGCACCTTTCCGCCGGACACGAGCCGCGCCTTCTCCCGACCGACGACGGCCGAGAACGTGGCGCCCACCCACTTCGGATCGACGGCGACGAGGTCGGCGCGCGCGAGCGGGCCCACCGTCGTCGCCTCGCCGTCGGGCGTGCCGTCGGCGTCGTCGTCGTCCTGATCGGCGATGAGGCCGACACGCTCCGAGACGGGCGGGAGCGACCGGATCGGCACGCCGTCCTCGGCCGAGCGCCCCGTCTTCGCCTCGTGGGGCGCATCACGGGCGGAGCCCTTCTGCGCGGACGCCGGAGCATCTGCGAGGAGAGCGGCGCCGGCCAGGAGGCCCGGGACCGCAGCGACGCCCAAACGCCGTCGGAACAACACGTCGAGTCTAGGATACGGACGCGACTCTCGCCAGGTTCACCCTGACGATCTCCATCGTCGGGCTGGATTGCGCGGGCGCTCTTACTCGAGCCAGCCCCACTGGATCCAGCGGAACGGGGTCTCCGCGACGACGAGCGCGTCCGGATCCGACTCCCGGGCGTGGGCCGCACGGACGAGCGCGCTCCAGGCGACGCTCGAGAGGCAGCGCGACGCGACGAGCTCATCCGCCATGTCCCGGGCGCGCGCGCGCACGCCCGGGGCGACGCCGCCCGGCGAGCCCGCCGAGTCCCAGAGGGCCGCGACGGCGAGGCCCCGGAGCTCGTCGCGCTTCGCGTTCATGGCGCAGTCCACGAGCGCTTCGCGCAGCTCGGAGCGGCCGTGGTCGCGAGCCAGGAACGAGGCGGCTCGAACGGAGACCTCGTCCGCGAGCGGGACCGCCTTCACGAGCGCCTCCAGCATCGGCTTGCAGCTCGCGGCCCGTGCACGGGCCATCCGGAAGAGGAACGTCGTATCGCGGTCGGCGCTCGGGCGGTCCGACAGCCGCGCCACGAGCTCGACCGTGGGGCGCGTCGTCGGGGAGACGACCGCCGGCGCCTGCGGCGCCACCTCGCGCGCCGTCTCGGAGAGAGACCACGCGACGAGCGACCATGCCGAGCGGGAGCTCGACGGACCGAGCTGCGCCTTCGAGACGGCCTCGTCGAGCGGACCGCGGTCGCCCGCCTTCACGGCCACGTCGGCCATGACGAGCCACCGACCGAGGTGACGCTCGGCCCCGCGGAGGACGGACAGCGCGGGCCCCACGTGCACGGGCACCGGCGCCCCGCGGACGAGGGGCACGAAGAGCTCGACGCAGAGCGAGATGCGGTGGCTCTCCTTGATCATCGGCGCGAGCTGCGTCAGGTGCGCGCCGTTCGACTCCCGACGGCAGACACGCGCCGTCTCCGCGCCGAAGGCGAGATGCGACTGCCGGCTCGCCGCGAGCTTCGCGAGGATCGGGGCGAGCGACGGATCCTTGCAGAAGGACGCCGCGCTCAGCGTGGCGTTGCCTCCGGCTTCGTCCGCGCCGAGCGCCGCCTTGAGGAGCGCGGGGACGGTCCGATCGTCCGCTTCGGCCAACGTTCGTATGGAGGCGCCGTAGAGCTCGCGCGAGAACGAGCCACGCTTCACCATCGTCGCCGTCGCTTCGCCGACCGAGGCGCGGAGCGCGGGGCTCAGCCGCGCGACGGCGCGGATGGCGCCGGCGAGCTTGGTCTCGTTCGTGGGCTTGCGCTTGATCGCGGCGTCGAGCTCGGAGGCGAAGCGCGCACGCGTCGCCTTGTCGACGAGATCGGCGCGCGCGACGCTCGGCTTCTTCGGTGTTGCCTCGAGGCCCTTCGCTTTGCTGGTCTGCGTCGCCATTCCCCGCCCGAATTCGAGTGAAGGAGCAACATACCAGAGCGGCAGAGGCCGGTGGCTCGCGAACGCGCCAGCGCGTTCACTTTCCCGTTTCGGCAGCGTTCTTCGGACGACGGAACGAACGAAGTTGCGGTTGACAGCCGGCCTACCCGCTCGCCTTCGCGATGCGGAGTCGCAGCTTCTCGCCCTCGACCTCCACGTCGCGGAGGTCCGTTCCGCCCGCGCCGTCGGTCACGTCGACGGAGACCGCGAGACACTCGCTCATGATCGTGCTCGCGTGGGCCTTCACGATCCGCGCGGTGCGCTCGTCGCCGGCGACGTCGAGCGCGATCCGATCGGTGAAGTCGAGCGCCATCTCCTTGCGGGCGGTCTGGATCTTGTTGAGCAGCTCGCGCACGAACCCGAGCTCGCGGAGGTCGTCCGTGAGTCGCGTGTCGAGGACGACGACGCCGACGCGATCCCCGGCGGCGGCGTACCCCTCCTTCGCCTCGAACGCGACCTCGACGTCGTCGCGCTCGACCTCGACGCCGAGCGCCACCGCCTTGCCGTTCTCGAGGAGCTCCGCGACGAGCTTCTGCGCGTCCTCGGGGCTCATCGAGGCCATCCCCTTCTTGAGGTCCTGGGCCTGCTTGCCCATGCCCTTCTGACCGAGCGTGCGGAAGTTCGGCTTCACGCGCGTCGTCACGTACGCCTCCGCGCCGCCACCCTTGGAGCTCACGATCTCGACCGCGAGGACGTTGAGCTCGTCCTTCACCATGTCGAGGTAGGCGCCGAGCCGGTCCGCCGTCGCCGCGTCGGCGAGGATCACCTTCGCGACGCCGAGCGGCTGGCGCACCTTCAGCTTCGCTTGCGTCCTCACCTGGAGGCCGAGGCTCACGAGCTCGCGCACGGTCTTGATCGTCTTCGACAGGCGCTCGTCGATGCAGGCCGTGTCGGGCTCGGGCCAGCGAGAGAGGTGCACGCTCTCGACCGCGCCGACCCCGCCCTTGACGACGAGGTTCCGCCAGATGGCCTCGGACTGGTACGGCGTGAACGGCGCCATCACCTGGGCGAGGGTCGTGAGGCAGCCGTAGAGGGTCTCGTACGCGGCGCGCTTGTCGTCGTCGAAGCCGGCCTTCCAGAAACGGTCGCGCGACCGCCTCACGTACCAGTTCGAGAGCGCGTCGACGAAGTCGGCGATGCGCCCCGTCGCGGTGTAGAGGTCCCAGCCGTCGAGGTGCTTGGTCACCGACGAGACGAGGAGCGCGAGCTCCCCGAGGATCCAGCGATCGATCTCCGGGCGCTTCGCCGGGTCGCTCGTCTGCGCGGACGGATCGAACCCGTCGATGTTCGCGTAGATCGTGAAGAACGAGTAGACGTTCCTCAGCTTCACGAGCGTCTCCTTCTGGAGCGCGCGGACGTTCGACAGCGAGTGGCGCGTGTTCGACCACGCGGGGCTCGCGGCGTAGAAGAACCAGCGGAACGCGTCCGCGCCCGGAGCCGACGTCGTCGGATCCGCGACCACGCACCGCTGCGTCTTCGGAAGCGTCCCGACGTCCGACGGCTTGATGCTCGGCGTCGTCATCGCCTCGAGCGAGAGGGCCGCGCGATCCTCGGGGTGGAGGAGCACGACGCGCCGGGGGAGCCCCTTGCCCCCGCGGAGCGCGAGCGGTCGGCCGTGGCAGTCCACCTTCGCGCCGTCCTGGAGGTCCATCCCCTCCAGGTCCTCCTTCGCGATGAGGGCGACGCCCTTCTCGGGGCTGAGGCCCTTCGCCTCCGCGAGGACGGCGAACTCCATCGCGACGCGGTCGAGGATGATGTTCGGCGGGGTGTAGTTCCCCTTCGACTTCGACTCCTTCTTCCCCTCCTTGTCCGAGACGTGCCCGAGGACGATGCACGTCTTGTAGGGGAGCGGGTACGGCCGCACCGGGGCGAGCCCGTACTCGGCCTGCGTCTCCTCGTCGAAGACGAGGGTCGCGATCATGAGGAGCGAGTAGAACCAGCCGCGCGTCTGGTCGATCGCCTCGCTGATGAAGTCGGCGGGGAAGCTCTTCTTGAACTCCTCGACGCCGGTGTGCGGGAAGCCCCACTGCGCGAAGGGCATGCAGCCCGAGTCGAACCAGCAGTCGATGACCTCGGGGACCCGGCGGTAGGTGCCCTCCTCGCCCGGGTTCTGCCAGGTGACCTGATCGATCCACGGCTTGTGGACGACGAGGTGCTCGCTGAGGGTCGGGTCCTTCTTCCGCGCTTCTTCGAAGTGGTCGAAGGCGCGCGGGTTCTTCGCGAGGATCTCAGAGACGGACGACGGCGCCTCCATCTTGCCGCTCACGTCGTTCACCCAGATGTTGAGCGGCGTGCCCCAGTAGCGCTCGCGCGAGAGCGCCCAGTCGACGTTGTTCTGGAGAAAATCGCCGAAGCGACCTTCCTTGATGTGCTCGGGCATCCATTCGACGGCGCGGTTGTTCGCGATCGCCTTGTCGATGAGCGCCGTCGTCCGGATGTACCAGGCTGGCCTCGCGAGCTGGATGAGCGGATCCTCGTCCGACCGCCAGCAGAACGGATACGGGTGGCGATAGGTCTCGTGGTGGACGAGGAGATCCTTGGCCTTCAGCTCCTCGATGAGGTCCTTGTCGGCCTCCTTCACCCACCGACCGGCGTACGCGCCCATCTCGGGGATGAAGGTGCCGTCGGGCTTGACCGCGCAGAAGACCTCCGCGTCGGCGCCGTAGAGCTTCCGGTGGGCCATGAAGTCGACCTCGCCGAACGCCGGCGCGGTGTGGACGATGCCCGTCGCGCTCATCTCGACGAAATCGGCGGAGATCACGCGCCACGCCGTGTCGGGTGCGGTGCCTCGCTTCTGGAAGATGTCGAAGGGCGGGAGGTACTTCTTGCCGACGAGCTCGCTCGCCTTCAGCGTCTTCTCGACCGTCAGCGTCGTGCCGAGCTTCTTCGCCGTCGCTTCGACGAGACCTGCGGCGAGGACGAGCTTCTTCGCGAGGACCTTCTTCGCCCAGCCCGCCTTCACCTTGTCCGGATCGCCGCGCACGACCGCGTACTCGAAGGTCGGGTTCACGGCGGCGTACATGTTCGACGGGAGCGTCCACGGCGTGGTCGTCCACACGGCGAGCGCCGTCTCGGGATCCTCTTCGAGCGGGAACGCGACGAAGACGGAGGGATCGTCGACGTCCTTGTAGCCGAGGCCGACCTCGGCAGACGACAGCGCGGTCCCGCCCTGCGCCCACCACCAGACGACCTTGTTGCCCTGGTAGAGGAGGCCCTTCTGGAACAGCTTGGAGAGCGCCCACCAAACGCTCTCCACGAACGAGCGGTGATACGTGACGTAGGCGGTCGGGAGATCGACCCAGAACGCGACGCGCTCGGTGAGGTCCTCCCACTCCTTCGTGTAGCGGAACACGGAGTCGATGCAGCGCCTCACGAACGGCTCCACGCCGTACTGCTCGATCGCCGCCTTGCCGTGGATGTGGAGCTCCTTCTCGACCTCGACCTCGACCGGGAGGCCGTGGGTGTCCCAGCCCGCCTTCCGCGGCACGTGGTAGCCGCGCATGGTTTTGTAGCGGGGGAAGAGATCCTTGATGACGCGCGTGAGGACGTGGCCGTTGTGGGGGAGCCCGTTGGCCGTCGGGGGGCCCTCGTAGAAGACGAACGGGGTGCCGCCCTTCGTGCCTTCGAGCGACTTCTCGAAGATGCGGGCGTCCTTCCAGAAGGAGAGGATCTCGCGCTCTTCCTTGGGGAAGTCGAGCTCGCTGGGGACACGGTCGAAGCGCGGCGTCGGCGTCGTCATGGCGCCGGGGGTTCTACCACGCCGCGCCGTGTCGTGCGCGGGGGGGGGCCCCGCGGCGGAGACGACGCCGACCGAGGCGGACCGCGTGGACGAGCCGAGCGACACGCTGGGTCGAACGAGATCCATGTCACGTCGACAATCGCCGGAATTTGCCGCGTGGGCACCTGGTACGACGCGTGCTCGACCGAGATCAGGTCCCCTCGATGTCGTTCGAGCTCCCCCGCGCCGCCCGCGATCTCCGGTTCACCGGCCCGATCCGCGCGACCGACGACCCCGCCCGCAGCGGAGGGGCGGGGCCGCTCGCGCGACCGAGGCCCGTCCGCGAAGCGCCGCCGCGGCCGACGCCGATCCCTCGCGAGGCGCAAGCTCGCGGCGCCACGGTCGCCCCGCTCCCCTGGGAGCTCGACGAGGACGAGCAGCCGACCACGGTCGCGCGCTCCCCGCTGTCATCCGCGCCGCTCCTCCGCGACGCGCCCGCGCCGCCCGCGAACGCGCGCGCC
>JALHPN010000105.1 GCA_022842465.1 Polyangiaceae bacterium | reverse complement strand
GCGGCGTCGCCAGGAGGCTCGCCCACGAGCCCGCGTCCTGCGTCCGCGCTCCCGGCGACGCGCCGCCCGGCCGTCCGACGACGATCCGGCGTGACGAGGGGGGCGTCGCGTCGAGCTGCTGCGTCGCGGTCGCCATCGCACGCTTCGCCGCCGCCTCGATCGCCTCGATGACCTGCTGCGTCTCGAGGGGCGTCGCCTGCACCTCGAGGAACTTCGCGCGGGCGAGCACCTGCTCGATGCGCTCGACGAGCCCGGTGTGCGCACCCGACCCGAAGGGAGCCACCGCCCGGGCGAGCTCCGCCGCGTCCATCCAGCGGTCCTCCACCTTGCGCTCGAGGCACTTGTCGAGGATCGCGGCGAGCTCCGGCGGCACCTTCGGGTTCCGCTCACAGACCGGGACCGCGCGCTGCTCCAGGATCGCGGCGAAGATCTCGCCGACCCCGTCGCCGTCGAACGGCACCTTCCCACAGAGCAGCTCGTACGCGACGACGCCGAGCGACCAGAGGTCCGCGCGACCGTCGATCTCCTTCGCGTTGCGCAGCTGCTCCGGCGACATGTAGACGGGGGACCCGAGGACCGCTTGGCCCGTCAACGTCTTCTCGCCTGGGCGAGCCTTCGCCTTCGAGATGCCGAAGTCGAGCATCTTCACGACGGACTGCCCGTCGGGACGCGTGTGGAGGAACAGGTTCGCCGGCTTCAGATCGCGGTGGACGATCCCCACGGCGTGCGCGTGCGCGAGCGCCTCGAGCGCCTGGAGCATGACGTCCGCGACCTCGACGACGGTGAGCGTCCCCTCGAGCGCGAGGAGCTCCTGGAGGTCGCAGCCCTCGAGGAACTCCATGACGAGGAACGGCGCGCCGCTGTCGAGCGAGCCCGCGTCCATCACGCGCGCGACGTGCTCGGACTGGATGCGCGCCGCCGCCTGCGCCTCGCGCGCGAAGCGCTCCACGACCGCGTCGCTGCACGCGGCGTCGGGCAGGAGCACCTTCACGGCGACGCGCTGGCGGAGGACGAGGTGCTCGGCGGCATAGACGATGCCCATGCCGCCCTCGCCCGCCACCTTCTCGAGGCGGTACTTGGCGGCGATGAGATCGCCGACCTCAGGCATCTCGTACGGTACGTCGCGAGGCGCGTTCATCATCGTGGCACGCCCCACCGCGGGAGAAACGGAGGGCAGAGCACCATGACCAGTATACGGCACGCCGCCCCCTTCGCGATCGACCTTTCACTCGGAAAGAAAGGCGCCGAACGGCCGCGGTCGCAGGTTCGCGGAGCGTCCCCCGCGCCTCTCCCCGCGGCGTCAGCTGCGGTCCTACACCACCTCCGATGGCCCCGTCCTCGGTGCCGCGGCCGCTCGTCCTGGGCACCGGCGCGTGGCGGGGGTAAAGGTGCGTCATGCACGCCCGGAAGTCGGCCCGTGACGCCTACCTCCCCTCACGCGAGGAGGACGCGTTCTTCTCGTCGCGGGGAGACATCGTCCTCCCCGATCCGGCCCTCGCGCGTCGACTCGCCGAGCGCCTCGCCGGAGGCGTCGCGCCACGCGTGCGACCGAACGAGCTCGCGGCGCTCGCCCTCTTCCACGAGGTGCTCCACACCGTCATCGGCGTCCACCGCGAGCGCCACCCTTCGAGCTTCGCGCGGCTCCTCGCGCGCTTGAACGGCGCCCTCGGAGGCGAGGCGAAGGCGACGCTGCTCGCGTTCCTCCGGACCCTCCCGCCGCCCGTGCTCTACCACGCGCTGAAGGGCGACGGCGACGAGACCCCCGAGCGCCTCCTGGAGCGCGGCGGTCTCCCCTTCGAGACCGAGACCACCGAGGAGGTCCTCCTCCTCTGGCTCACGAACCAGAACCCCGCCTACGAGCCCGTGCGCGCGATGGTGAGCGACGAAGGGCTCGGCCCCTCGTACGCGAGCTTCGTCGGCGAGGCGAAGACGTTCTTCGAGTCGGAGCCGAGCGTCGGCCCCGGCGGCGAGAGCCTCCTCGACCTCCTCCTCGCGCCGATCCGCCACGCCCCGGGTTCGATCTTCGCGCAGCTCGCGTTCGTCGAGCAGAAGTGGGGGCGCGCGTTCGGGCTCGACCGCCTCGCGCTCTGGCGACGCATCCTGTGGGCGCGGGACGTCCTCCACGAGGAGGGCAAGTGGTTCTCACGTGGCGGGCCGGGCCCCGGTGAGCCGCTCCTCGAGGCGATGCGCTTCGGCGGGAGGCGACCGGAGGACGAGCCCAAGCGCTTCAGCCGCGATCTCCACTGGATGCCCGAGGTCGTCCTCATCGCGAAGAGCGCGTACGTCTGGCTCGATCAGCTCTCGAAGCGCTACGGGCGCCCCATAGACCGCCTCGATCAGATCCCGGACGAGGAGCTCGACACGCTCGCGCGCCGCGGCTTCACGGGTCTCTGGCTTATCGGCCTCTTCGAGCGGAGCCGCGCCTCCCAGCGCGTGAAGCAGATGCGAGGCGACGGAGACGCGCTCGCGAGCGCCTACTCGCTCCACTCCTATCGCATCGCCGACGCGCTCGGCGGCCACGCCGCCTACGAGCGCCTCCGCGAGCGCGCGTGGTCCCGCGGCATCCGGCTCGCGGCCGACATGGTCCCCAATCACGTCGGGATCGACGCCGAGTGGGTGGTCCAGCATCCGGATTGGTTCCTCCAGACCCGCGAGCCGCCCTTCCCCGGATATCGCTTCGGTGGGCCCGACCTCTCGAGCGACGGACGCGTCGGCGTCTTCCTGGAGGAGGGCTACTGGAGCCAGACCGACGCGGCCGTCGTCTTCCGCCGCCATGATCGATGGAGCGGCGAGGATCGCTTCATCTACCACGGCAACGACGGCACCAGCATGCCGTGGAATGACACCGCGCAGCTCGACTACACGCGCGCGGAGGTCCGGCGCGCGGTCATCGAGACCATCCTCCACGTCGCGCGCATGTTCCCGATCATCCGCTTCGACGCGGCGATGACGCTCGCGAAGCGCCACTACCAGCGCCTGTGGTTCCCCCTCCCCGGGCACGCCGGCGCGATCCCGTCGCGCGCGGATCACGCGCTCACGCAGGAGGAGTTCGATCGCGTCTTCCCGATCGAGTTCTGGCGCGAGGTCGTCGACACGGTCGCCGAGCGCGCGCCCGAGACGCTGCTGCTCGCCGAGGCCTTCTGGATGATGGAGGGCTACTTCGTCCGGACCCTCGGCATGCACCGCGTCTACAACTCGGCGTTCATGAACATGCTGAAGCGGGAGGAGAACGAGAAGTACCGGGAGACGATCAAGAACGTCCTCGACTTCGACCCCGCGATCCTCGAGCGGTTCGTGAACTTCATGAACAACCCGGACGAGGAGACGGCCATCGAGCAGTTCGGCTCGGACGACAAGTACTTCGGCGTCTGCGTCCTCATGTGCACGATGCCCGGCCTCCCGATGTTCGGGCACGGCCAGGTCGAGGGCTTCCACGAGAAGTACGGGATGGAGTTCCGCCGCGCGAAATGGAACGAGCCTGTGAACCAGGGCCTCGTCGAGCGGCACGAGCGCGAGATCTTTCCCCTCCTCGCGCAGCGCTGGCTCTTCAGCGGCGTCCGCGGCTTCGCGCTCTACGACTTCGTCTCCGACGGCGGCGGCACGGACGAGGACGTCTACGCGTACTCGAACAGCAGTGGAAGCGCCCGCGCGCTCGTGCTCTTCAACAACCGGTTCAAGTCGACGCGCGGCCGCATCTTCCGGAGCCAGAAGGCGCGGCAGGAGAATGGCTCGCACGTCTCGTGGTCGCTCGGCGAGGCGCTCGGCCTCGAGGGCCACGGCGGGTACACGATCTTCCGCGACGTCCCGAAGGGCCTCGAGTACGTCCGCCCCACGAGCGAGATCGTGGGTGAGGGCTTCGCCTGGGACCTCCAGGCGTTCGAGTACCACGTGTTCGTCGGCTTCGAGGTCGTCCACGCGACGGAGACGGAACCGTACGATCGCCTCGCGGCCGACCTCGGCGGACGGGGCGTCCCGTCGATCCGCGAGGCCGCGCGTGATCTCTACCTACGGCCCGTCCACAAGCCGCTCCGTGAAGCGCTCGGCAAGGGTCACCTCGCCTTCCTCGCCGAGGGCTGGGACGAGACGACGAAGGCCGCGAAGGCCGAGCAGCTCGCCGCGCTCGAGGAGCGGCTTCGGCACGTGGAGGACGGCCTCGCCTACATGCACGAGGGCGCGGCCCCGGAGGCCGTCGACGCCGCGATCGCGACCGCGAAGGCGCGCTTCACCCAGCTCCTCCGCCTCACGGCGGAGCCCACGCCGTACGAGACCGAGGCGCCCCCTCCCCCGCCCGACACGCCGCTGCCGAACTCCGACTATCCGCCGCCGGCCCCCTCGACGGCCGACGCGGCGACGGCCCCCGAGCCCACGCCGCGGACGACCGCGTCGCTCGACCTCGAGGTATGGCTCGCGTGGCTGCAGCTCGAGGCGGTCGTCGAGGTGCTCGGCTCGTCGACGTCGCACGCGGCGCCGATCGACCCCGAGAAGCCCGTCCCGAGCACGCGCGGAGGGGCGGTTCTGCCCGTCGAGCCGCTGCTCGCGCGCTGGGACCTCTCCCGGCCGCTCCTCCGTGCGTTCGGCGGCGTCGAGGACGCCCACCGGCGCGCGGCGCTCCTCCTCCTCCTCACCACGCTCCGGACGGGGCCCGTCCGCGAGGTGCTCAGCGAGGCGCTCGCCTCCGAGCGCGGACGTGCGTTCCTGGGTGTCCACGACGCGAACGGGATCACGTGGCTCGTGAAGGAGCGCTTCGACGAGCTCGCGCGCGCCGTCGCTGACCGCGAGGTCGTGCTCGGCCACGCGGGCCGCGCGCTCGCGACGCGAGAAGCCGCCGATGCGACGCGCCTCGCCGAGCGCGAGGGCTACCGCGTGAGGCCGATCCAGTCCGTGCTCGTGCCGGCGAAGGGCCGCTGGGGCAAGCTCGACGCGGCCCCCTGACCGGTCACTCGAACCGGAGCCAGCGGCCGCGGAACCACGCGTCGTTCGCGTCTCTCACGGCGCCCACGTAGGTGGCGGCCGGGTCGAAGAACCCGTCGTTCGGAGGCGTCCGAGCGCCGCCGAGCGCCGCCGCGGGGTAGGGCTGGGGCGCGGCGACGTCGTAGCAGTTCACGAGCCCGGCCGACGACGTCCTGTTCGCGCGGTTTCCGTCCGCGAGGTGGGCGATCTCGTCGAAGCCGTTGTCGTCGTCCAAGTTCGGCGAGTTCGGGCCCGCGTCGGGGTCGTTCTCCGCGTAGGCCGGGTTCGTCGCGTTGTCGGCGATGATCGAGTTGCGGATCTCGATCGGCGTCCCGAGGGTGCCGACGGCGTCGATGCCGGTGGCCCACCCCATGAAGATCGCGTTGTTCATGTCGAGCCGCGCGTTGTTGCGGAAGACGAGGCCGTACCCTGGCCGAGGGACGTTGTCGCCGCAGACCGTGGCGTTGTAGACCGTGGGGAACGCGTTGTCGGCGAGGAAGCCGTGGTGCCCCGCGCCCGGTCCGGTCTTGAAGCCGAAGAGGAACTGCATCTTCCCCTGGTAGCCGGCGTTGAGCTCGAACATCTCGTCGACGGGCGCCTGGCACACGAGGTGCTTTACGTTCACACGACCGCCGTTGATGACGAAGCAGTTGTCATTCGGGCGGAGGACCTCGACGTGGTCGACGAGCGTCTTGCTGCCGACCCCTCCCATGGTGAGGCCCGAAGCCGAGTACTCGATGCGCACGAACTCGAGGGCGCCGCTCTCGTCGTCGGGGGTGATGCCGCCGTAGTCGAGGACGGCGTCGCCTCCGACGAGCACCCCGCCCTGCGGGGGCGCGGCGCCGAGCACGAAGAGGCCTCGCCAGTCGCCTGCCGTCGCGGGGGTGACCGCGCTCGTCATGACGATGGGCTTGTCGGCCGTGCCCCGCGCGATGATCCGGCCACCGGGTTGCACGACGATCCCGGCGTTCGACTGCTTGTCCGCGAGGATCCTGGTCCCGGGCTGGATCGTGAGCGTCGCGCCGGCCTTGACGACGAGGCGGCCCACGAGGCGCCAGTCCTTCGCGCAGTCGAGGGTGACCGACGTGGTCATGTCGTTCTGTGGTCCCTGCGCCGTGTCCGTGATCGCGCCGGGCACGTCGGCCACGGGCTTCGGGCTGATGTCGCACGACGGCGGCGTGTACGCGTCGAAGCCGTCTCCCGCGTCGACGGGAGGCTGCACGGTGCCGTCGGCGCCCCCGTCGCTCGTCGCGGCCGCCCCCTCGACGCAGACCCTCCGCGAGATGTCGCACGTGACGGAGGGACCGAACCGCGTGCAGTCGCGGTCGAACGCGCACTGCTGCGGGTCCTCGAAGAGCTCGCCGCAGGCGGCTGCCACGACGAGGACCGACGGCGGGAGGCAGTAGAAGAGGAGACGCTTCAAGGGAACCCTCCGGTGAGCACGAGACCAAAGGGCGTCGGGACGAGGGCTACTGCCTTCTTCTCCTTGCCCGGCTCGGGCGTCTTTCCGCCGAGCGTGAAGTACGTCGCGACTCCGGCGGAGACGAGCGTCGCCACGCCGAACGCCGTGGTCACGAGGAAGAGATCGCGCGCGGTGCCGTGCGCCGAGTCGAGCTCCTCGCGCGTGATCGGGAATCCGTCGCGGGTCTCTTCGTAGGTCCCGTACGCGCTCGCAGCGAGGATGCCGGTTACCACCGTCACGGCCGCGAAGCCCCCCGTGACCGCCCAGGGTACGACCGGGAAGGGCGTCGGCTGTCCCTTCGGTTCGTCGGCGGGAGCGGCCGGCTCGGGCTGGCTGGGCTTCGGGTCGGGCGCGCGCGCGACCTCCTTCTCCTTCTTCTCGAGGACGAGATCGACGGACGCGGTCTGGCCCGCGACGACGCTCACGCTCTTCTCGGCGCGCGCTTGGTCCGGCGTGCTGGCGGAGATCTTGTGTGTCCCGCCGCTCACCGCGACGGCCTCCGTCATCGGCGTGCGCCCGACGGGTTCGTCGTCGACGAACACCTCCGCCCCGGGGGCGCTCGTCGTCACCGTCAGCCGCCCGAGCGTGCGCGAGAGCTGGCGGATCTCCGCCTCGACCTCCTTGCGCCGCTTCGCCGGGACCTCCTTGTCCCCGTCGCGTAGGTACCGCTCGTAGGAGCGGACGGCGCAGCCGCCGTCCCCCGTCCGAGCGCAGAGCTGGCCGATGTTGTAGAGGACACGAAAACTGGGGAAGCGCGCGTAGGCCTCGCGGAAGGCGGTGAGCGCGCCTCGCGGATCGTTCCCCTTCGCGAGTCGGAGGCCCTCTTCGAAGAAGGCCTGGGCCTCCTTCTTCCTCGCCTCGTTCGCGTCGTCGGCGTGGGCGTCGCGCGCGGCGAGCGAGGACGCGAGGCTCGCCGCGACGATGAAGGAAAGCGCGAAGGGCCGCGCACGGCGCATCATTGGTACGGGTTCTCCGTGTCGAGCGCCGCGCCCGGGGCACGAGGCTTCGCGCCGGGGGGAGCAGGAGGGGGAGGAGCGCGCCGCGGAGACGGCGCGTGCGGGGTGGTCACGGAAGGAGCGCTCGCTGCCGTCGGGGTCCCGGTCGGCGCGGCGGCCGTGACGGTCGGCGCGACGGCCGCCGGGCGGAGCTCGACCGTCACGAAGAGACTGCGGTCGAAGGCGAGTTGCTCCTCCTTCGTCTCGTGCCCAGGAGCCTCGACGCGCACGACGTGCATCGCGCCGTCTCGCGGGCGCCGGCCGGTCGCTGGGTTTTCGGGCGCGAGCTGCCCGTCGATCCAGATCCGCGCATTCGCGGGGGACGCGCGTACGGTGTAGTCGATGAGGGGTTGGCCCTCCTCGGGGGTCGCCGACGTGGCGGGAATGCTCGCGCTCGCCGTGGGCTCCGAGGCCTCTTTCGCCGCGTTCCGAGGGGTGAACCGGTACGCGGCGAAGCCGCCCGCCGCGAGCGCTGCGCTGGCGACGAGCACGGCGACGAACGCCGCCGAGGCGTGAGGAGACGGCGGCTCGGCGACGACGCGCGGAGGCGCCGTCGACGGCCACGGGCTCTGGGCTGCCACCGGCGGCGGCGGCTCGCGCGTCCAGGTCGAGGCGGACGTCCCCGTCCCCGTCCAGCTGGGCCCCGTGCTCGTCCAGCTGGCCTCCGTCTGCGGGGCCGCGGGCACGGAGTACGGCGGCGCGTCCGAGGCCATCCCGACGGGGATCTCGGTGAACGGGATGCGCGTGATCGGCATCGGCGACGTACCGGCGTCTCCCAGCCTGCGGAAGACCTCGAGCTGCGCCTCGATCGCCTCACCGAGACGCGCACGCGTCGACGCGAACTTCTCGGAGATGTAGGCGCCGACGTCGCGCGCGCTCACGCGCTGCGTCGTGCCGTCGAGCCAGTCCTCGAGCTCGTTCGCCATCTCGAGCCCGCTCGCGAAGCGGTCGCGAGGGTCGTGCGCCATCGCGCGCGTGCAGATCCGCGCGAGCTTCCGCGGCACGTCCGGCCTCACGGCGAGGACGTCGGGGAGCTCGCCGCCGACGAGTCGCTCGTACTTCTCCTCGCCCGGCATGTAGAGGCGTCGCCGCGCGAGGGCCTCCCAGAGCATGACCCCCACCGCGAAGAGATCGGCGCGCCGGTCGAGGGGATCGAGGAGCGCCTGCTCGGGCGCCATGTACTCGAGCTTCCCCTTGAAGTCGTCCGGGCGCTGCTCGACCGCGAGCGCCGCCTTCGCGATCCCGAAGTCGAGGACCTTCACCCCTCCGGCGAACGTGATCATCACGTTGTGCGGGGAGACGTCACGATGCACGACCTCGAGGGGGGCGCCCCCGTAGTCGCAGAGCTCGTGGGCGTAGTGGAGCCCGTGCAGCGTGTCGGCGAGCACGCGCACGTGGAAGGCGAGCGGGGCCGGGAGCCGGTCTCGGAGGCGGGCGAGCCTGACGTAGGGGACCCCTTCGAGGAACTCCATCGCGAGGAAGTGCACGCCGCCGTCCACGCCCACCTCGTGGGTCTGGACGACGTTCGGATGGTTGAGACGGGCCGCGAGCCCCGCTTCGTTCATGAACATCGCGACGAACGACGGGTCGGCCGCGAGCTCCGCGCGGAGCTGCTTGATGACCACGAGCTTCTCGAAGCCGGCGCCGCGCGTCACCGCGAGGTACACGTCGGCCATCCCACCTTCGGCGAGCATCGCGATGTACCGGTACTTGCCGACCCCGCGCGCAGCAGGGCCGGCCGCCGGCACGACACGGATGGAGGTCGACGCGGACACCTACCTCCAGCGTAGCTTCCTGATCCGGGGGGCGGCAACGTGCGGGGACACGGCGAGGACGCTCGGCGGAACAAACCTTGCTCATGACGGGAGCGGTGCTAGGGAGGCCCACGCACATGAAGCTCGACCGGATCGCGGAAGCCCTCGTCATCGTGTTCGCCCTGGCGAGCGCGTGTGGGTGCTCGCGCGCCCAGAGCGGCCCCCGCGCCGCTGTGAGCTCGACGACCCTCACCTCGGCCGCCGAGAACGGGCCGAAGCCGAAGGTCGGCAAGGTGCAGCGCTCGGACGCCCGCAGAGACGAGGGCACGACGACGCTGCGCTCGCCGAAGGACGAGGCGCCCCGTTCGCGCGACGGTGAGCGCCGCGACGCGAGCCACGGGTTCGGAACCGGCAAGTAGAGGCCGTGACCGAGGCGCGGAGGGCGCCGCGGGACCTCAGACGCCGCGCATGACGGTGCGGCGCGACCGGGGCGAGAACGGCGGGCGGTCGTCCCCGATCCCGCGCGCGAAGGGCGAGCCGTCGAGGCGCGACGCGAGGTCCGAGGGGCCGTCGTAGATCGCGATCGCCTCGGCCAGCTCGGCGTCGCGGAAGCCCCCCGAGCGGAACGCCACCGCAGCGACGCCGGCGCGCGTCGCGGCCTCGATGTCGTGGGGCGAGTCCCCGACGAGGAGGGCCTCGGACGCGGGCACCGCCGCGCGCTCGAGCGCGACGTGGATGATGCGCACCGACGCGGCGGGCTCCGGCGCGCTCGTCGCCGCGGACGAGAGGTCCTCGTCTCCGACGACGTGGTCCATCAGGTCGGCGACGTTCGCCGCGCGCAGGAGCTCGCCCGCCTCGTCGCGGCCGAACGCGCCGAGCCCGACGCAGGTGAGCCCGCGCGAGCGCAGGCGATCGACGAGAGCACGTGCGCCCGGGAGCGGCCCCACGTCCGCGACGTAGTGGCCGCGCAGGAGCGCGGATCGGCGCTCTTTGATCGCACGCGCGAGGGAGGTGTAGGGCTCCACGTCGGCCAGCTCGGACAGGAGTCGGTCCGGGTGCATCCCCACGCGTGCGCGGACGTAGTCGACGGGGACGTCGATGCCGTGCCCATGCAGCGCATCGAGCCAGGCGCGCGCCTGCGCGTCGTTGCTGTCGAGGAGGGTGCCGTCGATGTCGAAGAGGACCGCTCGAACCCGCATCATGGCTCACCTCCGTGAGGTGGCTCTCGATGCACCTCACGTGCCCGGGCTCGCGGTACGGGACCGGCTTCCCGGCGTGGCGCTTGCCTGGCGGAGCGCCCATGAACGCAATCGAACTCCTCGTCGAACAACACAAGAAGGTAGCGAAGGCCCTCGAGACGATGTGCAAGGCGGATCGCGTCGACCCGGCGATGCTCCGACAGATCGGCGACGAGCTCGTCGCGCACATGGTCATCGAGGAGCACGTCTTCTACCCGCGGATCCGCGAGCTGCTCGAGGACATGACCGCCGAGTCCTTCGAGGAGCACGCGGTCGCGCGCTTCGAGCTCGCCCGCGCGATGATCGCCGACGGTGAGCACCAGAAGGCCCGCCTTACCGTCCTCAAGGAGCTCATCGAGCACCACGTCGAGGAAGAAGAGAAGGAGATGTTCCCCAAGGTGCGGAGCAAGCTCTCGATGGACGAGCTCGACCAGCTCGGCACGAAGATGAAGGCGATGTTCGAGAAGGCGGTCGAGATGGGTCTCGACCAGCTCGTCCAGGGCCAGGGGGACCTCGGCAAGGTCGGCGCCTCGAAGCGGACGAGCGGCACGCGGCGCGTGCAGGGCAACGCGTCGCGCCGTGGCATGACGGCGTCGTCCTCGCGCTGACGAGAGCACGACGGCCCCGAGCGAGGTGAGGGGGTTCCCGCCTCACTCGGGGCAGCGTGGCTCAGCCGATCGTCGCGTCCCGCATCCCGAAGGGACGGTTCGCGATCTCGCCGCTCCGCGTCGCGATGAGCGTCACCGCACACGCGAGCGCGTACGACCCGACGAGGCCGAGCCCCACCCGCGGCCAGAACGTCCACGTCGACCAGAAGGCGAAGACGAGGAGCGCGATGCCCGCGGCGAAGAACGCCACGGCGAGCACCGCGAGCGCGATCGCGGGGAGCGCGTCGTCGGTAGGGACCGTGATGTCCTCTTCGTTTACGTTCTTCCGAGCGGGCTCCCCCGCCGGGACCTTCATTGCCATGCGCGTAGACATGCCGCACGAGTTTGCACACCACGTACCACGCCGACGTACGCTCGCGGTCGTCGGCTGCGGCGCCGTCGGAGCCGCGGCGGCGTACGCCTCGTTCACGCGGCGGGTCGCGTCCGAGATCCTGCTCGTCGACAAGGACCACGCGCGCGCCGAAGGCGAAGCGATGGACCTCATGCACGGTCAGGCGCTCGTCGGACGCGTGACCGTGCGCGCCGTGCGCGCGGAGGAGCTCGGTCCGGCCGACGTCGTGCTCGTCGCCGCCGGCGCGAACCAGAAGCGTGGCGAGAGCCGCCTCGACCTGCTCGCGAAGAACGCGGTCGTCATGCGGGAGGTCATGGATTCGCTGGACGAGCACGCGCCGGGGGCCGTGGTCATCGTGTCGACGAACCCGGTCGACCTCATGACGAAGCTCGCGCTCGAGCGCAGTCGGCGTCCGAAGGCGAAGCTCTTCGGGACCGGCACGACCCTCGACAGCGCGCGGTTCCGTGCGCTCCTCGGAGAACGCTTCGGGACGAGCCCGCGCTCCGTGCACGCGTACGTGCTCGGCGAGCACGGCGACTCGGAGGTCCCGATCTGGAGCAACGCGTCGGTGGGCGGTGTCCCGGTCGCGGCGCTCACCACGCTCGGGCCTGGGCTCGACGACGACGCGCGCTTCGACATCGGCGAGCGCACGCGGCACGCCGCAGCGCACGTGATCGAGCGGAAGGGCTTCACGAACCTGGCGATCGGGCTCGTCCTCGCCGAGCTCGCCGACGTCGTGCTCTCCGATCAGCGGAGCGTCCACACGGTGAGCGTGGACGCAGGCGGCGCCTACGGCATCGACGGCGTCGCCCTCGGGCTCCCCTGTGTGATCGGTCGGGAAGGGGTCGTCGCGCGGCTGACGCCTGCGCTCGACGCGAGCGAGCAGGCCGCGTTGCGCGCGTCGGCCGAGGTCCTCGCCGAACGCTGGCGCGACGCCGGGATGGGGTGAGCCTGCTAGGCTCGCGGAATGGAAGGCGAGGCGCCACGGCTCTGGTTCGGGCTCGTCCCGCCCGCGGCGTCCCTCCCCCGCCCCGATCGACTCGGGGAGCTCACGGAGCTCGTCGGCGAGCGGAGCGGCCTCGTCATCGCGCGCCGCCAGGTCGCGTCGTACGACGACCTCGCGCGTCTCCTCCGCGGCGGCGTCCTCCAGCTCGCGTGGCTCCCCCCGATCCTCTTCGCGCACCTCGTGACCGAAGGGGTCGTGCGTGAGGTCGCGAGCGCCGATCGCGGCGAGGCGGAGCCGTCGCTCTCCGTCCTCGTCGCGAAGCGCGGGCGAGGCCTGCGGACCGTCGAGGACCTGCGCGGCCTCTCCGTCGGCTGGGTCGACCCGCTGAGCGCCGCCGGGTACGTCGTTCCGCGCCTGCGGCTCGCGCGCGCCGGACACCCTCCGGACACGCTCTTCGCGCGGGAGCGCGTCTTCGGCTCGCACGCAGCCGTCGTCCGCGCCGTCCTCGACGGAACGATCGACGTGGGCGCGACCTACGCCGGCGTGGGAGGCGACGGCGAGCTCTCGCGGGGCGCGTTCGTGGATCTCGGGGTGCCGGCCCAGACCCTCGAGATCGCGCTGGGCTTCGGCCCGATCCCGGCCGACGTCGTCGCGGTGCACGCGACCGTGCCCGCCGCCGTGGAAGATCGGCTCGCCGAGGCGCTGCTCGCGGACGACCCGACGCTACGCGAGCTCCTCCATCAGACGTTCGGCGCGAGGCGACTCGTGCGCGGCCCGCTCGTCGGCCACGATCTGCTCCGGAGCGAGATCGCGCGCGCGCCGGAGGTCCTCGTCCCGGCCGCGCACGCGTTCGTCGGCCGTCCGAAGTGACCCGAGGTCACCACCCGAGCTTCTGCGCGAGGACGGGCCTGATCTGCTGGGCGACGCGCTCGTGATAGGCGGCGGTGCCGTGACCGTTGCAACCGACGAGCTCGTCAGGCGTCGCGATCGGCGGCGCGAGCTCCACGATGCGCGTATCCCCCGCCGCGACGCGATCGGTCACCACGGTGTGGATGCCGGTCGCGACGTTCGTGCGGCTCTGCCGCCCCTCCGGGACGGCATCGCTCACCGACGGTGAGACGAGGAGCACGAGCCACGCGTTCGGGTAGCGGCCGCGGAGGTCGACCGCGAAGCTCCGGTACGCGTCCGTGAACGCGGCGAGCGTCGTCGGGCCGCGATCGAACGGCTGGCCGACCGCGAAGTCGTTGCCCCCCATCATCACGAGCACGGCGTCGGGGCTCCACGACCAGTCCCACGCGCTCGCCGGGTCGATCGGGTTCGCGCGACCGTAGATGATGGGCATCGTCTCGTCGTCGGTCGACCAGATGTTCTGCGCGATCCCCTTCCCCGAGTACACGGTGCCGAACACCTCGGCCCCGAGCATGTCCCCGAGCCGCTCGGCGAACGACTTCCGGAAGTTCTGGTACACGCCCGACCAGTTCACCCCCGGGCAGTTCGGTCCGAGGCCGCCGTGCTCGACGCCGAACGCCGCCGGCTGCGAGTCCCCGATGATCTCGAGGTGCCGAGGCCTTCGTGCCGGCGGCGCGAGGAGCGTGCCTCCCTTGAAGTCGAAGCCGAGGAAGCGGCCGAGGCCCGTCTGCGCCTCGGTCCGCTTGTAGAGCTCGACCAGGTGCGGCCCCGGGGCGAGCCCCGACGCGAGATCGAACGTGTGCTCGCCGAGCGTGAGCACGATTTTCTGGGTGACGACGCCGTCGACGGAGACGTCCCACTCGCTGGGCGCCCCCTCCATCCACGACCAGTACTGCCCCTCGAGCTTCACCGAGACGGCCGTGCCGTCGAAGCGCGCGACGATGCGGCAGCCGGGGAAGCCGCACTGAGGGCCGCGCGGATCGCGACGATCGAAGCGGCCGATGAGCTGGACCGCGGGGCCGCCGGGATCGAGCGGACCGTCGGGCGCGTTCGTCGGCCCCCCGTCGACGGCCGCGGGCGGCCCCCCGTCACCGTCGGGCAGCGTCGCGCCGTCCGGAGGCAGGGTGTCTGGCCTCGTCGGATCCGTCGGTCCCCCGGCGGTCTCCGTCCCCGAGGGAGTCTCGGTGTCACACGCGAGCGCGAGGCTCGCGACGAGGAGCGCCGAGGACAGCGCGGCGACCGTTCGACGAAGCCCCTTCGTTGCCGTACGTCCCATCGCCCGAGAACGTAGGCGCGCGGGGCGGAACCGCCAGAGTGGCAATTTCTCCCGACGGCCCCTGCACAGCGAGGCAAAATGAGCTGCGGCGCGAGGGAGACTCGCGCCGCAGCGGTACCGTGCCTCTATCGCGCCGCGCTCGTCGCGTCGATCACTCGGCGCGTGCGGCCGGCTCGAGGTCGAGGGCGCCGAAGCTCACCTTCGTGACCTGGCCCGCGGTGACCGGCTTGCTCGTCGCCCAGCGCCCGAGGCCGGCGGCCGTGAAGCGCGCCCCGCGGAGCCTGTCGATGCGGAGATCGATCGTCGTCTCGCGGTTCGCCGGGGAGACCATCGCGGCGAGCGTGTAGCCGACGAGGTGCTCGGCCCAGAGGTGCGTCGTGCGGTGCATCTCGCCGTCCGCGACGTCGAAGAGCCCGTCGACGAGCCCCGCGGAGATCTGCGCCGCCTGGTGGTGGAGCGACGTGAAGTCCTTCTGCGCTTCCTTGCGATCGGAGACCGCCTTCAGCGCGCCTTGGTCGAGGCCGACGAAGACGGGAGCGTAGCGGCCCTCGTACTGGCTCATCGCCTTGCGCGCGTCGCGGTCGAGCGCGCGGACCTGCTGGTACTTCCTGGCCGACTCGACGAAGGACTTCGCGAGCGCGTCGACGAGGCCCTTGTAGACGGGCCACTTCGGGTCGTCGAGCGCGGGCACGTTCTCGCCCTTCATGCGCCCGAGGAGGTCTTCCTTCTTCATGCCGCCCGCGGGAGCGACGTCGGCGCGGCGCATGGAGGTGGCGAGCACGAGGTAGTCGTACGCGCGCGCCTTGAAGTCGGCCTCACGCTTCGGATCGAGGAGCTCGTCGAGCCCCTTGTCGTCGAGGCGGACGCCGAAGGTGAAGTCGACGGCCGGCCCCTCCATCTGATCGCCGGAGAACGCGAGGGCCTGCGCGGAGAGGCGCATGCGCGCCGCCTCCTTCGCGAGCTCGGGGTAACCGGCGGGGAGCCCGCGGAGGGCGAGCTGGCCGAGCTGGCCTTCGCGCGCGGCCTCGAAGGCCGTCCGGGCGCTCGCCTCGTCGGCGCCGCCGAGGGCGCGGAAGACGCAGGCGTCGTCGGCGCCGCAGGAAGCGACCTTACCCTCGAGCCCGTTGCCGAACGCGTCGAGCGCGTCCGTCGCCGCGCGCCCGCCGATCGAGAGGAGCGCCGCGTCGGCGTTCTCGGTGACGAGCCCGCGCTCGTCGAGGTGCTTGTCCGACGTGGCGAGGTTGAAGACGAGGTTCGCGTGCGTTCCCTCCTTCGCGGAGGTCGAGGCGAAGGCGAGGCGGTCGAAGCCGTGGCGGGTCTGGAACCAGCCGCCGCGCTTGTTGCGGAGCGCGTAGGTGACGACCTTCGTGTCCGTCGGCGTCTTGAGGGTCATCGAGCCCTCCGTCCTTGCGTCGTTCGACGAGTAGACGCTGAAGCCGAACGCGTTGAAGTCGGTGTAGCGCGTCGACGTCGCCATCGCGCGGAAGAGGTCCGCCTCGACGGTGACGGCGGGACGCGCGGTGCCCATCTGCTGGTTCGCGAGCGTCTGCGCGTGGCGGGCGTCGAAGCGGATCGCGCGGGCGAAGGCGGCGCGGGCCTCCTTCGCGGCGTCGCCCGACGCGGCGCCGAAGTCGAACTTCATGCGGAGCACCGAGAGGCGCGAGGACTTGCTGCTGCCGCCCGTCGTGACGCGCACGCCGAGGTACTCGTTCATGACCTTCTGCGCGAGCGCGGGGACCTCCTTCTTGAGGTCGATCGAGGCGGCGCCGCTGCCGATGGTCGGGAGGCAGTCGCCGTTCTGGCCCGTCGCGCTGTCCTTGCAGACGTCCGGGACGCCGTACGACGTTCCGATGCCTGCCGACCAGGCGCCGACCCGACCGTCGTGGATGCCGAGGTCGACGACGACCTGGTCGTCCGCGAGCTTCACGACCTGGACGTCGATGATCCCCTCGAGGTGCGCCGAGGCGCCGGCGTTGAAGATGATCTCCTTCACGATGACGGGGACGGAGATCCCGATGTGCCCGCCGAGGCGGCCCTTTCCGCGCATGCCCCACATCTCGCCGGGCTGCATCGCGTCGACCTTCTCGGCGCTCTCGGAGAAGAAGTAGTCCTTGGAGGAGACGAGGCTCGAGAGCCACGCGTTCGCCTCGTTCCTGAGCTCGTCCTTCTTCGAGTGGACGACGACGCGCGAGGTGACCTCCGCGCCGGCGTCGAAGCCGAAGGAGATGCTCGTCGTGAAGTCGCCGGCGCTAGGGCCCGTGATCGACCAGGACTTCGACGGCTTGATCCCGGCGGTCGTCGTCGCGTCGAGGTAGTAGCCGCCCTGGACGCGCTGCGCGCGGACGGCGTTCACGCGCGAGGGGAGGTCGGCGTCACCGAAGCGCTGGAGGAGACCGGAGTTGATGGTCTCGAGGTCGTAGACCGACATGCCCGGCAAGCTGCTCGCGTCGACGTTCGCGCCGGTCGACGCGGCCCTCACGTCCCACTCCGCCTTGAGGAAGTCTCCCGTGATCGCCTTCTGGATCTCGGTGCTCGTCGCCTCGCCGATCAGCTTCGTCCAGCCGCTCCCGTCGAGCTCGCGGACATCCTTCCAGATGGTCCGGAACTGCGTGACCGACGCGGCCCCCGCCCCGTCGCCCGCCTCGTCGTCCGTCTCCGAGGCGCAGCCGATGGCGAGCGCCGCGACGAATCCGACGGCCACGATACGAGCGAGTGAGCGCATGGTAGGTCTCCCGTTCCCCCGCACCGAGATGGTGCGTCCTTGCGCACAGTGTGAGCACACCCTGTGCCGCCGGGGCCCTGGTTTCAATGTTTCATCATTTCGAACAGTTGGCGTCTGCGGGCTGCCCTCCATGGACAGGTTTTCTCCCAGTTGTGCGAGACGACGACCCACGTCACCCGCGGACGGCGCGGACGGCGCTTGATCCTTTGAGCGGCCGCGAGAGCGGGGTAGAGCAGCGCCGATGAGGTCGCTCCGATCCGCCGTGCTCCCCAAGCTTTTCGCGGCGTCCGTCGTCGCCGCCGGCGCGCTCGCCTCCCGCGAGGCCGCCGCCGCCGATCCGATGGGCCCGAAGATCGAGAAAGGGCTCTTCCTCCCCGTCGGTCTGAACCTCGGGTACTCCGTCAACACACCCAAGGGTGCGGCGAACGGCTTCATCCTCGGCGGTGAGACGAGCCTCGCGTTCTTCAAAGATCTCTTCTGGACGGGCGCGTACGCCGACATCCTCCGCGACTTCGGGGAGCAGGAGACGCGAACCTCGGTCGGCCTCGAGGCAGGCTACGGGCCCGTGGGCGTCGACTTCGGCTACCTCGGCGCCTTCCGCGACGAGACGGCGCACGGCGTCCGCGTCCGCGGCATCCTCACCGCCTCGGCCATCTCGGTCTACGGGGGCTATGCCCGGACGTGGACGGACGCCCGGACGCATGCCGAGTTCGGCGTCCTCCTCAAGGTGCCACTCCCGATCTTCATCCAGGAGGTCAAGAAGAAGCCGGACGAGGTGGTTCCCCCTCCCCCGCCGCCGCCGATCGACGAGCCGAAGCCCGCCCCGGCGCCGACGACCCCGGCCGAGGAGACGACGCCGCCCGCCGAGACGCCGGCCCCCACGGAGACGAAGCCGGCCGAGACGCCGGTGCCGCCCCCGGCTCAGATCTCGCCGTAGGCGCGCGAGATCACGCGACGAGCCACCGTCTGGATGCCGGTGTGCTCGAAGACGTTGGTGCTCATGTCGAGCGCGGCGGCGAGGAGATCGAGCTTGTCGTCCGCGATGTCGACGTACTCGCGCGCCTTCGCGACGAGGCTCTCCTGCGTCATGCCGCGCTCGTCCGCGAAGCCCGAGAGCCGCCGGCCCGCGTTCTCGATGTTCGAGCGGAGCGTGTCGCGCTTCGTGGCCCAGTCGCCGGGGAGGTGATCGGACACGAAGCGGAGGACCTTGTTCTCCTCCAGGAGCGACATGTCGACCGAGCCGAGCGCATCCATGATCTTGGCGAGGAAGTCCGGACCGAGGGGGATGACGGCGTCGAAGGCCAGCCACGCCGTCACGCGCATGCGCTCCTCTTTCCCGTACGCGGTGATCGCGTTCGCGAAGTCCATCACGCTGTCGCCGGGGAGGCCGTTCGTGAGCGTGAAGGCGACGAGCTCGGCGGCGAGCTTCGCGGCGGCGTCGACGGCTTGCACCGTGTCGGGCTTCGGGGCCACGTCCTCGAGGAAGCTCAGGATCTCGAAGCGCGCGCTCGCCGCGCTCACGAGCGCCGCCGCGCCGGCGGCCGTGCTGGCCGTGTCGACGCCGCGGTAGACCTGGAGCGCGCGATGGTAGCCCTGCTCCGGATCCGCGAAGAGGACGAGCGCGCGCTCGCCGACCTGCTGGATCAGCGCCTGGTCCTCTTCGCCGGTGACGTCCCTGATCATCTCCTCGAACGAGACGATGTTCCTCCACTCGCCGGGCACGACGTAGTCGAGCGCGCCGAGGAGGCGCGTCGTGAGGCTCGTCTCGGGGAGGGCTTCGAGGGCTTCGTGGAGAGCTTCGGTCATCGGGAGAGTCCTTCCAGATCGAACGTGGACATGAGCGCGCGGCGCGCCGTGGCGTCGAGCGTCGCGCTCGACACCTTCACCTGCCAGCGACCGCCGACGAGCACGGACGACTGGTTCTTGCCGACCGTGACGAGCGGGTACTTGCCGTCGAGCTTGTCCGTCGCCGCGTCGAACTTCGCCTTCGCGTCGGGCGTGCCGTTCGTATCGGAGATGGAGAGGGTCGCGACGTCCTTGCCGTCCTTCTGGAGCTTCGCCTCCGCGAAGCCGTCCTTCTCCTGCGTGAAGACGCGCTTGTAGCCGTCGGTCCCGTCGGCGGGGAACCGCTTGTTCAGCGTGCTCCCGTCCACGACCGGCGCCGCGGTCGCGCTCGGCGGAGGTCCCGAGGCGGCCGCCGACGCGAGCGCAGCGCCCGCCTCGCTC
This sequence comes from Polyangiaceae bacterium, assembly GCA_022842465.1. GTDB lineage: Bacteria > Myxococcota_A > Polyangia > Polyangiales > Polyangiaceae > Labilithrix. The sequence goes on along the minus strand of JALHPN010000105.1, from coordinate 10,671 downwards.
CACCGCGTGCTCTTCGGCTCGTCCTTCGAGCAACCGATCGCGAGAGGCAGCGCGAGCGCGAACGACAGGCAGAAAGCTCTTCGTCGGGTCATCGCGCGGCAGAATCCACGACGCCACCTCCCGGGTCAACGGTTGCGGGGCGCGCGGGCCTGTGCCAACCACGAGGGGTGGATGCGGATGCGGCGGTGGTCCTCGGCCTGCTCTCGGCGCTGGTGCTCGTCATGTGGGCGGCCTGGCGCGCGAACGAGCTCTTCCGCTTGCAGATCGCGCGAGGCAAGGTCGCGATCGTGCGCGGCCGACCGCCGGGCGGGTTCGTGGACGACGTGAGGACGATCGCGTCGCACGTGGAGCGCGGGACGGTGAGGGCGGTGAAGCGGAGCGGGAGGGCCACCCTCGTCTGCGAGGGGCTCGACGAGCGCACGGCGCAGCGGCTCGTGAACACGTTCTCCACGTACGTGATGTCGGCTCATCGCGGGCGCGCGGGGTCACGGCTGTGAGCGTCGACTCGCCCCAGACCGAGCCCGAGGCCGGCCCCCCGCCGCTCCTCGAGCGGATGAAGCGCTCGCCCGTCACGTTCGCGCTCGCCGCGATCAACGTGCTGGTCTTCGTCCTGGTCGAGCGCGCGGGGAGCTCGACGGACGCCGGCACCCTCCTCCGCTTCGGCGCGGTCGAGCGCACCCACGTGCTCGCCGGCGAGGTGTGGCGCGTGCTCACGCCGATGTTCCTCCACATCGGCATCATCCACCTCGCGTGGAACACGTACGCGTCGTTCGGCTTCTGCACGGTCGTCGAGAGCGTGCTCGGCAGGTGGCGCTTCCTCTCCGTCTACCTCGTGAGCGGCATCGGCGGGGCGGCGGCGAGCGCGCTCGTCTGGTCGCGCGTGGGCGCCGGCGCATCGGGCGCGATGTTCGGGATCCTCGGCGCGACGCTCGCCCTCCGCTACCGGATCCTCGGGAGCGCGGCGGCTCTCCCGCGCGATCCGTACGTACGGAGCCTCGTCGGGCAGATCGCGCTTTGGACGGTGCTCGGGGTGGTCGTCCTCCGCTTCGACCACGCCGCGCACTTCGGCGGCATGGCGTTCGGGCTCGCGGGCGGCCTCGCCGCGACGTCGAGGCGGCGCGCGCTGCCCTGGGCCGTGATCGGCGCCATGCTCGTCGCCCTCGTCGCAGCCGCCGCGCGTCCCGGCGCCGTCCCCGACGAGAGCACGGCGAACGACGCGATGGGCTTCGCCAAGCTGTGGCTCGCCCCGTCGAAGGAAGGCTTCGTGCGCGACGTCCCGCGCGCGACGCGTCTCGCGGACCTCGCGTGCCGGAGCGACGACGCGCCGGCGTGCTTCGAGATCGGCCGCGCGATGATGTCCGACGCGGACACGGCCGTCTCGAGCCGCGGCCGCGCGATCGTCACGCGCGCCTGCGACGCGAAGGTCGCCGCGGCGTGCCGGCTCCTCGAGTAGGGCGGCAGCCGGCGCGGCGAATCAGCAGCCGGCGAGGACGAGAGCGGGCGGGAGCTTGATCCAGCGCTTGCGGCGGACGCGACGGACGATGGAGACGAGGCCTCGGAACATGTCGATGGGCGCGCTTTACCCAGATCGCGCCCGGGGCGTCAAGCTTCGTGCTAACCGAGCGGCGAGGCCCTGGTGAACGCCCCCGAAGGAACCGAGAGTCTCCGCTTCGACGACGTCGTCACGTTCCTGACCGTCTTCCACACGCGGTCGATCTCCGCAGCCGCCCGGCAGCTGCAGGTGACGCCCTCCCAGGTGAGCAAGGCGGTCGCGCGGATGGAGTCGTTCGTGGGCGCCCAGCTCCTCACGCGGAGCGCGCGAGGCGTCTCGGTGAGCCTCGCCGGTCTCCGCGCGATCCCGATGCTCGAGGAGATCGCGCGCGGGGTCCGGCATCTCCGGCAGCGCACGGAGAACGTGCCGATCGTGCGCCTCGCGGCTCCCTCGTCGATCCTCTCCACGGTGGCCGGCGTCCTCGCGCGGACCTGCGACGGGCACCGGTTCCAGTGCCTGGAGCTCGATCCCGTCCGGACGCGGGCGCTCGCCTTCGAGGACGTGTTCGACGTCGCCCTCGTCTCCGACGAGAAGCCCCTCGGGGACGTCTACAGCCACGAACGGCTCGGGGACGCGGCGAGCTGCCTGCTCGCCCGGCCCGCCCTCGCGAACAAGCTCGGGCCGGCGCCCGTCCCCGAGCAGGCCCTCGAAGGGGTGCCCTTCGTGATGCCGGCCCTCATCGCCGATACCCGCGTCCTCCAGGGCAAGGACCTCTGCCCGATGCCGTTCGAACGGCGGACGCAGGGGCACTCGGCCGCCACCTTCCACGCCGCCCTCGAGCTTTCGGCGAGCTCCGACCAGGTCGTCTTCGGGCCGATCGCTGCGGCGCGTCCCTGGCTCGATCGGGGGGAGCTCGTGGTCGTCCCCGTGGACGGGTGGGCCGTCCGCTGGTCGGTCTGGCTCGCCTGCCACGCCACGCGCGTCCAAGCGAAGACGGCGAAGGCCATCCGGCGATCCCTCGAGCGGTGGCTCGAACAGCCGGAGTGACCGGGCCGTTCGGGGAGGACGCCGAGTGCAGGCCGCTGCACCTGGTGGATCCGTGGGGCCCCGGAGGTGCATCAACATGCACACTGGAATTTTCCACCTACACCGCAAGTACTGGGAAGGATTCAGGCCGCCCGTGTGGGTTCACTTGGCACCCTCACTGCAACATTCCGTTCCGTACGGAGTACGCCATGAAGATCCCCGCCCTGCTCTCCCTCGTCGTCGTCTCGTTCGCGATCCTCACCGGCTGCGGTGCGAGCGCCGTCCAGCCTGCGAGCACCCCGATGGATGCGAGCTGGACCCCGCCCGAGTCGGTCGACGTCGCCATCCACGACGGCGCGCAGCCGCTCCACGGCAAGACCGCAGAGGCGAACGGCCAGGGCCACCTCCGCCCGAACGCCGCGTCGATCCCGCAGCGCGGCGCCGTGCACGCGGCGGTCTACTGAAGGTCGGCGCGAACGAGCCTCCCCCTCGACGACGCGCGTGATCCGCGCACGCCGAGGGCCGCCGGACGACCCGCGGTGCAAGTGAGCGCGGCTTGCCTTCTCCCGGAGGTCGAGTAGCGTCTGGCCGTCCTTCCGGCGTCGTCTAATGGCAGGACGCGGGATTTTGGATCCCGCTATCGGGGTTCGAATCCCTGCGCCGGAACCCATGACCTGCCGCGATTCTCGGTAATCACGCGGCCGGTGTAGCAAGGGCGAGGTTCTCGCCCGGTTCCTCGCGGCCCGCCGACGCCTTCGCGAGGGGCATCCCGACGACCTTGCCGCGCTCGACGCGCGTGATCCGCAGCTTCGTCACCTCGGTGCAGAGGACCGACCAGTCGAGGGTCGAGTAGAGATCGATCATGTTGCGCTGCCCTTCCGAGCCGTGGGTGACGAGCTTCAGGATGTCCGGGCGCGCGCCGTCGGTGCGCGCCAGCGAGATGAACGTCCGGCGAAGATCGTAGCCGCGCCGGTGACGGAACCCGAGCGTCTTGAGGTCCTCGCGCGTCCCCGGGTGCTCGACCGCATCATGAGGTCGTATCGCGCTGCGCAGGAGACGCTCCGCGCAGCGAGGGAGAAGAGCGACGCGAAGGCGGGAGAGGACGCCAGGGGCGAGCTCGACGCGCTCACCCAGTTCAAGGGCGACATGGGCGCGTACGTCCGGCTCTACACGTTGCTCTCGCAGATCTTCGACTACGGCAGCACGGCGATCGAGAAGCGCGCCATGTTCTACAAGCGCCTCCTGCCGCTCCTCAAGTTCGGCAGGGAGCGCGAGGAGATCGACCTCTCGAAGATGAAGCTGACGCCCCTGGACGTCTTCGCGTTCCAGCCGCCGGCCGCTGCGGTCGCTCGGACCTGAGCGCGAACGCCGAGCCCCGTCGGGTACGGCGCTTCCCCGTGTGCCACGACTTGAAGGCCCACTTCGCCACGACGGAGCGCACCGTGGATCCCTGGCGCTCAGTCGACGCGCAGTCCTCGCGCCGGCATATCCCTGCGCTGCAAGTCGCTCGACGTCGTAACATGGCGAAATGTCCACGCAGGACGAGGTCTTCGACCGCCTCCTCGGCGAGTGGCGCGCCTTCCAGTCCGGCCCCGCCTCGATCGACGACTGGGAGGCCTCCTTCTCATCACTCGTCCGCGAGCAGCAGTCGCTCCGCGAAGTCGGCGCCTGGACGCATGGCCGCGACGACTTGTTCGGCATCCTTGGCGTCCAACGCGGCGAGACCCTCCACTCGGCGATGGTCGCGTGGCTCCTCGACCCGTGCGCGCGGCACGGGCTTGGGACGCGCTTCCTCGACCTCGTGCTCCGGCGCGCGTTTCCGGACGAGGGCTTCGATCGCCTTGGGGACGCGCGCGTAACCTGTGAGGTCACCCGCGGCGCGTGCCGGGCCGACATCGTCATCGAGGTCGGCAGCGCTTGCATCGTCGTCGAGAACAAGGTCGACGCCCCTGAAAGTCTGCGTCAGTGCGATATTCTCTACGAAACGTTCGGCGGCACGCCCGGCGCTCGCTTCGTCTTCCTCACGCCGACGGGACGCCCGCCCGCAACCGCCACGGGTGATGCGCTCGAGGCCTTCGCAACGCTCGGCTACGGCGACATCCGGGGTTCGCTCGAGACGGCACTGAAGGAGCAGAGCGCGACCTCCGTGCCGTGCCGCGCGGCGACGGATTACCTGCAGACCCTGAAGAAGGAGTTTCGATGAGCCTCGACGACGAGCGAGTCCGTTTCTACCTTCGTCATCGCGAGCAGATCGAGCAGTGGGCCGCGCTCCGAGCCGAGGCGGCCAACGCCATCGACGACTGGCTCGTGGAGCTCGCGCCCAAAGTCGAGGAACTCGCAGCCAGCCTTGGACCGGACGTGCGCGTGCGCACGCAACTCGTCGGCACCGCGTACCCTGCATTCCGGCTCGTGCGCGAGGCTTGGGGCTTCGGCGACGCGCAGGAACCAGCCGCCAGCATCTCGCTCGAGTGGCAGCGCGGCAAGACCACGCTCCGCGGGGGTGGCACGCCCTACGTGGGCCTGCGGTCCTTCAAGACCACCGACATCGGCGGAAAGCTCCGCGCCTCGGAGGCGGCTCGCCGTGCCCGTGCCGCGCGGAAGGAGACCACGTCGGACTGGTGGTCGGGCTACGCCTACGTCCCGCCCCCGCCGCCGACCTTCCCCGCCGAGGTCGAGCCGTACCGCGAGGTGCTCGTCCAGGCGCTCCGCTCAGCATGGGAGACGTACGAACCCATCGTCAGCGCCCTGGTCGACGCGCCCCCTTCTCCTTGACGCGCCGGCGCCATGTGAACAGCAGGCGCGGGCCGACGCCGCTACGACAAGTCGTCGGCGCTGCGCCTCAGAACGCAGCTACGGGAACGCCGAAGTCGACGCCAGCCTCCGCAACGACGTGGCTGATGAGGCTTGCAATCTGCGGGTGGTACACGACGTGGCAGAACGCGCGCAGGTTGGGCGCGCTGTCCGTTGTGTCGAAGAGGATGTCGACGAGCGGCTGATCCCCGACGCCGAACCGAACCACTCCGAGGTGGAGGGACATGGGCGGCACTGACTCCCAGAGCGCGAGGCGGGTTCGACCAAGCACCTCCTGAGCTAGACCGACCTTCGGCAGCTCGCGCTGCACGTAACGCGGAAGCCGCGTGATCCGGGAGCTGACGGACAGTCCCAGACTCTTCCCGGTCGCGGCAATCAGAATGGATCCCAGCTCGACGGCGCGAGCGTGCAGGGTGTCGGGAGACAACCGAACGTCCTCGTGTGCAGCGGCGAGCAAGGCGGACGGCCGGAGGACCGCGTGATCTTTTGTCGGGTCTGGAAGGGAGAGGGCATGGATCGCGGCGGGCGGGCTTGCGCGCAGTAGGACGCTTCCATCGCTGTCGGTCTCCACTCGGAAGCGCGCGGTTGGGCCGAGGTTATCGTCATGGAGATAGACGTACTCCGTCTCCGCGTCCTCAAAGTCGAGGGAGCCGGCGGAAGGAACGCGCGCGCTCGCCTGCCGGAAACCGACGGCGCACACGGCGTGTCCGCCGATCTCACGGCCTCCTGGCCCGGAGTCGAAGGATGTCCCGGCGATCACGGCGGGGTATCCAGAGCGTACGAACGCGGTAAGCGACGTGTTGAAGTGCTCGCGGCTGAAACGGTCCCCGGCGTCTCCGGGGATGACGAGTGGCGCGAACCCCGAGTCCCGAACCGTCGCTACGAGTTGCCCAAGATTAAGCCCTCTCGACGGGAACGGTCGCTGCGCGGAGAGCCCAGGCCCGTGTGCCGTCCGCGTGACGTCGGCGGTCGTGGGGACGACATGACGATCGTCAAACGCGGACGAGTGGAGCATGCTCCACAACGCGATCGTCGCGCACGCTCCGACGGCGGCGTCCTGCTGCTGCCAGGCAATTCCGTCGACGTCGAGCTCGAGGCCAGCGACGTTCGCTCGATAGGTTCGGAACGGCTCGACGACTCGCGGTAGGTCGGGCGTCTTGTCGGGGTACGCGGCAAGCACCGTCCGGCCGATGGGCGTCGCGGGAATGGGCCTAACGACGATGAAGCCCAAGTACGCGGCGCGCAGACGCTTCTGCTCGGCAGCATCGCCTGCGACGGCCCGCTCGAGTCCTCCGCGGTCCACCTCACAATCGAAGTAGTGCGCGCGCTGGCACACGTTCTCGTAGCCCGCGACGCTCGTGCAGTAGAACGCAGCGAACTCGCTCAAGTAGTCGCGGTCGAAGTACGCGGGCTCGACGAGCACCGACTTCGCGCCGAGATCGGCGAGGTACCAGCGCAGGTACTGGCCCTGTGGCAGGCCCTGCAACCGCTCCAGCGGGTCGCCCGCCGCGTCGAACGCGTGGAGCGCCAGCGGCGCGGCCCCGCGCACCTCACACGCTCTTGCGGAGCAGATCCTCGGTGACAGGCCGTGCAAACGCGGCAGCTCGCACCTGCGCGTCCTTCACGGCTGCGCGGAGACTCTCCGCGGAGACGGAGACGTCGACCGCCGCCTGTGGAAGTGCGAGGTCCGGCGCGACTGCTTGCGCAGTCCAGAGCGACGCCGACTTCTTCATGCTCCCCTGGCTCACGGGCGACAGCATAGCCACTCCTGTTAGTCCGAGCAGTAGTTTGTTGGAAGGAGAGCCGCTGCCCGTGCGCCGGAGCTCGACCGCAAGCGTCACGGCGACCTCCTGGTCCAGGCAGGGGGCGGCCTCCTAGCCGCATCAGCTCGACGTCGCCGCATGAACAGGCAACGCAGGAAGCGCACGTTCCGCATGGCGGGCGCGCATCACGTGTCGTCGGCCGAGGCGTCCGCTCCGCCCGCCGCCTCGTCCCCCTTACCGAGAAGGCGTACAGCCGCGCGCAGCAACTCCGTGGCAGCATCCGTACGCCTCGCGGCGAGACCGGCCACGGCCCCCTCGAGGAGGCTTGCTACACTGCTACATCGAAGGCACCGCCGACCGTCGTGGACCGAGGTGCAGGCCGCCTCCTCGAGGTCCGAAGAGGCCGCTTCTTCGAGCGATCCTGACTTAGACGCATCTGGACCGCTCTCGACCGACATCGCCGTTGCCGTCTTCGAATCCCTGCGCCGGAACCGAAGCCGTCCAATTGCTAGGGCACGGAGCGCGGCCTACGCTGGCCGCCATGCGAGCAAGGTGGCTCCTGGCGGGCATGTGCGCCTCGGTCGGTTGCTCGGCCTTCGACGGCGCCGTAGGCGGCGATGTCGAGGACGCCGGCGCGGACGCCGGGAGCATTCCGCCCGTCGATGCAGGCGCAGGCGCAGACGCTCGCTCGGTCCCCGACGGCGCCGTGATCTGGCCGGAGAACGGCCACGCGTACGTGGTCGTCGTCGCACCATCTCCCGTCGCGTGGACGGTCGCGCAGGACGTCGCCGCGAACATGGGCGGTCATCTCGCGACGATAGGGTCGGCGTCCGAGAACCTCTTCGTCTGGTCCGTCGTCCGCGGCACCCCCGGGGCGTTCCTGGAGAAGCACGGCCCGTGGCTCGGGGGATTCCAGCCCGCAGACGCAGGTGAGCCGGGAGAGGGCTGGGCGTGGGTGACCGGCGAGCCGTGGTCGTTCACCGCGTGGGGTCCCTCCGAACCGAACGACTCGCGCGCTGACGAAGACTTCCTCAAGGTCTACGCCGACACGACGGACGTGACCATGTACTGGGACGACGGGAACCGCACGACCGAGGACGTCGTCTCGTTCGTCGTCGAGCTGGAGTGAACGATCCGACGTTCGTGTTGGGCACGACCTGTCACGCTCGGTGAAAGGCGAGCGGAACGGTCGGAACCGTGCCGCGACGCGATTGTATCGAAGTGACGTACGAACACGCGTCGTTCATACGGACGGTCGACGGAGAGAGGAGCGCTATGACGGTGACTGGAGGTTCCATGTCACGTCGCGATCCTCGTTTCGCCGCCCTGTACCGCAGCGCGTTCTCCGTGACTCTCTTCGTCGTGCTCGGTTGCGGCGGCGCCGTCGCGAGCACGCCGGAAGCGGAGGAAGCCGACGGCACCCACGAGAAGGACGCGCCTGCTCCCGCGGCGCCGCTTCCTTCCGAGCCTGGAGCCGAGGCGGACGCCGGCCTCCGCGCCGACTGTTCGGCCGTCCTCGGCGAGGGCATTCCGACCCCCGGAGGGTTCCAGACGGAGCCGGTCGCCAGGTCCGCCGACGTCCTCGCATGCTGCGCCACGGTCCTGTCGCAGACCGACGCGGCGACCAGTCCGCGTCGATGGGATTGCTGCGTCTCGTACGACCCGACGGCGAGCGGCTCGCAGGCGTTCGGGCTCTCACCGCATGATCTCCGTTTGTCGAACACGTACGCGGAGGCGTGTACGCCGTAAGGCCTCCGATGCCAGCGGAGAGTCCGCGAGGCCCTAGACGGCTCAGCCCGCGAGCCTCGCGGCGAGCCAGCTCGCGGCGAGAGCGACGAGGAGCACCCCGAGGATCCTCCTCGAGCGGCTCGCTCGGGCGCGGCGGCCCGCGCGTGCCGCGCGCAGCTCGTGAAGGAGCAGGTCCTCGTGCTCGCGCTGCTTCGCGTGGAGCTCGTCGGCGCGAGGCGAGCCCTCCTCGACGAGCTCCGCGGCGATGGCCATTGCCGTCGTCACGGTGGTCTCCCCCTCGCGCGCTTCGACGAGATCCGCGGAGGCGCGATGGTGGACGACGAGCTCGTCGAAGGTCGGCCCGAGGCGGATGAGGGTGCCGACCTCGCCCCCGGAAGGCGGGATGGAGAGCTGCACCTTCTCGGTGGAGACGGTCCACCCGACCCCGTGGCACGCGTCGCAGCCCACGACGTTGCACGTGCACGCCTTGCGCCGCTGGAACGCGACCTCGTGCCGGGTCTCGTGCTGGCGCCCGCGGTACCCGCGCGCGACGACGAGCGGAAGGTGACGGCCGACGGGGGCACCTCCGGACGCGAACAGGTCGGAGAAGATGCCTTCGAACATCTGCTTCACCGCCGGGTCCAGCGATGCAAGCGCGCTCGGATCATCCGGCGCCTCTCGGAGAATGTCGTTGCGGCCCTTCATGATTCTGCGGTGGGTCCCGGGAGACGCGGCGCCTCGCTCTCTCGTCGTACGCAGGCCGACGCGAAGGCTTCCTCCGACCCCGCGACGAACGCGTGGTCACGCGGATCTCGGAACAAGTACCGCGCCTTTCGTGGCAGCGCTCGAAGAGCCGTAGTCGCCGTCGAGATGGCAGTCCTCGAGAAAGCGGATGCCTTGGCAGTCGTAGGCGACGACCGCGATGCGGCGATCCATCGACGCCTCGAGATCACCGCGCACCTCGGGCTGCCAGTCGACGACGAGCGGAGTCGTGCTCGCGACGCCGTCTGCGCAGCTCGCGCGCCACGTCGCCTTCGCGACCGTGGGCGCGTCGGGCCAGACGGCATCGGCCGCCGAGCCGGCAGCACACGCGGTGGCGAAGGCGACCGGAGCGAGGAGGGCGAGCACGGCGTGGTGCTGCGAGGGCGAGCGCATGATCCGCGCGATCTAGCGCGTGCGGATGTCCGGTCAACCCGCGTGCACGTCCGGCGTCGCTTCCACAAGGGACCTGCGATGGCGCCCGAGCCTCTCAGAGGCAAGCCCAAGCGCCGCTGCCGCCGAAGCCGGCGGCGCAGGCGCAGACGCAGCCGGAGCTGCAGGTGCAGGCGAGGGACTGGCTCGTCGGGGAGCAGGAGGAGCCGGGCGCCGGCGCGGCGGAGGGACATGCGGGGGCGAAGGTGATCCCGGACATGCCCATCGACTGCGGGTCCCGCTGCGTGCACACGAAGCCGAAGACGTTGCCGCCGAGCTGCCGGTCGTAGCAGTGGAGCCAGCTCGAGGCCCCCGTGTCGGGACGCGAGAAGTGGCAGGCCATGATCTGATTCGCCCCGCAGCCGGCGCTCGGCGTGGTGAGGGTCTCGCACCGCCGCTGGCCCGCCTCGCAGCGGCAGCGCCGGACCGACGAGCCGTCGTCGATGCCACAGTCGGCCGTCCCGGCGCAGGCCGCGCCTTCGACGCAGGTGGTGGGCGGCGCCGGCGTCCGCTCGATGCACGCGAACGCGTCGGCGGCGCAGCTGCAACGAAGGGACACGCCGTCCGCGTTCACCGTGCATCGTTCGTCCAGCGTGCATGCGCCGCCTTGCGCGCAGCGCGACGCGGCGGCCTCACGGCCGGCGTCGCGAGGGGCCGCCG